>DATMGZ010000255.1:0-35628 GCA_035555155.1 Solirubrobacteraceae bacterium | reverse complement strand
GAGCCGCCCGGCCAGCAGCAGCAGCCCGCCGAAGGTGATCAGGTACGCATTCACCACCCAGGCCAGGTTCGGCTGCGAGAAGCCGAGGTCGTGCTGGATCGAGGGCAGCGCGACGTTCACCACCGTCGAGTCGAGGATGATCATCAGCATCCCCGCGCACAAGACGATCAGGGCGATCCAGCGGGCCCTGTCGGCCGACGCAACAGTGGGGGAGGGGGAAGACGGGGTGGCGGTGTCAGTCATGGGCCGTAGAGGCTCCAGGTCGTTCATGAGGGCTCGGTAGACGGGAACTACCGTAGCAGATCGTTTCGTACGGGATGATTCTGGAGCGACCGGTTCGGTTCGGACCCCGTTGGCGGAGCGCGCCGCGGCTGGCCCCCGACATGGAGTCCGGGCCTGGCAGCTTGAGCAGGGTCGGCTAGTGTGCGCGGGGTTCGCGCCGGCGGATCGACTTGCAGGCGACGGGCTCGGCGAGCCGGTGCCGGACGAGCTCGCTCAGCGTGTCGAGCAGGACCTGACCGCCGGCCGGCGCCAGCGCCGACAGGACATCGGCCTGAAGGCGGACCATGATCTCGTTGGCCTGGGCGACCTTGCGCCGGCCGGTGGGGGTGACCTCGATCGTCCGGGCGCGGCGGTCGGTGCTCGAGGTGATGCGCCGGGCTAGGCCGGCGGACTCGAGCTCGTCCAGGGTGACGACCATCGTCGTCTTGTCGAGGCCGACGAGCTCGGCGAGCTGGGTCTGTGTGTAGGAGCCGGTCATCGCCGCCGCCAGGACCGAATGGCCGCGGGGGGTGACGGCCAGCGGCTCGAGCGCCGCGGCCAGCTCACCGGCGAGCGCATAGTGAGCCTGGGCCAGGAGCCAGTTCAGGTTCCCGGCCAGGCACTCGGGGCACTCCTCGGTGCTCGCGGCCGTGATCGTGGCGGGGGTTGCCATGGCATCGATGGTAGCAGTGGTCGGTCTGCGGACAGACTATCTGCTACGGGACTATCTCGACCGAAGCGTTGCAACTGAGTTCCGGCCCCCGACACTCAGTTGCAGCGCTTTGCCGTCGCCGAGCTATGCCGCGGCGCGGGCCGCGCTGCCGTCGGCACTGGCCCGCGAGCTGGGCATGACGGGGCGTGTGCTCGGAGCCGATGAGGCCCACGCGCGCGGCGTCGTGTCCAGCCTCGGCTCGCTCGAGGACACGCTGGCGCTCGCGGCGCAGATCGCCTCGGCCCCATGGCCGGCGGTGCGCGAGATCAAGCGCCGCGTTCTGCTCGAGGCCGAGAGCACCTGAGGCCCACTGCTCGAGGAGGAGCCCCGGGCCCTCCGCGTCGCGGTCCTGGGCTGAAAGGCGTCATGCACGATCCCTCCCGCCGGGCGCCCGGCGAGGAGGGATGACACTGGGCAGCGCGAACAGCCCACTGGTGAACGACGCGCGAAGGAGCGACACATGACCGACTTCGACACACCCGGGACGGCAGTAGATGAGCCCGTGCGGCGCCCGGCCAGTTCGCGGTTCGCGGACATCGGCGATCGGCTCGCCAGGACGTTCGGCGGGTTCGACCGAAGCGATCCGGACCGGGTCGCCGGCTGGGTGCCCAGCGACGAGCCCGAGTACCCGGTCGAGACCCATTCGACCGCCCCGTGGGAGCCGGGCGAGCCACGATTTCCGATCTCCCGCCACGGCTACGACCGAGCCTTCGTCGACGACCACATCGCCGGGCTCGAGCGGGAGCTCAGCGAGATGCACACCCAGCGATCGCTGGCCGCGCCGGTCGCCGTGGAGATCGATCGGCTCGGCGAACAGACATCGGCCGTCCTCCGGGTCGCCCATGAGCAGGCGCAGCAGACGGCGTTCCGGGCCCAGGCACAGGCGGAGCGCTTGATCGCGGACGCGGAGGCCAACGCCGCCGCGATCACCGACGAGGCCACCCGGCAGTTGCGCCGGCTCGACGGGGACACCGATGCGGTGTGGCAGGAGCGCGACCGGCTGATCCAGGATGTGCGCGACGTCGCGAACGCCCTCGTCACCCTCGCCCAGAGCGCGGCCGACCGATTCCCGCCCGAGGCCGAGAAGCTGACCCCGCCGGGAGCGGCCGCCGTTCTCGAGCCGGAGCCGGTAGCCGATGCGGTGGCGGGCGTCGAGACGGGGACCGAGACCGAGACGGAGCCCCAGGCCACGGCGGCTTTCGAGGTTCCGCCCGTCGAGCCCGAAGGGATCTGAGCGCAGGAGGCCGCGATCCCAGGCCCGGGATCGCGGCTTGCCACGCGACGTGTGAGCTGGTACGAAGGGAAGCGCGATGCAAGCGCACCTCAACAACCATCACCGCGACACGGTCGAGAAGATCTTCAGCCGTCCCACGAGTCGCAACATCGAGTGGCGTCAAGTGCTCTCACTGCTGGAGACGATCGGAACCGTGACCACCGAGCACAACGGCAAGGTCAAGGTCACGCTCGGACCCGAGACCGAGGTCCTGCCCGCGCCGCACGGCAAGGATCTCGACGTGCAGATCGTCGTCGACCTGCGGCGGATGCTGACCCAGGCCGGCTACGGGCCCGATGACGCCGGGGCGGTCGGGGACGAGCGCACGCGCGATCACGGCGACGGCCGCTGGGGCGAGCCCAGTTAGGGCTCTGACCTCGACCCGGCGCGGTCACCGGTGATCACGGTCTGGCGCGCCACGCACCGCGACGCCGATGCGGTGACCGGGCTGCTGGTCGAGTTCCGCGATCACATGGGCCATTCGTGGCCGCCCGACGAGTCCTTCGCAGCCTCGGTGCGGCAACTGATCGGGCGAGCCGACGGCGAGTTCTGGCTCGCTGCGACCGAGCCCGGAGCGACGCCGTCGGCCGTGTGCCAGCTGCGTTTCCGGCACAGCGTGTGGACCGCGACCGAGGACTGCTGGCTCGAGGACCTGTACGTACGCGACCAGGCGCGCCGGCGCGGTCTCGCCCGTGCGCTCGTCGAGCGCGCCATCGATCACGCACGGGACCGCGGCTGCCGGAGGGTCGAGCTCGACGCGAACGAGGACAACGCCGGCGCGCTGGCCCTGTACGCACGCCTCGGGTTCTCGGATACCAGCAAGGGCGGGAGCCGGAGCCTGTGCCTGGGGCTACGGCTCGACGCCCCCGCTACCGCTGCGGCAGACCCACCTCGGGCCCGCTGAGGCTGGGCGAGTCACAACGGTCGTAGTCGCACACGTAGGGACGCCCGTCGGAGCCGGTGTGGAAGTGGGCCTGATTCTGCGTTGGCTCGACGCGAAATACGCGCACGATCGAATCGGCGAGTCGGAGCATCATGGAGTTGTCCTTTGCTCGAGGGAAATGAGCCGTGCCGACGAGGTCACGGACGTGCCCCGCCGGATCTTGCACGCATCTTGCATACAAGCTGTGCTCTAGTGTAACGCGCCGTGCCTCTCGCCTTCGATCCGGTGGCAGCGGCGGGGCGGCCGCCCTCCGCCGCCGCCCGGGCCTACGCGTACGTGAAGGAGCGATTGCTCGACGGTCGCTTCGCCGGCGGCACACTGCTGAGCGAGAACGAGCTCGCGCGCCGGCTCGGGATCAGCCGCACGCCGGTCCGCGAGGCGTTTCGGCAGCTCGAGGCCGAGGACCTGCTCGAGCTGTACCCGCGGCGCGGCGCGCTCGTGATTCCGATCTCACCGTCGGAGGCCGACGATGTGCTCGAGGCGCGGCTGCTGATCGAGCAGCATTGCGCGCGACGGGTGGCGGCCTATGGTGCCGAGGTCGCACCGGCGCTCCGCGAGGCGATCGCCGAACAGGAGCGGTCGCTGGCCGCCGGGGGCACCGGGTTCGCGGCCGCCGATCGGCGCTTCCATCGCACGATCGTGATCGCGAACGGCAACGCGCTGCTGACCCGCCAGTACGACACCCTGCGCGACCGGCTGGAGCGGATCGCGGCGCTCGCGGCCGCCCGCGACCCCGAGCGCATCGCCCGGTTCATCGCCGAGCACGCCGAGCTGACCGCCGCGATCGAACGCGGGGACGCTGATGTCGCCGCCGAGCTGACCGGCGCTCACCTGCGTGGCGCTCACGCGCTCGCGCGCCGTCCGCGCTCCGCCGGACTCTGACCAGGCCGGCTATCGGAGACTGCGCAGCGCCGCGACGCCGGTGGCGAATGCCTGACCCGCCCGGGTCGAGCTGTTGACGCGCCAATCGGTCTGCTTGCGGAGGTCGAACCAGATCACCGACGTGACCTGGCGGTGACGACGGAGGTCCCCGAACATGGCCGTGATCCAGGCGGCCTTGCTGCCGCCCTTCTCGGCACTCGAGACCTCGCTGATCTGGATCGGCTTGTGGGGCGCGAGCCGATGCAGGGTCGCGAGTGTGGCGTCGAACAGGCTCGAGAAGCCCTGCCAGCCGGTCCACTGCAGAGCGGTGCCCCCGTTGAACCCGGAGACCCCGAGCACGTCGACGTAGCCGTTGCCGGGGTACTGACTGAGGTTGATCGGGATGGCGATCCGCGACACCGGACTCCACACCCATTCCACGTTGGCGACGTGTTCGGCGGCGAAGATCGCGTGGACGTGGCGCCAGGCCTGCGCGTACTGGCCGGCGCGGTTGCCGTTCACGCCCTCGCACCACGGATACCAGGAGCCGTTCGTCTCCTGGGCGAAGCGCAGCAGGACGGGACCGCCGTACGCACGCAGGCCGATGGCCCAGCTGCGGATATAGGCGTCATGGCGTCCGTCGATGATCGAGCTGAGCGAGTACTGCGGCTGCGCCGTGCGCAGACCTCGGGCGTAGTCCCAAGGCTCCCACGAGATCTCCGGGATGGCGCCCCGGCCCGCGACGGCTCGCAGTTGGGCGGGCTCGAGCTTGGCGTGCGCCCAGTCGGCGAACCACATGATGATCCCCACCCGGGAGCCGATTGTGCGCTCGAAACTGGTGACCTGGCCGAGATCGGCCGGGACCCAGGCTGTGGTCGAGTTCGCCGCCAGCGCCGCAGTGGTCACCCCGATCGCGAGTGGGGTCGTGGCGTGGCCCACGGCCGCCGCCGGACGGCTCGGGGTGACGCCGCGCGTCAACGGGGCGAGGATGAACCCGGGCGCGGTCACGGCCGCGATCACGATCGCCGCCGTCGCCGCAGTGGCCACGATGTTCCCCATGGAGCTGCGCAGGACGTTCGCCCTCAGGCCCCGGGGGTGCTCGTGGATGTGCAGCGCGATGATCGCGCTCGCGGCGGTCAGGTAGAGGCACACGTTGATCAGGGCCAGCGTGTAGTAGCCCCGCGCCTGCCCGGCGTCCAGACCGAGCAGCGCGGGTGTCGCCGAGGCCAGCGCAAGCACCAGGTAGGGCGCCACGACCCGCATCGGCAGCGGGATCGGCCCGGTGCGCCCCTTCGGCGTGACCTTGAAGTTGAATTCGCGGCGCGCGAGCCGGCCGGCGGTCGCCTGCGCGCAGCCGAACAGGGCCCAGGGCCAGCGGACGATCTGGAACAGCGCGATCTCCCAGGACAGCGCTTTGGCCGCCCGGGGCCGTAGCCACTTCAGGCTCCGCAGCCACACTACGGTTGCCAGCATCACGAGCGTGGGCGGCCCGAAGTGGAGGTAGAAGCCGCCGAGCGAGACGCGCACAAAGGGCGTCTGGGTGGCGATGGCGACGATCGGTATCAGGACCGAGGCGAGCATCAGCGTCGCGAACAGCGGGTACCACCACTGGCAGAACTCGAGCCGGATCTTGGCTCGCCGGCTGAGCCCGCGGCGGTACTGGGTCCCGACTCCCAGTAGCACGTTCATCATGCTGCGCGACCATTGGAACTCCTGGGTGACGCAGTCGGTCACGGTCTCGGGGCCGTCGCCGTGGGCCTCGGCGTCGACGGCGAAGACCCCCTGCCAGCGGTATGAGCTCATCATCAGCGTGGTGGTGAAGTCCTCGGCGAGCTCGGGTCCGAGTCCGCCGATCTCCCGGAGTGCCTCCGTGCGCACCGCGTAGTGGGAGCCGATGCAGCTGGGCGCGAAGCCGCCGCTGTGGCCGGCCTGAGTGGGTCCGTGGAGGACGGCCTCGGTATACAGGCGCCCGCGCGCCGACCACGACCGCGCGGCGTTGCGGTCGCAGATGCTGGGGGCCGCGACATAGCCCACCATCGGGTCGACGAACGGGATCACCATGCGGCTCAGATAGTCGGGCTCGGGGACGTGATCGGCGTCGAGCTGGGCCACCACGTCGTAGTGGTCGTAGCCCCACATGTCATAGAAGAAGGCGAGGTTGCCCTCCTTGCATCGCGTGCGCCGCGGCCATGTCGGCTGGTGATAGGCGTCCACTCCCTCCCGCGTGGAGACCCGCACGCCGTGCGCGGCGCACCAGGACAGCGTCTCGGGCTGCGGACTCTCATCGGCCAGCCACGTGTCATACGGGAACGGAAAGTCCTGGGCGAGCATCGCCTCGAGCGTCTCGCGGACGACCGCCCACGGCTCGCTCGGCGCCTTGGTGACGATGATCGCGGTACGAACCTCCGGCACCGTGAGGGCGGGATTCGGCCGCTTCATGCGCCAGATCCAGAAGAAGAACCACAGCGGCAGCGCCAGCATCTCGACCGAGAGCAGGGCGATGTTGATCGCCAGCGTCACCGGCGAGGTCCAATGCACGGGCTGCAGGAACCAGGTCCAGGCCCAGATCGTCAGCGCCCCCCAGCTCACCATCAGGGCGACGAGGCTCAGTCGCTGTGGGCGTGTCAGCGCGTCGACGAGCCCCCGGTTGTGCCGGTGGCGCCGGCGTCCCCTGCGTCGCTCCCACGACGCGCCATGCGGGCGCTCGACCTCCGGGCCGCCGGGGCTCCGGACCCGAGGGTCGAGGATCTCCTCGGCCGGCAACGTCTCGACAGCGCCGACCGCGGCGACGAACGTCGACGAGCGGGCCGGCGAGTCCTCTGGGTCGGGGAACGCGAGGTCCACACCCGTTCGGTCGCCCGGGCCGTCGAGGCTCCGAGCTCACCGGGCGACGCCTGGACGGATGTTGGGACAGGGCCCGTGGGTCCACAGCTCATCCGTGCGTCGAGGCGGTCCCGCGAGGGTGGTCGACCGCGGCCTACCGACCGATCCCTGGAATACCGTGCGCCGCCTGATGCCCCTACTGTCCCTCTTCAGCGTCATCGCCGTGCTGTTCGGAACCGTCGGGCTCTCGAGCGCCGGCGCACGAGCGTCGCACCGGGCGATCGCCGCGAGCCGCACGCATCGGATCACCCACGGGAAGGCCAAGCATGCAAAGAAGCTTCACAAGCCCGCGCATCGCCGCCGCCCCGTTCGCCGTGCCGCTCCCGTGCGCTCGTTCGCCCCAGCCCGGCCGGCGATGATCGCGACCGGCGCAGGCGCCCCCCTTCGCTTTGGTGTCTACCCGTGGGCCGGTGTCGGCACGGTCAACCAGGCCGATCCTGCCGTCGCCGACGATCCCGCCAAGGCGCTGGCCGCCGTCGAGGCGCTGAAGGGTGGCCGGTCGTTGACGATGCACATCTACGGCCAATACACCGGGGTCGATCCGCACGAGGCCGATGCGCTCGTCAGCGACGCCACGTGGTGGTCGGCCAACGGCCTCCGGGTCGAGATGGTGCTCCGCTACCGCCCGGCGCGTCCGGACCTCGACGCCGGTTACGTCCCCTGGGTGCAATCCGTCGCCACGCGGCTCGCCGCGCTGCCGGGGCTGCTCGCTCTGCAGATCGGCAACGAGCCGAACAACACTCAGTCCGCCGCGGCGGGCGATGGCGCCTACCCCGGCGTGGTGAGCGCGATCGCCCACGGCATCCCCGCCGCTCGGGGGGCCCTGGTGGCGGCCGGCCGCCCGGATGTCAAGGTCGGCTTCAACTGGGCCGCCGGAAGCTCCCCGTGCACCACAGAGCCGATCTGGTCTCAGCTTCGCGCCGCGGGCGGGCAGGCCTTCACGGCAGCCGCCGGCTGGGTCGGAATCGATGTCTACCCCGGGACCTGGTCAGCGCCCTCGCAGAGCACGACCCCGACGGCGAGCCTGATCAACGCCACCGTGACCGACAGCCTCCGCTGCGTGCGGACCCGGCACATGGTCGCCGCTGGTCTCTCGAGCGCGGCCACGATCACCGTAGCCGAGACCGGGTACCCGACGGACCCCGCTCGCTCCGAGGCCACGCAGGCTGCGGTCCTGAAGGACACGATCGCCTCGGTCGAAAGCGTCCGTCGCACGTACGGCGTGACGGATCTGCGCTGGTTCTGCCTGCGCGACGCCAACACCGCCAGCGGGCAGCTCGAGAATGGCTACGGGCTGCTCCGCGACGACTACTCCGCCAAGCCGGCTTTCTCGGCCTATCAGCAGATCATCGCCGCCGAAGGCGCATGAGGCGAGGCGCGCACGACTGAGTCGAGCCTGGCAGGATGCCGGGCACGGATGGAGCAGCGGACGATCACACGCATGGGTCGCGACGTGAGCGTCGTGGGCCTCGGCACGTGGCAGCTCGGCGCCGACTGGGGAGCGGTCGAGGCTGACGATGCCCGCATGACCCTCGCGGCCGCCGTGGACGCCGGGATCACCTTCTTCGACACGGCAGACGTGTACGGCGACGGGCGCAGCGAGCAGTTCTGCGGTGAGCTCCACCGCGCCCACCCGGACCTGCTGATCGCGACCAAGATGGGCCGGCGGGTCGAGCAGCTGGCCGAGAACTACAACCGCGACAGCTTCCGAGCCTGGAACGACCGTTCCCGGGCGAACCTCGGAGTCGCGGCGCTCGACCTCGTCCAGTTGCACTGCCCGCCGGACGGTGTCTTCGATGACGATGAGGTGTTCGCGGTGCTCGACGCGATGGTGGGCGACGGGCGGATCCGGGCCTACGGCGTCTCGGTGGAGACGTGCGCGCAGGCACTCTCGGCGATCGCTCGACCACACGTCTCGACGGTGCAGATCATCCTCAACTGCTTCCGCCTCAAGCCGCTCGAGCAGGTGCTCCCCGCGGCGCAGGCGGCGGGGGTCGGGGTGATCGCGCGGGTGCCGCTGGCCTCGGGGCTGCTGTCCGGGCGCTACGACGAGAACACCGTCTTCGCGCCCGAGGATCACCGCAGCTACAACCGCGGCGGCGAGGCGTTCGACGTCGGGGAGACGTTCGCCGGCGTCCCCTACGAGGTCGGCGTCCGGGCCGCCCGTGAGCTCGCGCGGTTGGTGGATCCCGGAACGTCCCTGGCCCAGCTCGCGCTGCGCTGGGTGATCGACCAGCCGGGAGTCAGCACGGTGATCCCCGGAGCCCGGAACCCCGAGCAGGTGCGCGGAAACGTTGCCAGCGCGTCACTTCCTCCTCTGCGTGAGGAGCAGCGGGCCGGCGTCAGGGACGTCTACGACCGCCTGATCCGCCCGCACGTGCACGATCACTGGTAGTAGGCGGGCGGTGACCGGCGCTCCTCGGCGCGTGATCAGACCGAGCGCCAGGCGTGCCCGCCACGTCCCGGCGGGCTGGAGTCGGCCCGGTGGCGCAGCGGCAGTGTGGCCCGGACGACCGTCCCGTGGCCCGGCGCCGATTCGATCGCGAAGCAGCCGTGCTGGAGCTCGGCGCGCTCGCGCATGCCGAGCACGCCGAAGCCGGTGGTCGCGGCGGCGGGATCGAACCCGGCGCCGTCGTCTCTGATCGTCACCTCGATCACACCGTCCGCCTCGATCACCTCGGCGACCGCGCGGGTGGCGCGGCCGTTCTTGGCGGCGTTCGTGAGTGCCTCCTGGACGATCCGGTAGAGCGCGGTCTCGAGCTCGGGCGCGGGACGCCGGGCGGCTTCGTCGTGCTCGTCGGCGAGCTCGATGTGCACGTCGACCTCGAGTCCGTTGCGCATCGCCCGCGCGGCCAGCGCCTCGATCGCCGCCCTCGCGCCCAGGTGATCGAGCGCCGGCGGCCTCAGTTCGGTGATCAGCGCCCGCAGCCCGGCGATCTCGCCCTGGAGCTGGCTGATCGCGAGCCCGATCGCCTCGGCGACGGCCTCGCGGTCAGGTTCACGCACGGCGGCGGCCAGGCCGAGCTCGACCGCGGCCAGGCCCTGGAGGGTCTCGTCGTGCAGCTCGCGGCCCAGCGCCCGCGCTCCTGCTCGGTCGCGGCGAGGCGCTGCGCCATTCGGCCGCGGCGATCTGCGCCGTTGCCAGCGAGCTGGCGCGCGCTCACGGCGACGGCCTCGAGCAGCCGCTCGTCCTCGGCCGTGAACTGCGGTCCGCCGTCGAGCCGGTCGGGTGGGCCGCCGGGAACCCATACGAGCGGGGGTGCGCGCCGATGCTCGAGACGCGTACGGGCCCCCGACCGAGCCGCAGTTCGCCGAGCACGCCATGTCCGGCTGGGAGCGGTCCGATCCCAGCGCGCGTCGAGGCGTCGATGCCCGCGGTGATGAAACGGGCGAGCGATGTTCCCGATTCGTCGAGCACGCCGAGGGCTCCGTACCGGGCCCCGGTCAGCTCCCGGGCCGACTCGACCAGGCCCTCGAGCACGCGCTCGAGATCGAGGTCGGCGAGCACCCCGCGCGCGGCGTGCAGAACCGCCCGCGCCGCTGGACCGATCGAGCTCACGCGTTCGATTGAGCGCTCGTCGAGGACCCGCTCACGGTCGAGGGTCGTGCGCGCGGGAGCGTTGGACGTCACGTTGATCGGACCCTCTCCAGGCGGGAAACAGAGTGCTTGCAGATTAGCTAAAGATAAGCAAACTTGCAAACGGGGCGAAGGTGACACGGCGTCCCTTCGTCCCCTCGGAGCGACCGTGGCGTTAGCGTGACGCCCTCACCGAGACCCGATGAGAAGGAGCGCAGGTGTCCGCGATGAGGATCAACCCATGCAGGTCCCGCGCGTGGCGGCGCCGACTCGCCATGACGATGGTCGCGGGTCTCGGCTCGCTCGTGCTCGCCGGCCCCGCGCACGCGCACGCGCGCATCAGCCCGCCGGTGTCGCTGACCAATGAGCTGCAGCTGTACAGCCTCGCCGTCCCGACCGAGAAGGACAACGTCACCACCACGAAGATCGTGCTGACGGTGCCGGCCGGCTTCGGGATCGATTCGTTCGTCCCCCCGCCGCCCGGCTGGCACCAGGTCGTGCAGCAGACGGGCTCGGGCAACAGCGCCGCCGTCACCAAGGTGACGTGGAGCGGCGGCAGGACCCCGACCGGGGAGGACTCGCTGTTTCAGTTCGTCGCCCAGCCCGCCTCGAGCCAGACGTACACCTTCGGCGTGCAGCAGACCTACTCGGACGGGTCGATCGTGAACTGGTCCGGACCGGAGTCATCCGACGCGCCGGCGCCGACGATCGAGGCCAGGAGCTCCCTCGGCAGCGGCAGCGGTGTATCGGCCCTGACCATCGTCGCACTCGTCATCGGGCTGCTCGGCCTCGGCGTGGGCGCGCTCGCGCTCATCTCCCGCGGCGGTGAGGGCGCTCGGCCACTGGTGTGAGGATCAGGGCGCGGGGACGGTTTGCGCGCTACGGTCGCTCTATTGCTACTCGCCCGCGGATCCTCCTCGCCGCGTCGGTCGCGGTCGGCGTTCTCAGCCTGGCAGCCGCCGGATGCGGCTCCTCGTCCTCGGCTCCGTCCGCGGAGCAGCAGGTCAAGCAGGTGCTGCACAACTACCTGAGCGCTCAGGCGAGCGGCGACGGCCAGACCGCCTGTGCGCTGTTGACCCCCACTGCGCAGAGCCAGCTGGTCGGTGCGGTCGTCAAGGCGGGCAAGGGCCTGCTGTCGGCGACCACCTCGTGCTCGGATGCCGTCGGACTCGTGCGCGCGGTCGCCGGGGCGCAGGTGCTGGCTGCGCTGAAGGCTGCCAAGATCGGTCAGGTGCAGGTCCACGGAAGCAGCGCCACGGCGGAGGTCACCGGCGGTACGGTGTTCGGCCGCCAGCAGGTGCGCCTGGTGAAGTCGTCGACCTGGATGATCGACGGCGTCCCCGGACTCGCCGGTTAGCGCCGGAGGACATTCGCACCGCGTCGATCGCCGCGCGCTGACATGCTTGCCGTGCGCCGGCACGAGGGGACCGCAGCCGGGGCGGGCGCCGTCCGGCTATGCACATCGATCCGTTCATCGTCCTGGGGAGCGCCATCATCGGCTTGCTGGTGGGTATGACCGGTGCGGGCGGTGGCGCGTTGATGACGCCGATGCTGATCCTGCTGTTCGGGGTGACGCTGTCGACGGCGATCTCGAGCGACCTCGTCGCCGCGGTCGTGATGCGCCCGATCGGAGCTGCCGTCCACCTGCGGGCCGGGACCGTGAACCTACGGCTTGTGCGCTGGATGGTCCTGGGGTCGGTGCCGTGCGCGTTCCTCGGTGCCTCCTGCTGCATGTGATGGGTGGCGGTAAGGCCGCGCAGCAGAACATCGAGCAGGCTCTGGGGGCGGCGTTGCTGGTCGGGGCCGGCGCGATGGTCCTGCGCTTCGTGCTCGACCGCCGCGGCGGGACCGCTCGGTCGCAGGTCGTCCACGAGCTGATCCCGCGGCCGGTGGCTACCGTGGCGATCGGTGCGCTCGGCGGTCTGATCGTCGGGATGACGTCGGTCGGCTCGGGATCGCTGATGATCGTGATGCTGCTGTTCCTCTATCCGCTGATCGGCGCCAACCAGCTCGTCGGGACCGACCTCACGCAGGCCGTTCCGCTGACTCTGGCCGCCGCGCTCGGCGCGCTCGCCTTCGGCCACGTCGAGCTCAGTGTCACCGCCTCGCTGATCCTCGGCAGCGTGCCGGCCGTGTTCGTCGGGTCGATGCTGTCCTCGACGATCCCGGATCGGTACATCCGGCCGGTGATCGCTTTCGTGATCTTCGCCTCGGGGCTCAAATACGTCGGCGTGGGAACGACCGCGCTGGGTTGGATCCTGTGCGCGATACTGCTCGGAGCGGCGACGTTCTGGTTGCTGTACGCCCGTCCCTGGCGACGCCGGCCGGAGGTCGCGGCGCCGGAGGGCGCCTCCGCGCTGGAGCTCGCCCCAGATCCCGCCGACTGGCGTCGTCGTTCCCCTCCTGGGGAGGGGGTTCTCATCAGGGTTCTCATGCGGTCCGACGGTGACCTCGGGGAGCACCCGGTGCGCCCAGCGCGGTAGGTCGCGACCAACACGGCGCCGGCGGCGAAGATCACGCGTCCGTGGTCTCCGTCTTGTGGCTGCGCCGGATGATCTCGATCATCTTCAGGTTGATCACGGCGAAGCGCCATGCCTGGTAGGGGAGGAACGTCCGCATGAACAGCGTCGGACGGGTCGGGTTGGTGACGTATTCGGTCTTGTCGGTGTCCATGGCTATTCGGGGATGAGCCGCCAGCCGGGGCGCAGGCGGGCTTTGTGCAGGAACATGTGGTGCAGCAGGATCTTGATCCAGTGACCGGCCAGGCCGATCTCGCCGAAGGTGCGCTTGACGTCTCGCCCGTACGGTGGGTAGAGGTCGTAGTCGGGAACGATCGGGAAGACGGTCATCGACGCGGCGGTGCCGGTGAACGGATTGGCTCCGGCCGAGGCGACGCAGGCGGCTCCCATCTCGGCCATGGAGGCGGAGTGGGTCGGCTCGCGGGCGCCGCCGGCCATGTCGACGATGCTGCGGGCCACCGCCTTCGCGATCATCGCCGACGGCATGCCGGTGCGTGGCGGTGCCGGCGCGATCACGGTGCCGTTGGGGCTCTTGCGGGGGACGGAGATCGCGTGCGGTGGGGCGAAAGCGATCCCCGCGGCGAAGACGTTGCCGTAGTCCGGCGACTGGTAGGTGCGCGGCCAGTCGGCGGCCTTCCACTCCTCGTGCGGCCGGGCCGTGTAGTCGGCGTCGACGCGCATGAACGCGTTGGGCATGAACATCCGCTCGGTGATGTCCGCGCCGGCCCGGTCGATGGCCTTCAGCCCGACGCCCGAGAACGGCGGCAGGAGCATCGCGAAGTCGAACTCCTGCTCGCGACGGGAGCCGTCGAGCGTCTCGTACAGTGCGCGACCGGGCTCGACCTGGTGAATATGGGCGCGCGTGATCCAGTCGATCCCGCGCTCGGCGAACAGCGAGGCGTTGAACACGCTGCTCGGGGTGATGTAGCCGGCCCGCTTCAGGTGCATGCCGCCCATCCCGAAATCGCCGAGCTCGTACTCGTTGGTGATCCACGTGATCTCGACCTTGTCCCGCACGCCGCGGTTGCGCAGCTCGAACTCGAGGTTGACGATGTACTCGAACGCGGCGCCCTCGCACGTGCACGTGCCGTGCCCGACGCCGACGAGGAACTTGCGTCGCTCGCCGCGGCGCATGCGCTCGACCTCCTCGTCGAGTGCTGCCGCGGTCTGCGCGGCATGATCTGGGAGGCAGACGGAGAGGCTGTGACCATCCTCGGGTCCGAGTCCGGGCGTCTTGTCGAACCGCAGTGACGGACCAGTCGCGTTGATGAGGAAGTCGTAGCGGACCCCGGTCCGCCGCCCGT
This sequence comes from Solirubrobacteraceae bacterium, assembly GCA_035555155.1. GTDB lineage: Bacteria > Actinomycetota > Thermoleophilia > Solirubrobacterales > Solirubrobacteraceae > Palsa-465. The sequence continues at coordinate 21,295 of DATMGZ010000255.1, read as the reverse complement.
CGCCGAACTCGGCGGTCACGTACGGGGTCGAGTCGCCGTCGCGTCCCTCGGGGTGAAGCTCGCGCGCGCTCGCCTGAACGAACTCGATCCCCGCCCGCTCGTAGACGGGGGCGAGCGGGAACGTGACCTTCGAGGCCTTCATCAATCCCACGCCGACCCAGATGTTCGACGGCACCCAGTTGTAGTCCGGCCGAGGGGAGATGACGGTGACGGTGTCCCCCCGGCCGAGCCAGCTGCGGGTGAAGGCGGCCGCGGTGTGACCGGCGATCCCGGCGCCGAGGACGACGACGCGGGTCATGACGGCCACCGCGGCGGTGGGCAACGGCGGGCGGGGCGATGGGGAGAGGTCATGCGATCCACGTTACAAGTTGACAGTTATGTAGTTGTAGAGTGGTCGGTACTGATCGCGGTCAGTAGATCTCCGGCGGTGTCGGGGATGGACGCGATCAACAAGGCCACCTTGGGCGAGTTCTACGGCCTCGCCGCCGGCGGCCACATCGTCGTCACCTAGGACGTGTGGTGCGAGGTTCTCATGCGTGTCCGAACGTGACCTCGGGGAGGACGCGGTGTGCCCAGCGCGGCAGGTACCAGGCCCATGTGCCCATCAGTCGCAGCAGGACGGGGAGTAGCAGCAGCCGGATCAGCATCGCGTCGAGGAGGACGGCGACGCCGAGGATGATGCCCATCTCTTTGGGGGGGAGGGGTCCGGAGAGGGCGAAGGTGAGGAATACGGCGACCATCACGGCGCCGGCGGCGAAGATCACGCGTCCTGAGTGGGCGAGGCCGTCGATCATCGCTTCTTTGGGGTCGTGGGTGCGGTCCCAGTGCTCCTTGGCGCTCGAGAGCAGGAACACGGTGTAGTCCATTGAGATGGCGAAGATCATCGCGAAGAAGAACACGGGTCCCCAGGCGTCGAGGAAGCCTTGGGGTTGGAACCCGAGCAGCGAGTGCAGGGCGCCGTCCTGGAAGACCAGTTTGGCGACGCCGAATGCCGCGCCGACGGCGAGAAGGTTGGTCAGAACTCCGACGGCGGCGAGCAGCGGCGCCTGCAGCGCGATCAGCAGCAGCAGGAACCCGAGTCCGAGGACGACGCCGATGACGAGCGGCGTCTTGGCCGACAGCGCGGCCTGGAGGTCGTTGTTCTCGGCCACGGCGCCGCCGATCACGGAGCCGGTCGGCAGCTCGGCGCGGAGGCGGTCGATTGTCTGTCCGACGGCTGGGTTGGAGGGGTCCTGCTTGGGGATCGCGGTGATGAGCGCGTAGCCGCGGGAGGTTTGGGTTGGGAGCTGGGCGGCGATCCCGGGGTCGCGGGTGGCGATCAGCGCCGCCTGCGCCGCCTGTGCGGCCGGCGTGACGATCTGCATCGGTCCCGTGGCTCCGGGGCCGAACCCGGCCTGCGCCTGGGTGTAGCCGACACGCGAGGAATCGGTGGCGGGAACGACCTTGATCGATGGCATGGCGGTGTTCAGCTGCGTCACCGGGATCGCCAGGCCGATCAGGACCGCCAGCGCGACGGCGCCGTAGACGAGTGGTCGCTTCCATAGCCGCTCGCCCCAGGCGGCGAACCGGGCCGAGCGGTGCTCACCGGAGTGCGCCCATGGGAGTGCGAGCGTGTCCACGCGCGGCCCGAGCTTGGCCAGCACGGCCGGGAGCAGCGTCAGCGTCGCGGCGAGCACGAACAGGACCGCAAGCATGATCCCGAGACTCATCGACCGGAACGCGGGACTCGGGACGAGCATCACGGCGCTCAACGAAATCAGCACTGTGGCGCCCGAGAAGAGGACGGCTTTGCCGGCGGTGTCCATCGTCACGGCGGTCGCCTCCTCGGCCGACAGCTCGGAGCCGAAGAATGCCCCGCGGAAGCGGGAGACCACGAACAGGGCGTAGTCGATCCCGAGCGCGAGCGCGAACATCAGCGCGAAGTTCATCGCCCAGATCGAGACGGGCATGACCTTGGTGGCCAGGAACAGCGATCCCGCGGCTGCCATCAGACCGACCATGGTCAGCATCAGCGGGAGGCCGGCGGCGACGAGCGACCCGAACGCGAGCAGCAGGATCAGCAGCGTCACTGGCCACGAGATCACCTCGGACTTCAGCATCGCCGAGCGGTTGGCCGCGTTGAAGTCCGACCACATCCCGGACGCGCCGGTTAGATGCACCTGCACGCCCGCCGTCGACAGTGCGGACAGCGTGCCCTTCAACCGGTCCGCCGCCACGACCATCGCGTTCGCGTCACGCGCCGCTCCAGCCTGCACGATCGCGGTGTGACCGTCGCGAGAGATCGACACGCCGGTCATAGGCCCGACGACGGCGCTGACCGCGCGGTCGGCGCTCAGGGTCCGCTCGACCTTGGCCACGACCGCGGCGAAGGCCGGGTCGGCGGCGGTCCGCGCCGGCGAGTAGACGACGGTCATCAGCCCGTAGCTCGAGAGACCCTTGAAGTTCGTGTCGATCAGCTGTCGAGCCTGCACCGATTGTGAGCCGGTGGTCTCCCATCCGGCGCCGGACAGCGCGGTCTCGACCCGGGGCGCGAAGAATCCGAGCACGACCGCGATCAGCAGCCAGGCGATCAGCACGACGCGGAAGTGGGTTGCGGTGTAGCGGCCGAGGCGGCCGACGGGACCGAGCTTGCTCATGTGACCTCCGGTGACGGGTCGGTGCATCATCTGTACAACTGTACGCTTGTAGCGCCGGACACTAGCTCACCGTTCGGTGTGTGTCAACTCCACGCCGGTAGAGTTGTGTTCTGATAGTGTGGCGGACGTCCGTCGCGTGGCCCGCGTGGAGAATGTACGTACATTCGGATAATCTGATGGGGTGTCCTCGCGGGACAGATCAGCAGCGGCCGTGGACCGGCGCAACCCGCTGCCGCTCTGGGCGCAGGTGCTGGGCGATCTCTCGGAACGGCTTGCCGCGGGCGAGTTCGATGGGCGGTTTCCGACCGACCAGGAGCTCGTCGACGCGTACGGCGTCTCGCGCCAGACGGTGCGCGAGGCGGTGCGGCGGCTGGCCGAGAAAGGTCTTCTCCGCCGCGAGCGCGGCCGCGGCACGCGCGTGCGCAGCATCGCGTTTGAGCACACGGCCGGGACGCTGGAGGGGCTCTTCCATCAGGTGGAGGCACAGGGAGCCACGCAGACGAGCGTGGTCCGGATCCGGGAGGAGACGACGGACGCCGGGATCGCCGGGCACCTGAGCCTGCCCGCCCGTGCGCGGCTGGTCCACATCGAGCGGTTGCGGCTGGCCGACGATGAGCCGCTCGCGCTCGACCGCAGCTGGTTGCCGGCTCGTGTGGCCCGCCGCCTGCTCGAAGCGCGGCTGACCCACGCCGGCCTGTACGACGAGCTCGCCCGCCTGTGCGACGTCCGGATCGATGAGGGTGTCGAGCGCATTCGCCCGGTGATCCCGACCGGCGCAGAGCGGCGGGCATTGACGATCTCCTCCGACGTGGCCGCGTTCGCGATCGAGCGGCTCGTCTCCAGCCAGGGGGCGCCGGTCGAATGGCGCCAGAGCCTGGTCCGCGGGGATCGCTACAGCTTCGTCGTCGAGCTGTCGCCGACTCGCGTCAAGCAGCCGGCGCTGCCGTGGGCCTACGAGGCCGCGCCGTGAGCTCCGAGCGGCATTTCTCGCATCAGCCCAATGTGCCCGGGCGCGGCATCGTCGCCGGCTACAGCCCGAGCTTCTGGGTCCTGGTGGTGGCGATCGGCGTGGCGGCGGGTCTGGGTGGGGCGGTGCTGACCCTACTGTGGGAGGCCGTCCAGCACCTGTCGTGGGACTATCGATCGGGCAGCTTCCTCGACGCGGTGATGAGCGCGAGTGCTGCCCGCCACGTGGTCGTGCTGCTGGCGGCAGGCGCGGTCGCCGGCGTCGGCGGGTTGCTGATCCGGCGGGTCCGGGGCGCGGGCGACATCTCCGAAGCGCTGTGGCTGGGGGGTGGGCGCCTCTCGTTCTGGAAGAGCCAGGCGCGTGGCGTTCTCTCGATCGTGATCGTGGGGATGGGCGCGTCGCTCGGGCGCGAGGGGGCTCCCCAGCTGACCGGCGCGGCCGTGGCCAACGTCCTCTCGGACTGGGCCAGGTTGCCCGCCTGGCAGCGCCGCATGCTGATCGCGTGCGGCGCCGGCGCGGGCATGGCGGCGGTGTACAACGTGCCCCTGGGCGGGGCTCTCTTCGCCGTCGAGGTGCTGCTCGGCACCTTGAGCCTGCCGGTGGTGCTCCCGGCCGTGGCGATGAGCGCGATCGCCACGGCGGTGGCCTGGGTGGCCCTTCCGGACCGTCCGTCGTACCAGGTGCCGGCCTTTCACCTGGCCGCCTCGCAGGTCGTGTGGGCGGCGATCGTCGGGCCCATCGCCGGCCTGGCCGCGGTCGCGTGGGTACGCGCCGTCGCGGCCGCGAACCAGCACAAGCCGGGTGGGCGCGGTCGGGTGGCGGCGCCGATCGTCATCTTCACCGCGCTCGGCGTCGCGTCGATTGCCTACCCACAGGTGCTCGGCAACGGCAAGGACGTCGTGGAGCAGGCGCTGACCAACCGGCTCGCGGTTGGGTTGCTCGTGGCCCTGCTCGTGCTCAAGCCGTTCGCCACCGTGGCCTGCCTCGGCAGCGGCGCGCCCGGCGGGCTGTTCACCCCCACGCTGGCCTATGGCGTGCTGTTCGGGGACCTGCTCGGACACGGCTGGACCGCGATCTGGCCCGGCGCGGCGCCGGGCAGCTTCGCGATCATCGGCGGGGCGGCCGTGCTCGCTGCCTCGATGCAGGGCCCCCTCGCCGCGGTTGCGATCCTGCTCGAGCTCACCCACACCGCCGACAACCTGATCGTGCCGATCCTGATCGCCGTCGCCGAGGCGACGATCGTCGCCCGGCTGCTCGGCGCTCCGTCGATCTACTCCGCCCGCCTCAACGATGACGCCAAACGTGCCGCCGTCGCGGTCGGACCGCTCGATCCCCAGCCGCCCCCGCCGCTCGCCGGCGCGTTCACAACTGAAACCCAGCCGCCCGTGGCGCCCCCTGGCGCGTAATCTCATGGGCCGTGAGCACGGAGAGCGATCGCAGCGAGTCGGTAGCGGCACCGGCTGACCCCCCAGACGGCCCGACCGTCGGGCCCGAGGAGCCGGCGCCGGCGGCTGGCGGCACCCTGTCGGCGCGCCTGCGCCGGTACGTGCGCGCGGTCCGCGAGGGCGACGAGAAGATGGTCGAGGACAGCGTCCTGCGACTCAGCCAGTCGCACCGGTGGCTGGCTCCGCTGGCCTTCGTCGTGGGTGGCTTCGCGATGCTGTTCACGGGGCTCAAGCTGCTGTTCTCGAATTGGCGCCTGACCCTGATTCAGGTCCTGCCGGCGATGTGGATCTGGCTCGTCACCTACGACCTCAAGGTGCACGTGCTGCACGGCAAGTCCTTTCACGTCCTGCGCGGCCCGATCCTGCTCCCGTTCCTGGTCGTCATCGCGGGGATCACGGCGGCGAGCTTCTTTCTCAACGCCGTGTTCGGATTCGCGATCGTTCAGCCCGGCATTCCGAAGGTCGTCCCCAAGGTCCGCCCGGCGGTGGAACAGGCCCGCAACCACCTCGGCGTGATCCTCGGCTCGGGTTTCGTCGTCGGCACGCTGCTGTGGTTCGCGACGATGGTCGTGACCCGCTGGGGCCGGCCCTGGTTCGGGATCTCGATGAGCATCGTGCTCGCGATCATGATGATCTCCTACGTCGCGGTTCCCTCCCGGCTGATCGGAGCCAAGCCCACCGGCTCCAGACGCGACAAGCTTGCCGCCGGCGCGGTCGGCGGGGCACTCGGCGCCGTCGTCTGTACGCCGCCCTACCTGCTCAGCCGGATCGGCATCCTGATGCTCGGCTCCACGACGCTGTTCATCCCCGGCATCATCGTGGTGTCGCTCGGCGCCACGCTCCAGGCCGGAGCGACGGGCGCGGTCAAGACGATCAAGATGAGCGCCAAGCTGCTCGCGTCCGACCCACACGAGACGGCGGCCCCCGGCGCAGCGCCGACGGCCTCCGAACGGGATCCGCCGGCCGGGACGAGCCCACCGGCCGAGGCCGGCGTCTGACTCACGGCACTACGAGCTGACCAGCTCGATGATGCCGCGGATCACGAGCAGCGCCCCCAGGATCGCGGTCCCATAGACCGCAATCTTGTGTCCGTTGCGAGCGAACCAGCGCTTGGTGCGGTCGATCGCGGTGGGCGTCCAATTGGGCGCGACCGTGAACGAGATCAGCGGCAACTCAAGCGGCAGCAGCATGATCAGGTTGACCATGATCACGAGTAGCACCTCGTCGGTGCTGCTCACCTTCATCTTGACGATGTTGTCCATCGCCGCGATGTAGGAGCCGCCGGGGAGGGTCAGGAGGGCGCCGACGGCGAACGTGATCTTCGGATCGCCCTTGCTGAGCTCCCGCTGCCAGCGCGGCGGTCCCTTGTCCTCATTGGGCCCCTTCTTCTCCGCCTGCCGTTCCTTGCGGCGCTCATTCCAGCCGGTGGCGAGGGCCCACGAGACGATGAGCAGGATTGCCCCGAGCGCGAGATCGACGGCCGGAGCGATGGTGTTCTGCGTGGTGCTCACCGCGCTCGAATCCGAGGCCGCGAACACGATGATCAGGCCGAGCGTGAGGCTCGTCATCCAGGCGCCGAGGAGATAGCCGAGCATCAGCTTCTTGGGGCTCGGGAGCAGCAGCATCACCGTCGTCGCGCCGACCAGCACCGGGTTGAACATCGCAGTGAGCGAGAAGAGGATGACGTTCCCCATACGTGCAGCATGATCGAATCCGTCTCAGCGTGCCAGTGGGGCGCCCGGCTCCACTTAGGTCACCGACCGGCTAGACGAGGCGGCCGACGCCGAGGATGTGAGGGACGCGGACGGGGCCGCTCCGGCTCGACGGCGACGACCTCGCTCACCGGCGTCGGGTGGTGGCCGACGTTGAGGCCGCTGCCGGCCGACTGCCGCCGTCCGGGCAGCGTGCGCTCAGATGCCGGCGCGGCCGAGCACCTCGCCGGCGTCATCGCCGGAGAGGCCCGCGCACTCGAGCGCGTGCAGTCGCGTCGGGCCGACGCCGCTGCCGAGCAGCGGCCGTCCGGCGGCCGGCGCATACACGCACACCGACCACTCGCCACGACTGCCGTCGCCGGTCACCCGGCGGCCGTCCGAGAGGGTGACGGTGAAGTCGCGCAGCGGTCCGCGCGTGTCGATCACGGGGTCTCGGGGAAGGTCACGAACAATTCCGTGCATGAACTCCGCGATCGTACCCCGCCTCCGCGCGAGCCGAATCTGAGGGTTCTGCGGACTGCGCTCCGTAGTCTCCCGCGGGACCGTCCGGTCCTCCGGGTGCGTTGACCGGACGGCTCGCCCGGCGGCCGGGTTGTGTCACGATTCCCGGGTGGACGACGCTGTGCTCCGCTACCGACGAGCGTCGGAGGCGAACGACATCGAGGGCCTGATGGCGACGCTCGCGCCCGACGTGGAGCTGGTCTCGCCGATCTCCGGGCGGATGGTGTTCCGGGGCAAGGACGACCTGCGGGTCCTGTTGCGCGCGGTGTACGGGGGGATGACCGGCCTTCGCTGGCATGCGGAGCTGGGGCACGGGTCCGTCCGCGTCATCGTCGGCGAGGGCAAGGTCGGGCCGCTGACGCTGGGTGATGCCATGGTGCTCGAGCTGTCCGACGACGGGCTGATCAGCAGGATCAGGCCGCACCTTCGCCCGTGGCTGGCCCTCACGCTGCTGGCCCTCATGCTCGGGCCGAAGGTCGGCCGCCATCCGGGCGTCGTGCGGCGCGCGCTCAAGCGCGGCTGACCCGGCGGCGAGCCGACCGCTTCAGCCGGCTCCGGTCCGCGGCGCCGGGTTGCTTGACATCCCGCCCCGCGTAAGCGTAGGCTTACCGTTAGTTATGGCTTACGGCGGGGGGCCCAGCGAGCTCCCGTCGAGCGACAGCAGAGGAGGTCTCATGACCATGCAGGCAGCAGACACGTCGGTGCGGACGTCGATCACTGTCGAGGCGCCGATCGACCGAGCATTCGCGATGTTCACCGACGGGATCGGAACGTGGTGGCCGCCGGAGAACCACATCCTCCAGGCCGAGCTGGCCGAGATGGTGTTCGAACCCCGCGTGGGCGGCCACGTCTACGACCGCGGCGTCGACGGGAGTGAGTCACGGTGGGCGCGGGTGCTCGCCTACGAGCCGCCGGGCCGCGTCGTGATCAGCTGGGACATCAATCCACGCTGGGAGATCGAGGCGGACCCGGCGAAGACCAGCGAAGTCGAGGTCCGCTTCACCGCCGAGGGCCCCGAGCGGACCCATGTCGAGCTCGAGCACCGCAATCTCGATCGCCACGGCGAGGGCTGGGAGCAGATGCGCGACGCCGTCGGCTCGCCGAACGGCTGGAGCCTGCAGCCGTTCGCCGATGCCCTGCAGGCGGCCTGAGGTCCCGCGGCGCCCGTCGTCCTGAGCGGCGGCGGGCGCTGGCGCCGATCACGGGAACGGGTTCCCTCCGTGCCGGCGCTGACCGCCGCGCGGACGGCTGCGGCCGGGGCGCCTACCCTGCACGGATGGCCGATTGGATCGTTCGGGTGGCCGGTGACGCTCACACGGCCCCGTCTCCTGCCGGCGATCCTCGCCGCGGCCGGCGTCAGGTTCCCGTGGGCACGAATTCACCGGCCGCGCGCCCCGAGGCGACGCGGGCCGCGGCGGCCCGCAGTGCCTCGAGCCGGGCGCGGCGATCCTCGCCGGAGGCTCGCAGGCGCCGCGCCGCGCTCTCGTGGCGCTCGGCGTCACGGGTGTGCTCGCATCGCGGACAGCGGCAGATGACGGACAGATCCTCGCCGGCGCGGCAGTCAGGCGGGTGCATGCCCGATAGTGGACCACGACGCGCTCGCCGCCGTGTGGCGTGACTGTAAACCTGCAGAGGTTCACGCAGGCCGTGCGACGGGTTCGCGGGTCGATCCGCGGCCCACGCCCGCCGCGACCCGAAAATCCATAAAAGCAATCGAGTTTAGGTATTTTATAGGGTCGATCTCCCCGTTTACCCACCAAGGAAGGCCCATGAGCGAGCAACTGCGACCCGAGACCCTGGCGCTGCACGGCGGCCAGTCCCCCGACTCCGCCACGAACGCGCGGGCGGTTCCGATCTACCAGACCACGTCGTACGTGTTCGACGACACGCAGCACGCCGCGGACCTGTTCGCCCTCAAGGTGCCCGGCAACATCTACTCGCGGATCATGAACCCGACCTGGGCCGTGCTCGAGGAGCGCCTGACCGCGCTCGAGGGCGGGATCGGAGGGTTGGTGACTGCGTCCGGACAGGCCGCCGTGACGTACTCCGTACTGAACGTCGCCCGGGCCGGCGACAACCTCATCTCCGTCTCGCAGCTGTACGGCGGGACATACAACCTGTTCGCCCACACCCTGCCCCAGTACGGGATCGAGGTGCGCTGGGTCGACGCCGACGATCCGGAGGGCGTGGCCCGGCTCGCCGATGATCGGACCCGGCTCGTCTTCGGTGAGACGATCGGAAACCCGCGGCTCAACGTGCTCGACGTCCCTGCCTGGGCCGACGCGGCGCATGCTCAGGGGCTGCCGCTGATCCTCGACAACACGGTCCCGACTCCGATCGGCGCGCGGATCTTCGAGCAGGGGGCCGACGTCGCCGTGCACTCGCTGACCAAGTTCATCGGCGGCCACGGCACTTCGATCGGCGGCGCAATCGTCGACGCGGGCAGCTTCGGCTGGCCCGCCCACGCCGAGCGCTTCCCCGGGCTCACGACCCCCGACCCCTCGTACCACGGGGTTGTGTGGAGCGATGCCCTCGGACCGGCCGCGTACATCGGGCGCGCGCGCACGGTGCTGCTGCGCAACACCGGGGCGGCGCTGTCGCCGTTCAACGCCTTCCTGTTCCTGCAGGGGATCGAGACGCTGCCGCTGCGGATGGAACGTCACAACGACAACGCGCTCGCCGTTGCGCACCACCTCGAGCATCATCCCGATGTCGCCTGGGTGTACTACCCGGGGCTTGAGACCAGCCCGTATCACGAGATCGCCGACCGGGTCCTTCGCGGCGGTTACGGGGCTCTCGTGACGTTCGGCGTCAGGGGCGGGGCCGAGACGGGACGGGCGTTCATCGAGAAGCTCCAGCTGTTCAGCCATCTCGCGAACATCGGCGATGCCAAGTCGCTGGCGATCCACAACGCGTCCACGACGCACTCGCAGCTCAACGACGAGGAGCTCGCGGCGGCCGGCGTGACCCAGGAGACGGTGCGCCTGTCGGTCGGCATCGAGCACATCGACGACATCCTGGAGGACCTCGACCAGGCGCTCGCCGCCACGCGGCCCGCAACCGTCGCATGAGCGCAGGCGGCGTCGGGAGTGTTCGCACCGAGCGGGTTGTCCTCTTCACCGAGGACGAACCGCTCGTGCTCGAGTCCGGCGCCGCGCTCGCCCCGGTCGAGGTCGCCTACGAGTCATACGGCCGGCTCGACGCGAGCGCGAGCAATGCCGTGCTCGTGTGCCCCGCCCTGACCGGTGACGCCCACGCCGCCGGCCACCACGGCGACCCCGCCCGCCGCGGCTGGTGGGACACGATGATCGGTCCCGGCCGCGCCATCGACACCGACCGCTTCTTCGTCGTGTGCGCGGATCTGCTCGGCGGCTGTCGCGGCAGCACCGGCCCGTCGTCGGTGGACCCCGCCACGGGCCGGGCGTACGGACTGCGGTTCCCGCTCCTGAGCGTGCGGGATCTCGTCGCGGTCCACCGCGCCCTCGCCGCGCGGCTCCGGATCCAGCGCCTGCATGCCGTGCTCGGTGGCTCGCTCGGCGGCATGCAGGCGCTGCAATGGGCGCTCGACCGTCCCGGCGAGGTCGAGCGGGCCGTGATGATCTGCGCGAGCGCGCGGCTCAGCGCCCAGAACATCGCCTTCTCGACGGTGGCTCGCAGCGCGATCACCGACGACCCCGACTTCCAGGGCGGGGACTACCACGGCACCGGACGCCGACCCGACCTCGGGCTCCGCATCGCACGCATGACGGCGCACATCACGTATCTGTCCGAGGAGGGCATGCAACTCAAGTTCGGACGCCGTACGCGCGCCCCGGACGGTCGGCCGCCGGGGACGCTGGATCCGGAGTTCGAGGTCGAGCACTACCTGCGCCACCAGGGAGACACGTTCCTGCAGCGGTTCGACGCGCTCAGCTACCTGTACCTCACCCGGACGATGGACTACTTCGAGCCGTTCGGCGCCGGGGCACCCGATCTCGGTCGCGTGACGACGCGGATGCGAGCGATCTCGTTCGACAGCGACTGGCGCTTCGGGTCCGAGCACTCGCGCCACATGGTCGACGTGCTCGGGGAGGCCGGCGTCGAGATCGATCATGTCGAGATCAGCTCACCCTGGGGCCATGACAGCTTCCTGCTCGACCTGCCCGATTACCACCGTGTGGTCACCGAGGCGGTGACGCTCCCGGTCCGCTCCCACGTGCGCTGAGACCATGAGGGCGCTCGACGGCGTGCGTTCATACGTCGTCTGTGCGACGCCCCGGAGCGGTAGCACCCTGCTGTGCGAGCTGCTGAAGAGCACCGGCGTCGCGGGTCGCCCTGAGGAGTACTTCGAGGCGCGGTACGAGACGGGGTTGCCTCCGCACCCGGGCGACTACCTGGCCGGGCTGCCGCGCACCGGGGCGGGGATCAGGGACGACAGCACGCCGCCCCGCGCGCCTGCCTACTCCTCTCTGGGCGGCCTCGAGAGCTACCGGCAGCACCTGGAGCGGACCTTCCGGCTCGGAACCACTGACAACGGCGTGTTCGCCGCCAAGCTGATGTGGCGCCACCTACCGGACCTGCAGGCGCTCGCCGGGGAGCTCCCCGAGTACGCCGGCCTCGATCTGCACGAGCTCCTGACCGTGCTGCTGCGCGACCCTCGCTACGTGTGGATGACCCGGCGCGACAAGGTGCGCCAGGCGGTGAGCCTGTGGCGGGCCCTGCAGACGCGCAGCTGGCGTCGCGAGCACCCGCGCCGGGAGCACTCCCCGACGAGCCTGCGCTACAGCTTTGCCGGCATCGGGCATCTCGTCCGCTCCCTGACCGCGGAGGACGCGTCGTGGGGCGCCTATTTCGCCCGCCACGGGCTGGATCCCGTCACCGTCGTCTACGAGGACGACCTCGGGCCGGACCGGACCGGCACCGTCGAGACGGTGCTGGCCCACGTCGGCGTCGCCTCGCCGCCGGGATGGAAGGCGCCCGAGCCGATGCACCGCCAGGCCGATGAGCTCAACGAGGACTGGGTCGCGGCCTACCGCCGCGATCTCGGCGACCGCCGCCCCGGGCGTAGCCCGGCCGCTTCCGACGGCGACTGAAGCCATCTCGGCTGCGGATCACTAGGCTCATCCCGGTGCCCTGCAACATCCTGTATCTGCACTCGCACGACACGGGCCGCTACGTCCAGCCCTACGGACATGCGATCCCGACCCCGAACATCCAGTGGCTCGCGGATCAGGGGGTCATGTTCCGCAACGCGTTCTGTGCCGCGCCGTCGTGCTCGGGCAGCCGCGCCGCGCTGCTCACCGGTGCGTATTGCCACACCAACGGCATGATGGGCCTAGCCCACCGCGGGTTCGCGCTCTACGACTACGACCACCAGCTCGTGCGGGTGCTCGGGGCGGCCGGCTACCACACCGAGCTGATCGGCGAGCAGCACATCTCCGCGGACCCGGACACGCTCGGCTACGACGTGGTCCACCAGATCGAGGACACGCGCGTGAACTCGGTCGGCCCCGCGGCGATCGAGGCGCTGAAGGGGGGGATCCCCGAGCCGTTCTTCATGTCGGTGGGGTTCTTCGAGACCCATCGCAGCTTCTTCGCGCCGAGCTCGGTGCGCGACCGCGTCTATTCGCTGCCGCCGCCGTTCCTGCCCGACACGCCGGAGATCCGCGAGGACATCGCCGCCTACAAAGCCAGTGCCCGCTCGCTCGACCACGGCGTCGGATCGGTCCTGAACGCATTGCACGAGAACGGGCTCGACCAGCGCACACTGATCATCTGCACAACCGATCACGGCCTCGCGTTCCCCACCGCCAAGGCCAGCCTGCTCGATCGCGGGATCGGCGTGATGTTGATCCTGCGCGGTCCGGGGTTCACCGGCGGCCGCGCCCTCGACGAGCTCGTCTCCCACATCGACGTGTTCCCGACCGTGTGCGAGTTGGCCGAGATCGACCCGCCGCCGTGGCTCGTCGGCCGATCGCTCGTTCCCCTCGCGGCCGGAGTGGAGGAGCCGGGGATCCGCGCGGAGATCTTCTCCGAGCTGACCTACCACGCCGCGTACGAGCCGCAACGCGCGATCCGCACCGATCGCTACAAGTACATCCGCAGGTTCGACGACTACGGCTACCCGGTCCTGCCCAACTGCGACGACAGCCCGAGCAAGGACGCCTACCTGGCCCGGGGGTGGGCCGAGCGACCGGTGAGCCGTGAGGCGCTGCACGATCTGTTCTTCAACCCCGGCGAGGGCCGCAACCTGATCGATCACCCGGAGTACGCCGGCATCCTCGCCGACCTCCGCGCGCGGCTCCTACGCTGGATGGAGGACACCGCCGACCCGTTGCTGTCGGGCCCGGTGCCGGCGCCGCCGGGCGCGCTGATCAACGCGCAGACGCAGCGCTCCGCCGCGGAACCCCCGCTCGTCGCACCAGAGCAGCCGTCAAGGCCCAAGTCATCTCCCAGGCGCCGGTGAAGAACCGCCTCGATGCCACCCCGGTGACCGAGGCGTTCGACCGCGGACTGCTCACGCCCGGCGCGCGACCCTGAGCGCCGTGTCGGCAAGCTCGCAGCGAAGGGCGGAGCACCTCGTCGACGCGGCCCGGCTGATGGGCCGGCTCGGGCACCCCGGCGTGCGGGTGGTCGACTGTCGCTGGCGGCTCGGGCAGCCCGGCGCCGCCCGCGCTCTGTACGAGGACGGCCACATCCCGGGCGCGAGGTTCCTCGACGTCGACGCGGACCTGACCGGCGCGCCGGGCCCGGCTGGGCGCCATCCGCTCCCGGAGCCGGCCGCGTTCGCCGCGGCGCTCACCCGGGTCGGGATCGGCCCGGACACCTCCGTCATCGCCTATGACGATGCTGCGCTCGGTGGCGCGGCCCGGCTGTGGTGGCTGCTGCGCGCCGTGGGCCATGCGGCGGTCAGGGTGCTCGACGGCGGACTGTCGGCGTGGCTCGAGGCCGGCGGCGAGCTCGAGCGCGGCCCGGCGCCGCCGCCGGCACCGGGCGTGGTGCCGTTCCCGGCCCGGCGGCCGGTGCCGGCGAGCATCGCGACGGCGGAGGAACTGCTCGGCAAGGGGTCCCGCGCACGGCCACGGTTGCTCGATGCGCGGGCCGGCGATCGCTTCCGCGGCGAGCACGAGCCGATCGACCCCGTGGCGGGACACATCCCCGGCGCGCTCAACCTGCCGTTCACGTCGTTGCTGGCCCCCGACGGCCGGTTCCGCGCCGAGCCGGAGCTGCGCGCCGCGTTTGCCGCCGCCGGCGTCGACGACGGCCGCGACGTGGTCGCCTACTGCGGCAGCGGCGTGAGCGCGTGCACGCTCCTGCTCGCGGCCGCGGCCGTGGGCATCGAGGGCGCCCGGCTGTACCCAGGATCGTGGAGCGAGTGGTCCGCCCGCGGTCTACCGGTGCAGCGCGGCTGACCCGGGTCGGCGCCCACCGCTCAGTCACCCGATTTGCGCGATGTTCCGGGCTCCAGAGCGCCTACATTCGGGACAACGACTCCGAACAGCGAGGTGGAGACATGTCAGACGAGCAGACAGCCGTCCTCGTGGCGGGCTACCAGGACATCGACACGGCGAGCGGGGATTTCGACTCACTCGTCGCGCAGGTCGAGAGCGGCACGGTCGAGATCGAGGGCGTCATCCTCGTCACGCATGCGACCGACGGGAGCGTGTCGGTCCAGCAGACCGGGGACCATCTCGGGCGCAAGGGCGCCGGATGGGGCGGCGGGGTCGGGGTCGCGGTCGGTCTGTTCGCGCCGCCGCTGCTTGCCTCGGCGGCCGTCGGGGCGGCCGCCGGGGCCGTCGTCGGCAAGTTCGTCGACCATCGCCTCGAGACCGAGATGCACGACAAGATCGGCGAGAACCTGCCGCCGGGCTCGGCGGGGATCATCGCGGTCTTCCCCGACGCGCAGCGCCTCGCTGTCGAGCAGGCGCTCAGCGGTGCGCTGCTGCGCTCGCTCGTCCTGAGCGACAAGTCGGGCGTGAGCGCGCTCAAGGACTCCCTCGCCGAGGCGATGGGCAAATTCGAGCCCGACCGCACGGTGCTCCCGATCCCGGACCGGACGTTCGGGGGAACCGCCGGGCGCACGGTCGATCAGTCGGTCGCCGACTGGACGATGATCCCGGGGCCGGCAGCGCCGGATGGGGCGCCGAACGTGCTGATCTGCATGATCGACGACGCCGGCTTCGGCCAGCCCGACACGTTCGGGGGCGGAATCCGCACCCCGAACATGACGCGGGTCAGGCAGGCCGGCGTGACCTACAACCGCTTTCACGTGACCGCCCTGTGCTCGCCGACGCGGGCCGCGCTGCTGACCGGGCGAAACCACCACCGCGTCGGGTTCGGCTCGATCGCCGAGTACCCGGGACCGTTCCCCGGCTACACGGCTGCGCGCCCGCGCAGCTGTGCGGGGCTGCCGCGGATCCTGAGCGAGAACGGCTACGTCACCGGCGGGTTCGGCAAGTGGCACCTGACCCCGGACAACGTGCAGGGGCCGGCGGGCCCGTTCGACCACTGGCCGCAGTCGTGGGGGTTCGACCACTGGTGGGGCTTCCTGAGCGGCGCCGCCGGCCAGTACGACCCGATCATCACCCAGGACAACTCCGTGCTCGGGATTCCCGAGGGCACGGAGGGCGGGCAGTACTACTTCCCCGACGACATCACCGACAAGGCGGTGCAGTGGCTGCACGGGGTCCGCGCCCAGGACGCGCAGAAGCCGTGGTTCATGTACTACTCCACCGGCTGTGCCCACGCGCCTCACCACGTGGCCAAGGAGTGGGCGGACAGGTACAAGGGCAGGTTCGACGGCGGCTGGGACGAGTATCGCAAGGAGACGTTCGAGCGCCAGAAGAAGCTCGGCGTCATCCCGCCGGACTGCGAGCTGACCGAGCGCCCGGATCTGTTCCCGGCCTGGGACTCGCTCACGAACGCGGAGAAGAAGCTGTACACGCGCCAGATGGAGGTGTACGCCGGCTTCCAGGAGAACGCTGACTGGAACGTCGGCCGGTTGCTCGACGCGATCGAGGGCATGGGCGATCTCGAGAACACGCTGATCATCTACATCTGGGGCGACAACGGCGCCAGCATGGAGGGCACCGTCACGGGCTCGTTCAACGAGATGACGTTCCTCAACGGCGTCCCGCTCGACGCCGATCAGCAGCTCAAGCTGATCGATCAGTACGGCGGGATCGAGGCGCTCGGCGGCGATCACACCGCGCCTCACGTCGCGGCCGCCTGGGCCCATGCCGGGAACACGCCCTTCCAATGGGGCAAGCAGATGTCGAGCCATCTCGGCGGCACCCGCAACCCGATGGTCGTCTCGTGGCCGAAGCGGATCAACGCCGATGACGTCATCCGCGGTCAGTTCACGCATTGCATCGACATCGCTCCGACGATCCTGGAGGCGGCCGGTATCCCCGAGCCGACGCACGTCGACGGGATCGAGCAGGAGCCCATGGACGGCATCAGCTTCGTGCCCACGCTGGGGGATCCGGGCGCCGAGGACCGCCACACTGTGCAGTACTTCGAGATCCTCGGTGCGCGCGCGATGTACAAGGACGGCTGGTGGGCGTGCACGCGGCTCGACAAGGCGCCGTGGGACTTCACGCCGGCGACGCTCCGCCGCTTCGCTCCCGGCGTCTATGACCCGGAGCGTGACGTCTGGGAGCTGTATTACCTGCCGGACGACTTCTCCCAAGCGAAGGACCTCGCCGCCGAGGAGCCCGACAGGCTCCGCGAGCTGCAGGAGCTGTGGTGGCAGGAGGCGGAGCGCAACCGCGTGCTGCCGCTGCTCGGGAGCCTGTCGATCTTCTTCGGCCTGCTCCCACCGCTCCCGACGATCACGCGGTTCACGTTCAGCGGCGACGTCCAGAACGTGCAGCGCGGCATGGTTCCGCGCACGGCCGGACGCTCCTACGCAATCGAGGCCGAGCTCGAGATCCCCGCCGGCGGGGCCGAAGGGGTGATCGTCGCCAACGCCGACTTCATCGGCGGCTACGCGCTCTGGCTCGACAGCGAGCGCAGACTCCACCACACGTATTCGTTCCTGGGCGTGGAGACCTACAAGCAGGTCTCGGCCGAACCGATCCCGACCGGCGACGTGACCGTGAAGATGCGGTTCGCGGCCGATCAGAACACGCCTGGCACGAGCGGCACCGTGACGCTGTGGGCGGGCGATGAGCAGATCGGCGAGGGCGAGATGCCGCACACCGTGCCGATCGCCTTCTCCTCCTATGCCGGCATGGACATCAGCCGCGATAACGGGCTCGTGGTTGACCTCGACTACGAGGACAAGGCTCCGTATCTGTTCACCGGCACGGTCAAGCAGGTTGTGTTCGACCTCAAGCCGGCGATCCACGAGGACGAGCAGGCGCTGCACCAGCACGCCAGCCTCAACGCGGTCGCGCACGGGGTGAGCGGCTGACGGTCAGGTAGGGCTGCCGCCCAGGCGGCCCGCTGGCTCGGGGTCGTGGCGTTTGACACAATCTGGCCGACGCCTCCAGACGCACGTGCGGCTCCCGCATACGCACCGCCGAGCCGCGCCGGACCCGTTCACCTGATCCGGGCGATGCGCGCCGCGAGTTCCCCGGCAAGCTCAGCGACGTGCGTGTCGCCCGGCCCCGATCGGCGGCGAGCTCGGGAGTCCTCGGGCGCGTGGACCGCTGGCAGGCCGGCCATCCGGTTCTCGGCGTCCCGTTCGCCGTGGTCAAGAAGTTCGCCGACGACGACGCCGCGGGGCTCGGGGTTCGGGTCGCCTACTGGGGGTTCTTCTCGGTCTTCTCGCTGCTGCTGGCCTTCGTCTCGATTCTCGGGTTCGCGTTCCAGGGCGATCCGTCCTTCCAACAGCGGGTGCTCGACTCCACAGTGGGGCTGATGCCCGTGATCGGCCCTCAGATCAGCGGCAGCGTCGGCTCGCTCACCGGCAGCGGGGTCGCGCTGGCGATCGGGCTCGCGGGAGCGCTGTGGACCGGCCTCGGAGTGACGGTGGCGATGGGTGTGGCGCTGGATCGCATCTGGGCCGTCGAGCGCCTCGACCGGTCCGGCTTCGTGAGATCCAGGCTCCGCGGCCTGCTCGTGCTCGCCTCCATCGGCGTGTTCACGGTCGCGTCGACCGCGGGGGTCGGCCTGGCCACCGATGGGTCGAGCGGCTCGACGCCGGCCCAGGTGCTGAGCTTCGTCGCGGCGGCGGGGATCGACCTCGTCGTCTTTCTCGCCTCCTTCCGTCTGCTCACGGCGGCGCGGGTTACGACCCGAGAGGTCCTGCCGGGGGCGGCGGTGGCGGCGGCCTGCTGGCTCGTGCTGCAGGCCGTCGGTGGCATCTACGTGACCCAGATCCTGAAGGGCAGCAGCCAGACCTACGGCGGGTTCGCCGCCGTCATCGGACTGCTGGCCTGGCTGCTGATCGCGGCCGAGATCACGCTGATGGCGGCCGAGCTCAACGTCGTGCTGGCGCGGAGGCTCTGGCCGCGGTCGCTTGGTGGCGAGCTGCGGGCCGCCGATGAGCGGACGATGCGGGAGGCGGCGGAGTCCGAGCGCCGCGACCGGCGGCAGCGCATCACGGTGACGTTCGACGCGGAGGGGGAGGCCGCCGCGAACGGCGAGGAGGGCGGCGGCGACGTCTGACGGCTGTCACGGCTGGCGTACCATCGCCCGATGACGAGCGAGGGCCTTGGCCGCGCGGTGCTGGTGACCGGAGCATCGCGGGGGATCGGCGCGGCGGTTGCGCGCGCGTTCGCCGCGCGCGGTGACCGTGTCGCCGTGCACTACGGCCGCAGCGTGAACGGTGCCGAGCAGGTTGCGGCGTCGCTGGCGGGGACGGGTCACGTGGTCGTGGGCGCCGACCTCACCGATCCGGCGGCCGTGCGCCGGATGGTCGACGCCGCCGCCGAGGGGCTCGGCGGCTTGACCGTGCTCGTGAACAACGCGGGTGTGTTCGAGCCGCACCCGATCACCGAGACCGGCTACGAGGAGTGGCAACGTGCCTGGCACGACACGCTCGCCGTCAATCTCGTGGGCGCCGCGAACGTGACCTGGTGCGCCGTCCAGCACATGGTCCGCACCGGCGGCGGCCACATCGTCAATGTGTCCTCGCGCGGGGCCTTCCGCGGTGAGCCCGCCCAGCCCGCCTACGGCGCCAGCAAGGCCGCGATCATCGCGTTCGGCCAGTCGCTGGCGCGGGCGCTCGGACCTCACGGCATCGCCGTCAGCGCGGTCGCGCCGGGCATGACCGAGACGGAGATGGCCGCCGAGGCACTCGCGGGCGAGAGGGGAGAGAGGCGACGGGCCGAGAGCCCGCTCGGGCGGGTCGCCACGCCCGACGAGGTGGCTGCGGCCGTGCTCTACCTCGCCTCGCCCGAGGCGGTGATGGCCAGCGGCTCGGTGATCGACGTCAACGGCGCATCGTACCTGCGGGTGTAGTGTCGTGAGTCGGAAATTCGCACGCGGTCTGCGTCCGTCTGGACGCGCCTGGGCGGCGGCGGTGACCCCGCCGTACCACCAGTATGTCTTGGGTCACCGCCACCACCCAGCCACGCCCAGCCATCCCGCATCCTGCATCCGAATTTCCGAATCGCGACACTGGGCCGCGTCGCGCATTGCACCTCAATGTGCTGCCCGCGCGTCCAGACGTGTCATCGTGTCGGCCCGATGAGCACCCATATCTGTCAGCGCATCGGTCACGGTGGCGCCAGCGCGCTGGCGCCGGCCAATACGCTGCCGTCGTTCGACGCCGCGCTCGAGGTCGGAATCGACATCGTGGAGTTCGATGTGCGCGGCTGGCGCGGTGAGCTGGTTCTCGCCCATACCGTGCTCGATGCGCGCCGCGGCAACTGCGTGCGCCTTCACGACGCGCTGGATCACCTCGGCGGCCGCCGGTTCGCCGACATCGGCCTGAACATGGACGTCAAGCACACCGGGTTCGAGGTGGCGCTGCTCGACGGACTGCGGGGGGCGCGTCTACTCGAGCGCACGCTCCTGTCCTCACAGGTACCCGCCGTACTCGACCGCCTGCGCGAGCTCGAGCCCCGGTCGCGCACCGCGATCTCGATCGGCGGCCGCATCGCCCGCCTCAGCCGACGGTGGGGCGATTGGCGCACGCACGTGCTCGACGGACTGGCCTCTCGGCGCTGGGATGCCCTGATGGCTCAGCACCGCCTGATCGACCACGCGCTCCTCGACGCGGTCACGGCCCGCGATGCTCTGCTCTACGCGTGGACCGTCAATGAGCGCGCGGCGATCCAATCACTCCGCGGGCTCGGGGTCCACGGGATCACCACCGCCGACCCGCGCCTGTTCGCCCCGGCCTGACCGGTTGCGCGTGGCCGTGGGCCTCACCGCGACTGCATACTCGCCGGTGTGACCGCATTCGTGACCGCCGGAGCAGGGTTCCTGCTCGCCGTGCTGTGGTTCGACCTGATGTTCGACGTGCAGGTGCTCGGACACCGCGCCGGTGAGCTCCCCGAGCGCACCCTGGCCTCGATCTCCGGCTACTACGGCCGGGTCACGACCGCGGCGGACCAGGACCCCGGCCAGCACTCCGACCGCGGCGGGGACGACACCACCGAGGATGACCTGCGCGACGGGAGACCGATCACGGAGCAGCACTGGTGCGGACATGCGCTTCCTCTCTCTCGCGGCAAAGCCTACTCGCGGTGCTCCCGTCCGGGAAGATGCCGCGATGGCTCGAGCCCGCACGCTGCTGTTCCTACCCGGCACGGCGGGCGCGGCCGCGTTCTGGCGTCCGGCGGCCGATCGCCTCCCGGCGGCCTGGAACCAGACGCTGCTCCGCTGGCCCGGTGCCGGTGACGAGCCCCACGATGCGCGCGTCCGCGGGTATGCCGATCTGGTCGAGCTCGCCGCCGGCGAGCTCGACGGTCACACCGATGTCGTCGCCCAGTCACTGGGCGGAGCGGTCGCGATCGGCCTGGCGCTGCGGTACCCGGCGTCGATCCGGCGCCTGGTCCTGGTCGCGACGTCCGGGGGGCTCGACGTGAACCGGCTCGGGGTGACGGACTGGCGCTCCGAGTACCGGGTTCGGTTCCCCCGGGCAGCACCGTGGGTCTG
>DATMGZ010000254.1:0-2472 GCA_035555155.1 Solirubrobacteraceae bacterium | reverse complement strand
TGACGGTGCCCCAACCGACCTGGGTGTGCCCGAACGGCGAGGATCGTGCCCGCGTGATCGAGAACTCGGGGCGGATCGCCCGAGCGCGCCGGATCTCCACGATCGTGCTGGCGCTGATGGTGGCCTACCTCGCGCCGGCCTGCAACTGGTGGATCGTGGTGCTCCTCACCTCGGCGAGCGGATGTGCGAGGCGACCCGCGAGTGCCGCACCCAGGGCCTGTTCTTGACCCTGTCGATCGGCGTCAGCATCGCTTCCGGTTCCGCTGCCCAGCTGCACCCGTTGTACGAGGCCGGCGACGAGGCCCTCTACCAGGCCAAGGCGGAGGGCCGGGACCGCGTCTCGAGCGCCCACCGCAAACGGCCGGCGCCGGCGCCACGGCTGCTGCCCGAGCCCGCCGCCGAGCTCGTGCCGGAGCCGCCGGCGCAGACGAGCGCTGCGTAGGGGTGATTCGGCCGGTGCAAGGCGCCGCTCGTCGACGTGGACGCTCTTTTCCATCGTATATGTGGGTCAAGAGCGTCCACGTCGAACAACCCGGCCGACCCGCACCCTCCATCCCCCACGAACTCAATGCCGCCACCGCCGAGCGTGCATTAGAGTCATCGCGATGATCGTCCTGTGTTACGACGGCTCGCGAAGCGCGAGGCATGCGATCGAGGTCGCCGGCGCGGCGCTCGGCCATCAGCCCGTCACGCTCGTGCACGTGTGGAGCCCGCCGCTGCCGGCGTCGGATTCGTTCGGCCTGCACGAGGCGCCGGACATGCCGTCGTTCGCCGAGCTCGAGCAGTACTCGCAGGATCGCGCCCAAGCGGTCGCCCAGGAGGGTCTCGAGCTGGCCCGCGGTGCGGGACTCGAGGCCGAGCTGCGCGTCGAGCGTAGCGGCCCGAGCATCTGGCGGACGATCCTCGACATCGCCGACGAGCTCGACGCGGCCTTCATCGTCGTCGGCACGCGCGGCGTCACGGCCGTGCAGTCGGCCCTGCTCGGCAGCCTCTCCAACGCCGTCGTGCATCACTCCGAGCGCCCCGTGCTGGTGGTGCCCGGAGCGGCCTCGAAGTAGCGCGCGACCGGCCTCAGCCTGCCCGGACGGGCGAGCCCGCACCCGACGGGTCCTCCGCCGGCGGCGGCGCCTTGACCCGGGCGCGGAACACGTGGAAGGACCAGCCCTGGTAGAGCAGTACGAGCGGGAAGAAGATCAGCGCGACGACCGTCATCACGATCAGCGCGTAGTGGCCCGAAGCCGTGTTGTTGACGGTTAGGTTGTAGCTCGTGCTGGTGCTGGAGATCATCACGTTGGGATACAGGGCGATGAACATCTGGCCGATGGCGGCGGCGATCGCGAAGCCGGAGGAGGCGAACGCCCAGCCATCGTGGTCGGTGCTCGACAGCAGCCACGCGAAGACCACCGCGATCACGCCGAAGATCTGGGTCGGTTCCGGGACCGTGCCGCCGCCGATCACGACCAGCGTCCAGATCGCCCAGGCGATGTTGACGAGGACCGCGACGAGTCCGATGCGCCGGGCGGCGGCGCGGGCGCGGTCGCGGATCTCGTCCGCCGTGCGCAGGGCGAGGAAGGTGGCGCCGTGCAGCAGGCAGAGCGTCAGCAGCGTCACCCCGGTCATCAGGCCGTAGCCGGTCAGCAGATCGAAGAAGTTGCCGGTGAAGTCGTGCTGCTGGTTGATCGGCAGGCCGTACAGAAGGTCGCCGAGCCCGACCCCGATGAGCAGGGGGATCAGTGCGCTGCCGATCGTCAGCGCCCAGGACCACCCGGTCCGCCAGCGGGCGGTGTCGCCCTTGCCGCGATACTCGAACGAGACGCCGCGCCCGAACAGCGCCACGAGGACGAGCAGGAGCGCGAGATAGAGCGCGGAGAACATCGTCGCGTACCAGCCCGGGAACGCGGCGAACATCGCCGCGCCGGCAACGATCAGCCAGACCTCGTTGCCGTCCCACCAGGGACCGATCGTGTTGATCGTGACCCGCCGGCCCGCCTCGTCCTTGCCGATCAGCATGTGCAGCATGCCGACGCCGAAATCAAACCCCTCGAGGACGAAGAAGCCGATCCAGAAAACGGCGATGATGATGAACCAGATCGTGTGGAGCTGCATCGGTCAGTAGGTTAGGGCGCGGACATGGGAGTCGGGCGTGGCGCTCGGTTCGGCCGCTTCGGCGTCGGCCTGCGCGAGGCCGTGGCGGGAGTAGCGCAGCATCAGCACGAGGTCGGCGGCGCCGAGCACGATGTAGGCGAGCACCAGCACGACCAGGCTGATCCAGATCTCGGTCGAGCTGACCGACGGCGAGTTCGCGTTGACCGTCTTCTGCAGGCCCTGCACGATCCACGGCTGCCGACCGCTCTCGGTCAAAAGCCACCCTGCGGTGTTCATCAGAAACGGCGTGATCACCGCCCACACCGCGACCCACAGGAACGGTTTGGAGCTGCGCAGCTTGCCGCGATGCAAAAGCCATCCGCCCCA
>DATMGZ010000253.1:0-13085 GCA_035555155.1 Solirubrobacteraceae bacterium | reverse complement strand
ACTCGCGCCCGCGGCGGCACTCGCACCGCGGCCGCACGCGCGGCCGCGGCCACGGGCGGCCCCTCACCCCGCCAGCGCCGGCTCCAGCTCACGCGCGATCCGGCCGATCGCCGTGCTGAGCGCGCCGGCGGCTAGGAGCGCGTCGGTCGCCTGCGCGAGTATGCGGCCGAACACCCCGCGCCCGGACACGGCGACGCTGGCGCGGACCTCGCTGCCGTCGTCGATGGGCGTGGCGAGGTACTCGACGTCGAGGCGGATCGGGCCGACCGCGTTCAACACCAGACGACCGCCCTGCGCCTCGTCCACCACGACCTCGAACTCGAACGACCGCCCCGCCAGCGAGCCCTGCACCTGAACGTGGTCGCCGGCGATCAGTCGCTCGCCCCGGAAGTCGAGGACCTCGAAGTCGATCGGCGCCCACCGGGCGATCGCCTCGGGCTCCGTGAGCAGCGCCAGCACCTGGTCCGGCAGCCCCGGCACCGTCGTATGTGCTGTCCACGTTGCCACGGCCTCACTGTCCCGCACCGGCACTCGTGTGTTTGTGACATCGAGCACGTGATGCACAGCGACACGGACTCGTGCCGACCCGGCGTTCGCGGAGCGCAGACGGCACATCGTCGCGCTCGTGCCGCGCGGCGCTGGTGCACGGGGCTGAGCAGCACGGCTGCCCCACCCGGAGGACCGGGCCGACATGCACCCCTGGTCCGCGGATCGGCCCGGCACCGCGACCGCTGAGATAGGCGCAGACGGCCGCGCTCAGACGGTGGGCGCGAGTGCGCGCCGGCTGCCGGCGGACTGCGCGAAGAACGCGCCGACGGCCTCGTGGGTCTGGCGCGGCATTTCGATCTGCGGCACGTGACCGCAATCGAGCTCGATATGGCGTGCCGCGGGCAGCGCCTTGGCGACGTGGCGTTCGAACGCGATCGGGACAAGGGTGTCGCGGCGCCCCCACACGAACAGCGCGTCGGGCTCCAACCGGCTCAGGCGTGGCCAGAACCCCTGATATCCGCTCGGGTCCTCGAGGTAGATGTGACGCGCGGCGGCGTAGAACGCCGCTCGGCCCGCCGGCGTCAGGTACGCGCGCAGGAACTCGTCGACGCCGGCGGCGGTCCAGCCCTCGTTGGCGCCGGGAATGAGCCGGTGCACGATGCCCTCGACCACACCGCGCGGGGCGAGCTGGACCAGCCCCAGCTCGGGTCGGACCAGGCGCAGCGCGGGCGCCCAGCGACGGGGCCGGCGCCAGGCCAGCGAGGGGGCGAGGAGGGCGAGGCGCCCGACGCGCTCCGGGTAGACGAGCGCGACCTCGAGGGCGATCCGGCCCCCGAGGCTGTTGCCGATCAGATCAGCGCGCTCGAGCTCCAGCGCGTCCATCAGGTCGATGATCGCGTCGGCGAAGAAACGCGCGTCGTAGGGCGCCCCGATCGGCTTGTCGGAGTCACCGAACCCCGGCAGGTCCACGGCGACGACCCGGAAGCGGTCCACTAGCGCCGCGACCGTGGGCAGGAACGAGCCCTTGGTCGCCCCGAGCCCGTGAATCGCCAGCACCGGCGGTCCGGTGCCGGCCTCGAGCGTGGAGAGACGAGCGCTCCGCGTGAGCACCATCCGGAATCGCAGGCGCCCCGGCTCGCGGACTCCGCTCGTCGCGGCCAGGAAGCCAACCCCGAGGTGAAGGTTGCGGCGGATCTGCAGGCGACCGGTCTGGTACGCATCCATGCCTCCGCGCAGATCGGTGGCGATCCGGGTCCAGGTCTGCAGGTCGGCGGTGAGCGTCGCCTGCGCGTCGCCGTCCGGTGTGGTCAGCTGTGCCCCTCCCCGCTTCAGGACGACGTCCCAACTGCCGCCGCCCGCGACCGACAGCCGCACGCGGGCGCGCCCGTCGCGCGGCTCGAACACCTTGAAGTCGTACCGACCGACAAGCGCCTGCAGCGCCTGTGGCGCCGACGCCATCGCCTCTCCGGACTCCATTGCCGACATCGCACCACACGTTCTACCCGATCGGGGTAGGTTCGGTATCGCGCTATCCCCACGGCCGCGCTCCGCTGAAACTACGGTGCTTGACTAAAGTCCGGAGCCGTGCGCGACCTCGGCGCCTACCTGGAACGGATCGGTCTGCGCGGGCGACCCACGGTGGCCGGGGTGCACCGGGCCCACCTGACCTCGATCCCGTTCGAGAACCTCGATCCGCAGCGCGGCGTCCCCGTGTCACTGGCGCCCGTGGATCTCGAGCGCAAGCTCGTCGACGAGCGTCGCGGTGGCTACTGCTTTGAGCAGAACATGCTGCTCAAGGCCGCGCTTGAGGACCTCGGCGCCGAGGTCGAGCTGCTCCTGGCCCGGGTGCGCATGGGCGCTCCACCCGGGGCGGTGCGCCCGCGCAGCCACCTGGTGCTGCGGGTCGAGGCCGAGGGCTCCAGCTGGCACGCTGACGTCGGGTTCGGGCTGGGCAGCCTGCTCGAGCCGATCCCGTTCGGCCCGGGCGCCCCGCACGAGCAGGCGGGATGGCGCTTCCGGGTGGTCGAGGAGGGGCCGGTGCTCGTGCTCCAGACCGAGCGCGGCGACGGATGGGTGGACGTGTATGGATTCGACCCCGAGCCGGTCCCGCTGGTCGATGTCGAGACGGCGAACTGGCACACCGCGACGCACCCGCGCTCGCCGTTCGTGAGCGGGCTCGTCGTCGCGGCGCAGCGGGGCGACGGGACGCGCATCTCGCTCAGCAACTGGACTGAGCTCGCGCTCACCGAACAGACGCCGGCCGAGAGCATCGTCACGCCGATCGCTCCCGACGACATCCCCGAGCTGTTGGCCTCACGGTTCGACCTGTCGGGCTGGTCGGTCGGGGCGGAGGGCCGGGTCGTGCCGGCCATGGATGGGTCGGGCCGCCCGGCCTGACCGGCACGGATCGGACTTCCGTTGAGCGGCGCCGCGCCGGAGCCGGAGCCCGCGCGCGCGAAGTGGAACCGGCGCTACGGCGCGAGGCCCGCGCGGCCGCTTGCCGATCCGCCGGCCGAATGGTTGTGGGAGAACCGGTCGCTGGTGGCCGGCTCGCCGGGACGGCGCGCGCTCGACGTGGCCTGCGGTGCCGGCCGGAACGCCCTGTTCCTGGCCGGGCTCGGCTTCGAGGTCGATGCGGTCGACGTCTCGGATGTGGCCGTCGATCGTCTCCGCGCGGCGGTGCGGGAACGCTCGCTGTCGGTCGATGCCCGGCGACTCGATCTGGAGCGCGACCCGTTGCCGCGGTCCGACTACGACCTGATCGTGCAGATCGACTATCTGCAGCGGGATCTGTTCGGGTCGCTGCAGCGCGCCCTGGCGCCGGCCGGCGTCCTGGTCGTCGAGACCGTCACGCGCGCCCACGTGGAGCAACTCGGCCGGCGCTTCGATCTGCGCTTCGTGCTCGAGCCGGGCGAGCTGCTCCGAGCGTTCCCCGAGCTGGAGGTGCTTCGCTACGAAGAGGGCGTCGCCGAGCGCTCGGGCCGGCCACGGGCGGTGGCCAGCCTCGTGGCCCAACGGCCCGACGGGCCGTGAGGCTCAGAGGTCCATGCTGTTCGCCGTCCTGATCGGCGGCCGTCAGATCGAGCAGCTGGGGCGCGCGGGCATGTCGCCGGCGCCGGCGAGCACCGCGGCCCAGGTGCGCAACCCTCATTCGCATACCTGCGCCGGCGAGCGGCGCTGCCGGCCGAGTCCGCCCACGAGCAGGATTGAGTGCTCGGTGAACGAACTCCTCACATGGGCCGGGGGTCTCTGGGACCACGAGAGGAGTAACTATGAAGGGTGTCGGACGCGCGCTGTTCGTCGCGATTCTGCTGATGATCGCGGGCACGCTCAACATCATCTATGGGTTTGGGGCGATCGGTAACGCCCACTTCTTCGACAACACTCAGTACGTGTTCTCGAGCCTGCATACATGGGGCTGGATCACGGTGCTAATCGGCGTGATTCAGCTGATCGCCGGCTTTTCGCTCGTCGGCGGCGGCGCCTTCGGGCGCATCATCGGGATCGTCGGCGCCATTCTCGGCGCGTTCGAGTCATTGCTGTCGGTGGGCGGAACGCATCCGTGGTGGTCACTGGCCATCTTCGCGCTCTGCCTGTACATCCTGCACGGGCTGATCGTCTACGGGGAGCCCGCGGACGCCTGACCCGAGGCCGTGGGAGCCTGGTGATCCATCCAGGCTCCCACGCCGCTCGCCCGTCCCCGATAAGGTCCGCGGGGATGCACCCGTTTCGTGCCGCCGTGGAGGCCCGCGATCACGAGCGCCTGATGGCGCTGTTCGCGGACGACGTCGTGTTCCGGAGTCCCGTCGTATTCCGTTCGTATCGTGGTCGCGACACCTTGGCGGCGATCCTGTCCGCGGTGATGCGCGTGTTCGAGGACTTCCGCTACGTGCGCGAGATCGGCGCTGCGGGCGACTCCGACCACGCGCTCGTATTCCGCGCCCGGGTCGGGGACCGCGAGCTCGAGGGCTGCGACTTCCTGCACACGGATGAGGACGGGCTGATCGACGAGCTATGCGTGATGGTGCGGCCGCTCTCGGGCGCGCTGGCGCTCGCCGAAGCGATGAAGGCCGAGCTCGAGGCCGCACAGGCCGACGGCGGATAATCCGCTGCGCAGCCGCCCAGCGCCGCCCGAGCGCCGCCACGAGCCCGAGCGCGACGCCCAGGCGCAGCCGTCTCAACATGGGCAGGGAGTGTGTCGGCAGTGGGCCGGCGAGCTACCCGCCCAGCCGGGCGGCAAACTGTCGGCGCGATGACCGAGTCCATCGAGCGAGTGCAGTGTGCCGTCGGACTCCCCAATGTCGGTGAGTACGGAGATCCACGGCTGCTGGTCGAGCTCGCCGGGCTGGCCGAGCAGGCGGGGTGGGGAGGGGTGTTCGTGTGGGACCACATCGCCTACCGCGAGTCGGGCTGGCCGGTGGCGGATCCGTACGTCACGGTGGCGGCGATTGCCGCGGCGACTCGGCAGGTGCGCATCGGCGTGATGGTCACGGCGCTGGCGCGGCGGCGGCCGTGGAAGTTCGCGCGCGAGACCGCGTCGCTGGATCTCCTCTCGGGAGGCCGATTGGTGGTGGGGGTCGGGCTCGGCTCGCAGCCCCAGCACGAGTTCGCGTACTTCGGCGAGGACCCCGATCCCCGGGTCAGGGCGGAGCGGCTCGACGAGGGCCTGGAGATCGTGGCCGGGCTGTGGAGCGGGGAGCCGTTCGCGTACAGCGGACGCCACTATTCGGTGCGCGAGACGG
Source organism: Solirubrobacteraceae bacterium (assembly GCA_035555155.1). Classification (GTDB taxonomy): domain Bacteria; phylum Actinomycetota; class Thermoleophilia; order Solirubrobacterales; family Solirubrobacteraceae; genus Palsa-465. The sequence goes on along the minus strand of DATMGZ010000253.1, from coordinate 7,854 downwards.
TGTTCGTGCCCCGCCCGCTCCAACGGCCCCGGGTCCCGATCTGGGTCGCCGGCCGCTGGCCCGCTCGGCGCCCCTTCCGCCGCGCCGCCCGGTTCGACGGGATGTTCCCCACCTTCGAGGGCGTCGGCCACGCCGAGCTCCCTGCACCTGAGCAGTTGCGGGCGGCGGTCGACTTCGCCCAGTCGCATCGGGGCGCCGCAGTGGCGCCGTTCGCGGTCGTGCTCGAGGGGCAGTCCGACGGACGCGACACGGAGTTGGTTGCCCGCTACGTCGAGGCGGGCATGACGTGGTGGATCGAGAAGCTCGGCTGGTTCCGGGGATCGGTCGAGCTCAACCGGCGGCGGATCGAGCGCGGGCCGCCGACGGCCCTTTAGGCTGGCGTCCTGTGCTCGAGCTCGATACGCCTCACGGCCCCGCGCGGGCCCACCTGCGCCCGGCTGACCGGCCGCAGGCGGCCCTGCTCCTCGGCCACGGCGCCGGCGGCGGCGTCAGGGCGCCCGATCTCGTGGCGGTCGCGGACGCCGCCGTGGCACTCGGCATCAGCGTCGGCCTGGTCGAGCAGCCCTACCGAGTGGCCGGCCGACGCTCGCCGGCGCCGGCGCGGCAGCTCGACGCTGCCTGGACGTCGGTCGCGGCGCAGTTGCTGGCTGACCCGCTGGCCGGTCTGCCCCTGATCGCCGGCGGTCGCTCCGCGGGCGCTCGCGTGGCCTGTCGCACCGCGGACGCCGTCGGCGCAGTGGCCGTGCTGTGCCTGGCGTTTCCGCTGCACCCGCCCGGCAAGGCAGCCGACCCGGCCAAGAGCCGGCTGCCCGAGCTGGAGGCCGTCGGCGTCTCGGTGCTCGTCGTTCAGGGCGACAGCGACCCGTTTGGGATGCCGCCGGAGGGGGCGGACCGCACGGTCGTCCGGGTGCCGGGCAATCACGCGCTCAGGGGCGTGGCGGCGGTGGCGCAGGCGGTGACGCCCTGGCTTGCGCGATGGACCGGCAGCCGCACCGTGACACGCGGAGCGTGATGGCGCGGCTGCCGATGAGGGCGCTCAGCTCGTGGCGAGCGCCTTCTGCTTGATCTGGTCGAACTCGGCCTGGGTGATCGTGCCGTTGTCGAGCAGCGTCTTGGCCTGGGCGATCTGCTCGGCCGGCTCGCTCTTCTTGGCGACCGTCTGGACGTACTGATCGAACTGGGACTGGGCCGCCTGCTGCTGCTTGACGCTGCGCTCGGCCATGCCCTTGTGCTCGGCGATCAGGTAGACGAACACGCCGAGGTACGGCAGCAGGATCACGAAGATGAACCACAGGACCTTCATGCCACCGCCGATGTCATGGCGGCGGAACAGGTCGGCGAAGATCGTGATCAGCAGCCAGAACCAGATCACGAAGGCGAAAAAGACCAGAATCGTTCCTACAGCGTCGAGGAACGGGTAACTGCTTGCGAGAATGCTCAACGGTCGTCCTTGCTGGTTGGTGGGCGGGCGGGCAGTTACCGGAGCCGGGGCGGAACGACGCGCAACGGGCGGACGGCGTGGTACCCGAAGGCCCCGCTCGCCGCTGCCCCTGCGTGCCGCCTTCAACCCCGAGCGCTCGTGATCGGCTCATGCCGGTCCGCTCGTTGATGGTTCTTCTAGGTTGGCGCTGACCCAGACTCCCGGCAACGGTGTACGCACGAGTCTCGCGCTCGTGCAGGCATCCCCTGGTCACAGCGCGATCACACGGCCCGGAATACGTCCGGATCAGTAGTAGTCCTCCACCGTGATCGCCCAGCGCGCGGTGTCAGAGCCCGGGGTGACGGTGAGCTGGTAGACGCCGCGGCCGGTCGACAGCACCTTCGTCTGGCTGCTGCCCTCGCCGAGGTCGAACGACCCGGGGTTCGCGCCGCCGCTCAGATTCGCCACCTGAGCATTCGGCCCCGAGCAGATGAAGATCAGCGTGCACGTGCCCTCGTAGGCCATGCTGTAGCGCACCCGCCACTGGCGGCCGCGAATGCGGAACGGGACCGAGCTCCCGCCCGCGTCGGCGGCGAACGAGGTCAGCGGCCGCCAGCGCGGCGCCTCGGCGACCGACACCTCGACCGTGGAGCGTCGTGGGACGACCGCCCCCGCGTTCGGCATCTGGTGCGCGACGACCCCGGTGGGGACTCCGGCCGCCGGCACCTGGACGACGCCGACCCGCAGCCCGAGCCCGGTCAGCCGGGCCTGAGCGGCGGATGACGCCTCGCCGATCACCCGGGGCACGGTCACCGGCGCCGGGCCCGCGCTGAGGACAGCCAGAACCGTGGCGCCGCCGTCGACCCGCGTGCCGGGCGCCGGGCTCTGGGCGACCGCGATACCCCGGGGCGCGGCGCTGAAGCGGGTGCCGAAGGTCGCGTGCAGGTCGGGTCCACGCAGCGTTGCGGTGATCCGCGACCGGCCCAGGCCGCGCAGGTCGGGGACGGTCACGCGGTTGCCGGCCGCGATCAGGATCGCGCCCGCGACGATGGCGGCGAGCAGCAACAGGACGCCGACGCCGGCCGCTCGGCGACGCCGGCGCGCGGTCAGGTTCACGTCGTGGCGCGGGGCCATCGGTGCTCGCACGCGTGTGGCGGCGGTCGCATCGGGCGAGGCGACGCGTGTGGCGGCGGTCGCTTCGGACGGGGCGACGCGGGTGGCCGCCGTTCCGTCGGGCGCGGCGGCGCGGGTGGCGGCGGTGCGCTCGGCGGGAGGTGTCAGGGTCGCTGTCGTTCCCGCCGCGCGCGTGGCGAGGGCCGGGACCGGCGCTGTGGGCTCGCGCCGGGGACCCGACACGGGCTGCCGGGCCGCGGCGAGCGCATCCGCCATCTCCGCCCCGTCCGCGTAGCGAGCGTCCGGGTCCTTGGCCAGCGCCCGGTCGACGATCGCGACGAGCGCCGCGGGCGTCTCGGGCGGCAGCGGGGGCGGCGGGTCGTGCAGATGGCGCAGGGCCAGCTCGACCGCGGACCTCTCCCCGAACGGCGGCTGCCCGGAGAGCATCTCGTAGAGCACGATGCCGATCGCGTACACGTCGGTGGCTGGGCTCGTGGGGCGGCCGCGCGCCTGCTCGGGCGCCATGTAGCGCGGGGTGCCGACGATCGTCGCCGCGCCTCCGTCGGTGCTGCCCTCGGCCAGCCTGGCCACGCCGAAGTCGGCGACCTTGACCCGGCCGTCGGCCGAGATCAACACGTTCGCCGGCTTGATGTCGCGATGAACGACGCGTTGAGCGTGGGCCGGAGTCAGCGCACGACAGAGCTGCTCCGCGATCTCGCGCGCCTGCCGGGCCGGGATCCGCCCGCGGCGCAGACGGGCCGCGAGGCTCTCCCCATCGACGAGCTCGGCCACGTAATAGAGACCCTCGTCGGCATGCCCGACGTCGAAGATCTGGACGATGCCCGGGTCGTGGACTCGGGCCAGCAGCTGGGCTTCGCGCTCGAAGCTGCGCACCCAGACCGGATCCTCCGCCCACCACGGCTTGATCACCTTGACCGCCACGGGCCGGGCCAGGCGACGGTCGAGGCCGCTGTAGACGCGTCCGAACGTCCCCTCGCCGATCACGGCGAGGAGCTCATAGCGCCCGTCCAGGGCACGACCGGACAGATCTGGTGCTCGTGGCATAAGGGGATCGCTGGGTCGATCCAGACGTCGATCCGACCACACATGATCGCGAATGGCCCGCGTGTCCTCGGTTAAGGCGACTCGGCGGCTAGATCGAGGCCGCTGCGGGTAGGACACCTCCATGGCTGAGGTGACACTGAACTGGGCCAGCGCTGAGGTGGAGGACGGCAAGCTGACGGTCGATCTCGACGGCGAGATCCCCGAGGGCTGGAGGGACAGCTTCGAGACCACCGTGAGGCTGCTCGGACACGGGGATTGGGGCAAGGTGCGGGTCAAGAAGCAGGCCGTGCGCGTGAGCGAGGTGGTCCCGGGCAGCGAGGAGAAGCTGCGCCACCACCTCGAGAGCGTCGTCGCGCAGGCCAACGCCGACCATCGCGAGCCGGAGTCCGGCGGCGTCGAGGAGAACGGGGCGCTCGAGTCCTCGGAGCCCTCGGGCCCGGACGGTCCCGACGCGGAGATGGCCGAGCGCTTCCGCTCCTTCGCGGAGCCCGAGCACCAGAGCTCGTAGACGGCACGACGGGCGGCCGATCGGGCACCGTGTACGTTCGTGTCCGTGAACGTCCGCGCCGCCACGCGTATCGCCATCAGCCGGCCTGGCGGCCACGGCCCTCCCCGTGGCCGGCGTTGCCACGGCGGCGACCAAGCAGGCCCGCGGCCTGCACGACGCTCGCTACTGCGAGATCCTCGAGCGCAAGGGTTCGCGCCCCCACGCGCGGGCCGTCGTGTGGAACACGATCGGCCTCGGCACGTGCTCCGCCTCGTGGTGGAGGAGCCTCGGCGCCGCATCGCTGGCGCAGGAGCTCGGTGACACCGCCGTGGTCCTGAACGGACCGCGCCACTTCCTCATGGACACGGCGACGGCCGTGACCGGTCCCGTCCGCGACTTCCACGGCCAGCGGTTGACGATGGTCGCCGGCATCGCGATCCGCACCGCCGCCGATCTCTCCCAGCTGCCGTACATCGATCGGACCGGCCTCTGATCACGGCGACGCCGTCGGCGGACCAGGCGGACCAGATACGGTCCGCCGATGGCGACCACCACCGCTCTCCGGGTCGTGACGGCAACGCGCTACGTGACGCCGCTGCGCGAGGGCGGGTCGCTGCCCGGCCTGGTCGAGGCTGACGACGACGGCCTCTACGTGACCAAGTTCCGCGGCGCCGGCCAGGGGCGGCAGGCGCTGGTCGCCGAGGTGATCGTCGGGGAGCTGGCCCGGCGCCTCGGGCTGCTCGTGCCCGAGCTGGTGACCGTGGAGATCGACCCCGCGCTCGGCGCTGCCGAACCCGATCCTGAGATCCAGGAGCTGATCGCCGCCAGCCCGGGCACGAACCTCGGCGTCGACTTCCTCCCGGCAGCGCTCCCGTACACGCCGGCCGGCACGTGGGTACCCGATCCCGGCCTGGCCGCCGACATCGTCTGGCTCGATGCGTTCACCACCAACGTCGACCGCACCGCGCGCAACCCCAATCTGCTGCTCTGGCACGGCCGGCTGTGGCTGATCGATCACGGCGCCGCGCTGTATCTGCAGCACGGTGGCCTGGTTGCCTCCGAGCACGCCGGCCGATCGTTTCCGTTGATCGCCGAGCACGTGTTGCTGCCGCGGGCCGCCTCGATCCTCGAGGCCGCGGAGCGGCTGGCGCCGCGCGTGACCCCGGACCTGCTGCGCCAGGTCGTCTCGCTCGTCCCCGACGACTGGCTCGCCGGGGATACCGGCGAGGAGTACGTCGCGTACCTGTCGCTGCGCCTCGAGGGCGGCGCGTTCGCGGAGGAGGCCGAGCGTGCCCGCGCCGGCGCGTAGCCCGTTCGCCTACGCGATCATCCGCGTCGTGCCGCGGATCGAGCGCGGCGAGCGGTTCAACGCCGGCGTGGTCCTGTACTGCCGTCGGCGCGATTTTCTCGGCGCTCGGGTCGCACTCGACGAGCGGCGGCTGGCGGCGCTGGACCCGGATGCCTCCGCCGAGGATGTGCGCGCGCATCTGGATGCGGTTGTGCGGGTGGCGGGCGGCGACCGTGGGGCCGGGCCGATCGCGTCCATGCACCAATCGGAGCGGTTCGGTTGGCTGGTCGCTCCATCGAGCACGATGATCCAGTCCTCGGAGGTGCACACGGGTCTGTGCGAGGACCCGGCCCAGACGCTCGACAGCTTGTTCGCGGAGCTGGTGCTGACGCCCGCCGCGCGCTGAGTCGCGTCTACACGCGGTGCGGTAGCGCCGGCGGCCGCGGCGCGTCCGACCGCAGCGCCGGCGGCCGCGGCGCGTCCGACGGCAGCGCCGGTTGCCGCAGCGCGAGGTCGATCAGTGCGCCGCTCATGCGCGGGACCACGAGCACGTAGCCGTGTGGTCCGGGCGCGATCGTCTCGGTGGCGGCGCGCCCGTGCCAGGCGCCGTCGTGCCCGAGCCGCTGGCCGTTCAGGGTCACGCCCCAGCGCGCCGCCGCGGACGCCGCGAGCAGACGCTGCACACGCGCAGACCCGCTGGCTGGGAGCGCGAGCTGCACCCGCACGCTGCGGTTGCCCTTGTTGAGCAGCAGGACGCGGAGCGTGCCGCCGCGTACGCGGACCGCCCACACCTTCAGATGCGCGGCCTGGGGCTCGTGCACGCTCACGGGCACGAGCTGGGCGCCGGGACCGAGCGTGCGCGCGAACAGGATCAGGCCGTACAGCAGCGGGCGCGCGATGAACCCGTTCCGGGACAGCGCGAAGGCGGCATTGATCGTGTTCGCCCGCACGTGCACGTTCACCCCGTCGACGCCGGCGCTGAGCAACTCGAACAGCGCATCCGGCGCCCAGAGTGCGGTCGCGAACGTGTCGCTGACGCCCGGGCGCCCGCCGCAGGTGACCGAGTTCAGCTCCGTCAGCCGGAACGGAAGGTCGGCGCGGTGGGCCAGCGCAATCGCCGGCGCGAGCGTGTCGGCGATGCCCGCCGAGGCCGGCTCGCCGAGCACCCGGGCGATCGTGGGGTACGCCCGGGAGGCGCGGGTCGCGCACGCCGAGAGCGGGTAGCGGTGCGCGCTGACGGTGCTGAGCCCGGGATGGGAGCTGTCGATCAGGCCCGAGATCCAATTCACGTCGAGGGCGGGGTTGGCGACCGCCGGGCCGATCAGCGGGACGTGCGGCGCGACCTGCGCCAGTGCCGTGGAGTAGGCGCGGAACACCTGCGCGTAGCTGTCGGCCGTGAGACCCGTCGGGAGCAGCGTCGCACCGAGCGTCGTGCGGGAGACGGTGGCGAGCCAGAACCAGCGGCTGTAGATGTCCGGCTCATTGCCGATCTCAAACGCGGCGATGCTCCCGCGGGGCATCACGCGCTCCGCCGCCTGGGCCCACTCGGCGGCGCGGATCGGTGAGCCGGTGACCAGGTTGAGGTCGAGGATCAGCCGGACGCCGAGGCGCCGGACGAGCTCCGCGGTCGGATTCAGCCACGCCGGCGTCAGCTTGAAGACCCAGTGCGGCATGTTCCTGGCCATCGGGTCCCAGAAGGTGTGGTCGGCCGAATCGCCGCCGATCCGGACGCTGAGCGGCCCATTGCCCTGGGCATGGATCAGCGCCAGCGCCCGCTCGAACAGCCGCACGTGCCGGTAGAACAGCGGCAGTGCCCAATACTCCGTGGACACGCCCAGATACGACTCCGGAACGGTCAGCGCGCCCCGCGCGGACGCCACCGACGCGGTCGCGGCCAGCGGCGGCAGACTCGGCGCCGGCGGTCGCGCCCGGTGCGCCGCCGCGCGCCCGGCCCGCGCCGCCGCCCGGGTGGCGCCGTCGTGGCTGGGCAGGGGGGTGAGTCCGAACGCGACCGCGACCACCAGCGCCAGGGCGCTGAGCACGACGAGCTTTCTGCGAGTACGCGGCCGAGACATCGGAGTCAGGGTAAGTCACCCCTTGCTGGGGTCCACCAGAAGATCGGCGGGCCATAACAGGTCTTAACCCATCCTGCGGACGGCGAACATCTACTGCCGGCGACGCCAGCGCCGCCCGGGCGCGACCGCCCGTATGCTACTCAGCGCCAGCGGGCGCGCTCAGCCTCGGCGCGGCGCCGGTCGGCGCCGCCGGTCCGGAACAGGCCGGTCACCCAGGAGGCGGAGGTCCGCTGCGTGCGGCGCGGCTGGGACTGGATGCTCGTGTGGCGGGGGGCGGAGGTGGGCCCGGCATAGACGGGCGTGGGGTGTCTGGTCATGGCCACCACTACATCGACCGGCCCGCAGCTTCGGCTAAGCCAAGTGGAGGAGATGATGAAGAGTGTCCTGAGAGAGCTCTCACCGGCCC
>DATMGZ010000252.1:0-6825 GCA_035555155.1 Solirubrobacteraceae bacterium | reverse complement strand
GCCGGCCCCTACGCGTACGCCACGAACCCCGGCAGCTCGAACACGACCCTCGCCCCGCCGGCCCGCGCCCGCCCGACCCGGATCGTCCCGCCGTGGGCTTCCACCAGCGCCTTGGCGATGGCCAGGCCGAGGCCGGCGCCGCCCTCTGAGCGGGCGCGGGCGCGGTCGGCGCGGTGGAAGCGGTCGAAGACGAGCTCCCACTCGGCCTCGGGGATGCCCGGGCCGTCGTCCTCGACGGCGATCTGCAGGCGCCCGTTCCGGACCGTGGCGACGATCCGCACGAGCCCGCCCGGGCGGGTGTGGGCGATCGCGTTCCGGGCCAGGTTGCGGATGACCTGGGCGGTGCGGTCGGGGTCGGCCATGATCGTTCCGTGCGGGAGCTGTGAGAGCTCGAAGTGGCGGTCGGCGGTGGGGACGAGAGCGTGGAACAGCTCGAGCAGGAACGGCTCGACATCGATCTCCTCCGGCCGGACCAGGTGGCCCTCGTCGGCGCGGGCGAGCAGCAGCAGGTCCTCGACCAGCCGCCCCATGCGCTCGGTCTCGGTCTGCACGAGGCGGCTGACGCGCTCGACGTCCTGACTGCTGGGATGCTGCTGGCGCCCGAGCACCTCGAGCTGGCCCCGGATCGCGGTCAGTGGGGTGCGCAGCTCGTGTGAGGCGTCGGCGACGAACCCGCGCTGGCGCGCGAAGGCATCCTCCAGCCGATCGAGCATGTGATCGAAGGACTCGGCCAGCACGCGGACCTCGCGGGGCGAGCCGTTGATCGACATCCGGTGCGAGAGGTCGCCGGCATCCACGTCGGCCGCCGTGCGCGCCATGCGTCGCAGCGGACGCGAGATGCCGCTCGCCAGCACGTACCCAGCCACCACAGAGGCCAGCAGGGCCAGCAGGCCGGCGAGGAAGAAGGTGCGGCTGACGCCATGCTGGGCCCGACGGACCGCATCGAGCGACTCCCCGACCCCGACGTCGGCGACGAGCTTGCCTCCGCGGCGGACCGGGCTGACCAGCAGCCGCACGTCGCCCGCGTCGACCAGGTCGACGGTGTGGTACCCGGGCAGGGCCGTACGCACGCGGGCCGCGGCGTCGCGCTCGCTCGCCTTGGTGGCGCTCGTCTCGAGCTCGGTCAGCGGGTCGTTGGAGATCCCGAGCAGCTCGGGCTCGTTGGTGATCGTGGCCCCGCCGACGACGCGGGCCAGGTACAGGCGGGCAGAGGCGCCGAACGAGGGCTGCCGGGCGAGGTAGGCGCGAATCGAGGCCTCGACCGCGGCCGGTGTCGTCGCGCTCGCCGGGATCCCGTCACGGATGAACGCCGCCGTGTCCTGCCGTAGGTCCTGGTCGATCTCGCCGCGGACCTCGGTGCCGGTCCCGCGATAGGTGACGACGAACGTGGCCGCCAGCGCCGCGGCGACGATCGCTCCGAGCGCGATCGTCAGGCGTGCGCGCAGCCCGAGCCGCTCACTCAGCGTTCGCAGTGAGCTCACGATCGCGCAGGCGGTATCCGACCGAGCGGACCGTCTCGATCGGCGCGGGGCGATCGGCGCGGGCGAGCTTGCGGCGCAGGTAGCCGACGTAGACCTCGACGACGTTGGTCCCGGGGTCGAAGTCGTAGCCCCACACCGCGCTCAGGATCTGCTCCCGGGTCAGCGCCTGCCCCGGGTGGCGCATGAAGTACGCGAGCAGCTCGAATTCCCGCGAGGAGAGCCTGACCTCCTCCCCGTCGCGGGTGGCGAACCGGCGGACGAGGTCGAGCTCGATGCCCGCGGCCTGAAGCCGGGTCGCATCCTGCTGGCCGGGGATGCGCAGATGCGCGCGGACGCGCGCGGCCAGCTCCTCGAACGAGAACGGCTTCACCAGGTAGTCCGTCGCCCCGGCATCGAGGCCGGCCACGCGGTCGTCGACCTCCGCCCGCGCACTGAGCACGATCACCGGCAGCGTCGGCTTGCGGGCGCGGACTCCGGACAGGACCTCGAGCCCGTCGCGTCCGGGCAGCATCAGGTCCAGGATGACCAGATCGACCGGCTCCTGAAGCGCGCGCCGCTCGCCCTCGATCCCGTCCGCGGCGCACACGACCTCGAATCCCTCGGACTCGAGACCGCGTTGCACAAAGTCCGCGATCGCGGGCTCATCTTCGACCACAAGGACGCGCATGGGCCCGAGTGATCGTAGGGAGTAGCCCCGATGAGAGACCTCTCAACAGAAATTCCTTGCCATCAGGGGATGTGAACGACGGCCCGGTACCGCAAAATAGGGGCCGACAGATGAGCACGATCCTCGGCACCACGCTCAACGGCCGATACCGACTGGAGGCGCGGATCGGCTCCGGTGGGATGTCGACCGTCTACCGCGCGCTCGACGAGACCCTTCAGCGCCAGGTCGCGATCAAGCTGATGAACCGCGAGATCGCCAGCGATTCCGACCAGCTCGAGCGGTTCCGGCGCGAGGCGCGTGCGGTGGCGCAACTCTCCCACCCCCACGTCGTCGGGGTGATCGACGCCGGCGAGGACGAGGGTCGCCCGTACATCGTGTTCGAGTACGTGGAGGGAGAGACGCTCAAGGACCGGATCCGGCGCCTGGGCCGGCTGCCGATCGGCGAGGCGGTGGCGTACGCGATCGAAATCGCCCGCGCGCTCGGAGCCGCCCACGCGCGCCACATCGTGCATCGGGACGTCAAGCCCCAGAATGTGCTGATCGACGAGGAGGGCTCCGCCAAGGTGACGGACTTCGGCATCGCCCGCACACTCGACGAGGAGGGACTGACCGCGGATGGGCGGGTGCTCGGCACCACCGACTACGTCTCGCCCGAGCAGGCGCTGGGTCAATACGTCAATGGCCAGTCCGATCTCTACTCACTCGGGGTGGTGCTGTACGAGATGCTCACCGGCGAGGTCCCTTTCAAGGGCGAGAACCAGGTCGCGGTGGCGATGAAGCACGTCCGCGAGGTGCTCCCCGACGTGCAGGCCAAGCGGCCCGAGGTCTCAGCGGCACTCGCCGCCGTGGTCGACCGGGCGACCGCCAAGCGCCAGGAGGATCGGTACGCCGACGACGCTGAGCTGATCGCCGACCTCGAGGACGTGCTGGCGATCGAGACGGCTCGGGCCGGCAGTGCGACCGGCGAGGTCACGACGGTGCTGCGGACGCTGCCCTCGAGTGCGCAGCGACGCGTCCCGTTCCGGCTCCGCCACCGGGCGCTGACGGTGATCCTGGCGGGGGTGGTGGTGTTGGCGCTGGCCGGCGGCGCCGTCTGGCTGGCCACCCGCACGCACCACGGAACCGGGCACCTCGCCGCCGCGGCGCCGCCCCAGAGCATCCCCGTGAGCCTGTGCCAATCGTGCGCCCACGACTACGACCCGCTGGGCGACCACGTCGAGGACCCGAGCACGGTCAACAACGCCGTCGACCGGGACCCCGGCACGTACTGGCAGACCGAGAGCTACTACAGCGGCAGCCTGCAGAAGCCGGGTGTGGGCGTGTACCTCGACGCCTCGCCGGGGGTGCGGGCGCGCAAGCTCGAGATCGACACACCGACGCCGGGCTGGAACGTCCAGATCTACGCCCGCGATACGCCGCCGCCGGTGGCGCTCTCACCTGGATCCTGGCCCGACGGCTGGACCCGGATCGGCGCCCACAACGCGGTCGCGGCGAAGTCGGTGATCCCTCTCGCCCCGAGCGCGAAGTACGTCTACTACCTCGTCTGGATCACCCAACTCCCGCCGCACAGCGAGTCCGTGCGGATCGCGGAGCTGACGCTCGACAGCTGAGCGCGCCTACGTGTGGTCGTAGACAAGTCAGTCGTCAGCTCGATTCGCCCGCGAGCCACGTGGGCATGAGCCTCGTCGAGCTTGCCTCCGGCCACGGCGCGATCAAGCGAGCGATCGACCCCGTGACGAGCGCGCGGCGTCAGGAGACGGTCGCTCAGAACCGATGGCGGCGCTCGTCGTCGTAGCGCTCGAGGGCCAGGTGCACGAGTCGATCGAGCGCCTCCGGATACGGAATCCCGCTCGCTCCGAGCAGCTTGCCGAACACGCTCGTGCTCGTGAACCCGGGCATCGTGTTGAGCTCGTTGACCAGCGCGACTTCGCCGTCGACGAAGAAGTCGACCCGCGCGAGCCCGGCGCAGCCGGCCTGCTTGAAGGTCCCGACCGCGAGTTCCCGCACGCGCTCGCGCACGTGCTCGGGGAGCCGCGCGGGAACGATCAGCTCCATCCCGCCGGGCGTGTACTTGGCCTCATAGTCGTACCACCCGTCCGCACCGGCGGTGAGCGCGATCTCGCCCGGCTGCGAGGCGATGGGATCGTGATTGCCAAGCACCGAGCACTCGATCTCGAGCCCTGGCGCCGCCGCCTCGACGATCGCCAGCGGGTCGTGCTCGAAAGCGGTCTCGAGGGCCGGGCGCAACTCGTCCTTCCTCAGCACCCGCACGATGCCGACGGAGGAGCCGAGGCGGCACGGCTTCACGAACACCGGCAGCCCGAGCTCGGAGAGCCCCGCGAGGACCGCGTCGGCCTCGCCCCGCAGCTGCTCTTCGCGCACGGCGCGGTAGGCGACCTGGGGGACGCCGGCGCGGGCCATCAGCTCCTTGAACACGACCTTGTCCATGCACAGCGCCGAGGCCAGCACACCGGCTCCGACGTACGGGACGTCGAGGCACTCGAGCAGACCCTGCAGGGTGCCATCCTCGCCGAATGGGCCGTGCAGGACCGGGAACGCGACCTCGGCGCCGTCGAGCCCCCGGCCCGGAGCCACCGTGATCTCGGCCCCGTCGCGGCGCCACACGCCGTCGCGGCCGATCTCGATCGCGAACGGTGCATGACCCGCCTCACGGAGACCGTCGAGGACCGACGCGGCGGACGCCAGTGAGACCTCGTGCTCGGATGACCGTCCGCCGCCGAGCACGGCTACGCGCCGGCCGCTCATGTCGTCGTCGTGGGCGGCGGCGTGGTGGTGGTCGTCGTGGTCGTGGTGGTCGGCTTGTAGTGGCCGACGACGATCGTCACCGTGCTGCCCTTCTTGACCGTCTGGCCCGAGGCCGGGCTCTGCGACAGCACGATCCCGTCCTCGTTCTGCTTGCTCGTGTCCTGGGCCTTCTCGGTCACGGTGAAACCGGCGCCGCTGAGCGCGCTCCTCGCCGCCGTCGCCGTGCTGCCCTTCACGTCCGGAACCGTCGTCGTCGTGGACGCCTTGGCGATCACCAGGTTGACCGTCGCGTTGGGCTGCACCCTGGTGCCGCCCGCGGGGCTCTGGCTGATCACGTTACCCGGCTGCACGGTGGTCGACTCCTGCGTGCTCGTGGTGACGCTGAAGCCCTGCGATTGCAGCAGCGATGTCGCGTTTGACTGGCTCTGGCCGGTGACATCGGGCACGGGAACCGCGGCCGGGCCGGAGGAGACGAACAGCGTCACCGAGCTGCCGACCGGAAGCGACTGCCCCGACTGGGGGTCGGTCCGGGTCGCGTCGCCCGAGGCCACGGTGGAGGAGGGCTCGGTCACGGTGCGGCCGACCTTGAGCCGCGCCTGTTTGAGCTCCTGCTTGGCCTGGGCGCCCGTCAGCCCCGAGACCGACGGGACGTTGACCGACCCGGGTCCGTTGGAGACGGTCAGGTTCACGGTCGAGCCGTTGTCGGCCCGGGCGCCGGCGAGCGGCGACTGCCCGATCACCGTTCCGGCGGGATGGTTGTCGGTCACGTAGAGCACCGACACGCCGAAGCCGTCGTTCTGGAGCACCGTGCGCGCGTCGTTGAGGGTCTGGTTGACGACGCTCGGCACCACATTCTTGGCCGGCCGGGTGAGCAGGTAGGCAGCCACGCCCCCGCCGATCAGGATCACCGCGGCGGCGAGCGCGATCCACAGCCAGCGCCGGGATCGCCGCTCGTCGTCGTCCGGAGGCTGGTCGCCGTCGGCCGCGGCGGGATCCTCCCAGGGCGCCGGCACGAGGGCCCCATCCGGCGCCGTGCCCGCGTAGGCCGCGGTCGCGGGAACCTCGGCGAACCCCACGCCGACGCCGAGCGCCGTCAGCTCCGCGGTGCGCTGGCCCTTGGCGCCCGAGACGATCTCGGAGCGGACCTCCTCCAGCGCGGCGATCAGCTGGTCGGCGTCGGCGGGGCGGCGGGCCGGATCCTTGTCGAGGGTCCACAAGACCACGCGCTCGAGGTCGGGCGGCACAGCCGGGTTGATCACGCTCGGCGGCGTGGGGGCCTCGGAGACATGCTTGAGCGCGATCGTGACCGCCGCTTCGGCGTCGAAGGGCACGCGCCCCGTCAGCAGCTCATAGAGCACGACGCCGACCGAGTACAGATCCGAGCCCGCACTGACGACGTGGCCCTGCGCCTGCTCGGGGGACAGGTACTGGGCGGTGCCCATGATCGAGCCCGTCTCGGTCATGTCCGACGCTCCCGCGCGCGCGATCCCGAAATCGGTCACCTTGGCGGTGTCGTTCTCGTCGATGATCACGTTGTGCGGCTTCAGATCGCGGTGGATGACGCCGCGCCGATGGGCAAACCGCGCGGCTTTGAGGATCTCGACCGTGATGTCGATCGCGCGGACGGGATCGAGCGGCGCCTCCTCGCGGATCAGCTGCTTGAGCGTGCGGCCCGGGAGGTACTCCATCGCGATGTAGTAGGTCCCGTCGAACTCGCCCCGGTCATAGACGCTGACGACATTGGGGTGCTGCAGGCCGGCGGCGGCCTGGGCCTCGCGGCGGAAGCGCTCCACGAACCCGGGGTCCTCGGCGAAGCGCCGGTGCAGCAGCTTCAGCGCCACCTTGCGGCCGAGCTGGTGATCCTCGGCCAGGAACACGTCGGCCATCCCACCCGAGCCCAGGCGCGAGATC
>DATMGZ010000251.1:0-3216 GCA_035555155.1 Solirubrobacteraceae bacterium | reverse complement strand
ATCGAGCGCCTCGTCGAGCTTCTTGCCCGTCGCCCGCCGCAGCATCACCGACCCGACCCGCGAATACCCGCGAAGCTTCTGTCGCAGCTCGAGCTTGACCTTGGTCCCGTCGCCGGCGGGCTCGAGCTCGATCGCGGTGATGGCCTCGTTGAGCAGGCGCTCGAAGGGGGTGCCGATGAGCTCCTGCTCCCAGCGCCGGCGCGCGGTGCCTGCGCCCCCGGGTTGCTCTGACTCGAGCAACCGGAAGTCGACCCGCACCGGGCGGCCCTTCTTGGTCGTGAAGACCTCGGTCCAGCCGTCGTCCTGGACGGCCTCCATTCGGGTCACGCCGGGCCACCAGCGCGGCAGGTGGTGCGGGTCCTCGACCACCTCCCAGACCCGTTCAGGGGCGGCGGCGAGCGTACGGGTGCGGCGCGCGGTCGCCATCAGCCGGCGGAGGTGCCCTCCCGCACCCTCACTCGTGAAAATCGATCAGCGCGTTGACCTCGTACGGGGCGAGCCGCTCGCGACCGCCGAGGAAGGACAGCTCGACCAGGAACGCGCACCCGAGCACCTCGGCCCCGAGCCCGGTGACCAGGTCGCAGAGGGCGCGGGCGGTGCCGCCGGTGGCGAGCAGGTCGTCGTGCACGAGCACCCGCGCGCCGCCGGCCAGCGCGTCGGCGTGGACCTCGAGCGCGTCGATGCCGTATTCGAGCACGTATTCGGCGCTCACCGTCTCGTGGGGCAGCTTGCCGGGCTTGCGGGCGGGCACGAAGCCCGCCCCGAGTTGGCGGGCGATCGCCGCCCCGAGGATGAACCCCCGCGCTTCCGGGGCCACGACGAGGTCGATCCCGAGGCCGTCCGCATAGGTGGCCAGCCGGTCGACCGCGATGTCCAGCGCGCGGCTGTCGAGCAACAGCGGGGTGATGTCCTTGAACACGATCCCGGGCTGGGGGAAGTCCGGAATGTCGCGGATGTGAGCGCGGAGGTCGGGCGGTGCTGCCACTGGCTATGTGGCGATCTTGCGCAGATCGCGGATCAGCAGCAGGTGCTTGAGGTGGGAGGTCACCGAGGCGAGGTTCTCGAGCGCCTCGATCGCCTCCTTGCGGCGCTCCGGGTTGCGCGAGCGGAGCGCCGGGGCGAGGATGCTCTGCAGCAGCTGCGCCTCCCGGTCCGCGGAGCTGCGGAACACGCGCAGGTTGCGTCCTCCGACCCCGTAGCGGGCGAGCTCGCTGACCGCCCGGACGATCTCGCGCTCGGTCTCGTCGTAGTAGCGCACGCCGGCGCGCACGTCGCCCTTGATGACCCCGAACTCTTCGAGCTCGCGGACGAGCTTGGGGTCGGCGCCCGTCTCCTCGACAACGTCGTCGAGCGAGTACAGGGCCCCCGCGTCGCGGGTGCTGACCATCGCGCGCCGCATCGCGCGGGGGTCGCCCGGCGGGGCCACCTCACGCTCGGAGCGGCCGCCGGCGAGCTCCTGGCGGATCACTCGCAGCGGCAGGAACTCGTCGCGCTGGAGACGCAGGATCGTCCGCAGGCGCTGGATGTCGTTCTGGGTGTAGAGCCGGTAGCCGCCCTGCGTGCGGCGGGGTGCGAGCAGCTTCTGATCCTCGAGGTAGCGGATCTTGGAGATCGAGATGTCGGGGAACTCCTGCACGAGCTGCTTGCAGACCGAACCGATCGTGACCGCCTTCTGGCGCGGGGCCTCGGCTTCGGCGGCGGCCGGCTCGGGCAGTTCGACCTCGGGCTGAGTGGTGTCGGATGTGGCCATCAGCGGCTCAGGAACGCGAGCTTGTACTTGCCGATCTGCAGCTCGTCGCCGTCCTGCAGCCGGTGGGACTCGATCCGGCGGCGGTTCACGTAGGTGCCGTTGAGCGATCCGCAGTCATCGAGGTGGTAATCGCTGCCACGTCGCACGAGGATCGCGTGATCGCGTGAGACGGTCACGTCGTCGAGGAAGATGTCGCTGTCGGGACGCCGCCCGACGGTCAGTCGATCCTTCTCGAGCGGGAAGCTCTCGCCCGCGCGCCCGCCGCCGGCTCGGATCACCAGAGCGGCGCCGCGCGCTACCACGTCTTCGAGCTCCACCGGCTCGATCTCACCGGTCTCGCCGACCTTGTAGGTAGCCGTGGTCGCCCCCGGGGTGGGCTCGGACTGCACCAGGAACGCGCCGCACCGCTGGCAGTAGTTGGCGCCGTCCGCATTGGCGAATCCGCACTCGGGGCAGTGCTGGGCCACGGCGGTCGGGACGACTATTCAGGGTCGCTGGCCGGAACGCGGCCGGCGAGGATGTCGGTGAGTTGCTGGACGTCGGCGCCGGAGATGACGTCCTCACCGCCCTCGTGCTTCTTACGCAGGCGGTTCACCAGCTCCGCGCGGAGAATGTCGATCTTCCCGTGCAGGATGCGCCGCTTGTAGGAGATCTCCATCTCCTCCTCGGTGAGCTGCTTGATGAGGTCCTTCAGCTCCTGGTCGGTCAGGCTGCCGAGATCGGGAAACGTGTCCATACAGAAAGGTCCTCCACCAGGTTGAGCGCGCGGAGCGCCGAGTATACCCCGCCGTCTCAGAGGGTCAATCTGAGCTTGAGGGTATTCGCCTCTCCGCTCAACGGTGGGCGGATTGTTGCGCGCGGGTCTGCGCGAGCCCGCTGCGGACGTAGAGCACGGTGGCCGTGATCGACAACGCCATGCCCACATAGAGCATCACCAGCGCGATCGTGTGCAGGCCGCACATGGCGAAGAACGGCGCCCCCATCGTCGGCGCCACGCCGAGCCGGCCCGGCCAGTTGATCTTCAACTCGACCCCGCGGCTGAGCCCGTAGCGGCTGAGCGCGAGCATGAACAGCTCGCGGGCGACCACGATCACGATCGCCCACCGCGGCAGCAGCGAGAAGTGAAGCGCCACCACCATCCCGGAGACGACCAGCAGGCGGTCGACAACCGGGTCAAGGAGTGCCCCGAGCCGGCTGTACTGGCCCGTCAGCCGAGCGGTGAAGCCGTCCAGGTAGTCGGCCCAGCCGATGAGGGCAAACAGCACCGTGGCCGCCGGATCCATGCCGTCGGGGCTCGAGAGCGCCAGCACCAGGAACACCGGGATCCCGGCGAGGCGGAGAAAGCCGATCGCGTTGGGCAGCGTCCACGGGTTCAGCGGCTGGTCCGACCGCGTCGCCGTCGGCGGCGGTCCGGAGCGGTCGATCCCGAGCAACCTGCGCGTGGTGATACGACGCTCGGGTCCGCT
>DATMGZ010000250.1:0-19189 GCA_035555155.1 Solirubrobacteraceae bacterium | reverse complement strand
AAGAGCGTCCACGTCCCGCCACCCCCGTCCGCCACCCACCCCAAACCGACTAGCCTGGCCTGAGCATGAAGTTCGCGATCGTCGGCTATCCCAACGTGGGCAAGTCCTCGCTGGTCAACCGTCTCACCGAGTCCCGGGAGGCGGTCGTCCACGAGCGCCCTGGCGTCACGCGTGACCGCAAGGAGCTCAAGACGGACTGGAACGGGCGGCCGCTGACGTTGATCGACACCGGCGGCGTGGACCTCGAGGACCGCGACATGCTCGCGACCCAGATCCAGGACCAGGCCCGCGCGGCGCTCGCCGATGCGGGGGCGGCGGTGCTGGTGGTCGACGCCAGGGCCGGGCTGCGTCCCGGGGACCTCGAGATGGCCGATCTGCTCCGGCGCGCGCCGGTGCCGGTGATCGTCGCCGCCAACAAGGTCGACTCGGTGCGCGACATGCCGCTGGCGGCCGAGTTCCATGCCCTCGGGCTCGGGGATCCGGTGGCGGTGTCCGCCGCCCAGGGCCTGGGCACGGGCGACCTGCTGGACCGGATGGCGGCGCTGGTGCCCGACGACGACACCGACGAGACCGACGACACCGCCGTGCGCCTGGCCGTGATCGGGCGGCCCAACGTCGGCAAGTCCTCGCTGGTGAACAAGTTCATCGGCGCCGAGCGGGTGATCGTCTCCGACGTGGCCGGTACGACCCGGGACGCGATCGACCTGCCGCTGCGCTTCCAGGATCGCGACTTCGTCCTCATCGACACCGCCGGACTGCGCCGCCAGGCCAAGGTGGGCGAGTCGCTCGAGTACTACACCTCGCTGCGCTCTCGCCGAGCCGCCGAGCGCGCCGACGTGGCGCTGGTCGTGTGCGACGCGACCGAGGGCATCACCTCGCAGGACCTGCGGATCGCCGAGCTGGCCATGAAGAGCGGGTGCGCCACCGCGCTGGTGCTCAACAAGTGGGACATCGCCGACAACGTCGACCTCGAGTACGAGCGCGCGCGGGCGCACACCAAGCTGCGGCTGCGGCCGCGGGTGCTGACCGCCAGCGCCAAGACGGGGCGCCACGTGGAGCGTCTGCTGATCGAGGCGCTGGCGCTGGCCGACCGCTCGTTCGGGCGGATCCCGACGCCGCAGCTGAACCGCTTCCTCTCCGACTCGATCGCCACGCGGCAGCCGCCGGCCCGCCAGGGCCACCGGCTGAAGCTGATCTACATGACCCAGACGGGCGAGCGGCCGCCGCGCTTCTCGATCCAGGTCAACACGCGCGACCGGGTCACCCGGGATTACGCGTACTTCCTCGAGAACCGGCTCCGTGAGCGCTACCGGCTCGAGGGCATCCCGCTGATCATCGACTTCGTCGAGCGCAACGAGCGCCGGTCCCGGGCTGAGCGCGGCGCGCGCGACCACGGACGCGGCGAGCGTGAACAGGGCCGCGAGCGCGGCCGCGGACGTCGCAGCGACCACGACGAGCCACCAGGTGGCGCAGGGGAAGCCGCAGCCTGATTTGATCAGTCCCGGTGCCGATGTCGACCCGGGAGAAGGTTGGTCTGCCGGCGCTCGTCCCGCGCAGCTGCGGGCTCCGCGTGCCCTCGCGGCGGTGATCGCCGTGCGCGATCACGCGCGATCGCTCGTGGACGACAATTGCCACCAGGCGACGGTCGGGGATCGCCCGGCGACCGTGACATCGCTACTCTTCTCGACTTTGACCAGCTCCTCAGCCTCGGTGAGCAGACTGGACTGACGCGCAGCGCGCGATACCTCGCACTGCGGGCGGATCTCCAGAGGATCCGCGCGATCGGTCTGCAATCGTCGAGCGGGGAGGCCGATTCGACCGCGGAGCTGTTTCTCCAGATCTCATGACCAAGCTTCCCGACAACGAGTACCTGTTCACGTCCGAGTCCGTCACCGAGGGCCATCCGGACAAGATCGCCGACCAGATCTCGGACGGCGTGCTGGATGCCGTGCTCACCGATGACCCCACCGGCCGCGTCGCCTGCGAGACCCTCGTCAACACGGGGCTCATCGTCGTCTCGGGTGAGATCACCACCGACACGTACGTCGACATCCAGGAGATCGCGCGCGAGACCGTCCGCAAGATCGGCTATGACAACGCCGAGTACGGCTTCGACTGCAAGACGTGCGCGGTGATCAACGCGATCGACAAGCAGTCCGCGGACATCGCCCAGGGCGTCAACCAGGCCTACGAGGCCCGGACCACGCCGGGCGACGACGACGAGCTCGACATCGCCGGCGCGGGCGACCAGGGCATGATGTTCGGCTATGCGGCCAATGAGACCGAGGAGCTGATGCCGCTCCCGATCGCCCTGGCCCACAAGCTGGCCAAGCGGCTGGCCGACGTGCGCAAGGCGGAGATCGTGCCCTACCTGCGCCCGGACGGAAAGACCCAGGTCACGGTGCGCTACCTCGACGGCCGCCCGGTCGAGATCGAGAAGCTGCTGATCTCGACCCAGCACCGCGAGGGCGCTGAGTCGCTGATCAAGGACGACCTGTGGGAGCACGTCGTCGAGCCGATCCTGCCCGACCACCTCTTCGACGCGCAGAAGCTGCACAAGAACTTCCTCGTGAACCCCACAGGGCGGTTCGTGATCGGCGGCCCGATGGGCGACTGCGGCCTCACCGGCCGCAAGATCATCGTCGACACCTACGGCGGCATGGCCCGCCACGGCGGCGGCGCGTTCTCGGGCAAGGATCCCTCCAAGGTCGACCGCTCCGCCGCGTACGCGGCCCGCTACGTGGCCAAGAACGTGGTCGCGGCCGGGCTCGCTGACCGGTGCGAGGTGCAGGTCGCGTACGCGATCGGCGTCGCGCACCCGGTCTCGGTGATGGTCGAGACGTTCGGCACCGAGAAGATCGGCCGCGGGCAGATCCTGGAGCTGATCAACGAGCACTTCGACCTGCGGCCGGGAGCGTTCCGGTCCTACCTGCGGCTGCACCGGCCGATCTATCAGAAGACCGCCGCTTACGGCCACTTCGGTCGCGAGGATCACGACTTCACATGGGAGCGCACCGACAAGGCGGCCGCGCTGCGTGCGGCCGCCGGGCTCAGCGACGCCGCGCCCGTCGGGGCGTAGTGACCAGACGTCAGTAGGACGCCGGCGCAGACGGTCCCGGCCCGTCCAACGGGTCGTGGGCCGATGCCCCGCTGCGCTCGTGGATCGCCCGGTCGACGGTGCGGACGATCCGCTCCGGTGACCCCACGCCGCGAAACGAGAAGTCGAACTCGGCGCTGCCCGCCGTGTCGAAGTCGACCCTGCCCACGCGCAGCAGGCGCTCGAGCAGGCTCTGGCGGGAATTGACGTTCTGCACCCGATCGAGCCGGGTCTGGTGGACCTGGCGCGAGAAGATGCCCTGCTCGATCGTCAGGCGCTGGTCGGTGATCCCGTACGTCGTCCCGATCCGCCGCAGCGCACCGCCACCGAGCACCAGCAGCAGTACCGCGGCCACGACCAGGACGATCCAGCCGACCTCGACGTGCCCAACCGCGATCGCGGTCACGATCCCGGCGAGGGCGCCGGCGACCACGGCGCCGAGGAAGCCGAGGATGTAGAAGCCGAGGATCGACCGCCACGAGGGATGGCCGATGAAGAAGACTCGTTCGCCGGGCTCTGGCTCCACCGGCGCGCAGCCTAGCGGCCCGGGCGCCTCAGATGCCGAGGGTGGACCCGACCAGGGCAAGCGCGACCAGGAACGCGGCCAGCAGCGCGGCGCTGACGCGGCGGCGCTCCGGGGGCGCCGGGGCGGGTGCCAGCGCCAGTGACGCCATCGCACGGGCGACGGGGCTCTCGGTAGGCCCGTCGGGGGACGGGGCCTCCGTGATCCGCGGCGGCGCCGGGCCCCGCGCCGGCGAGCCCGGCCGCTGTGAGCGGGCTGGCTCCCCGACAACCCGTTCCCCCGTCATCCTGCGCCCACTCTACCCTCCGTCACGCCATGGACGACGGACTCTTGAGTGAACGAGGAGCGGCGATCGCACGCGTCGAGCCGCTGACCCGCACCCGCGCGGTGCGCGGCCCGTTCGACTACCGGCTCGGGCCCGATCAGGCCGGCGTCGCGGTCGGATCGCTGCTCTCGGTGCCGTTCGGCGGCCGGCGCACGCTCGGGGTCGTCACGTCGCTCGCCGACCGCTCCGAGCTGGCTCCGGGCCGGCTCGCCGAGCCGCATGAGGTGCTGGCCGGCGCGCTCCCCGCGGACCTCGTGTCGCTGGCCGAGTGGATGGCGCGTGAGTACTGCTCAACGGCCGCGCGCGCCCTGTCGCTCGTGCTCCCGCCCGGCTTCGCGGGCGGGGTCGGCCGTCGGCTCGCGCTCGTGGGCGAGCTGACCGACGCCGGTCGCGCGGCGCTCGGAGGCGAGGAGCGGCTGACTGCCGGGCAGCGCGAGGTGCTCGAACGCCTCGATCGCGACGGGCCGCTGAGCGTCGCGGAGCTCGGCAGTGAGCGCCTGCGCCGGCTGCAGGGGCGCGGCCTGGTCGTGCTCGAGCGGCGCGTTCGGGCCCGCCGGCCGGCCGATCACGCCGTTGGCGAGGCGACCGTGATCCCGCCGCCGCTGACCGCCGACCAGGCGGCCGCGCTCGCACCGGTGCTGGCGGCGGTGGGGGACGGCGAAGCGCGCCGGTTCCTGCTGCACGGCGTCACCGGGTCCGGCAAGACCGAGATCTACCTGCGTGCAGTCGCCGCGGCACTCGAGGCCGGCCGCTCGGCGATTGTGCTCGTGCCGGAGATCGGGCTCACCCCGCAGGCGGTGGGGCGGTTCCGTGCCCGTTTCGGGGACGTCGTGGCGGTGCTCCACTCCGCGCTCGGCCAGGGCGAGCGCCACGACGAGTGGCTGCGGCTGGCCGGCGGTGAGGCACGGGTGTGCGTGGGGCCGCGCTCGGCCGTCTTCGCGCCGCTGAGCGAGATCGGCCTGATCGTGATCGACGAGGAGCACGAGAGCTCCTACAAGCACGAGGGCGACCCGCGCTACGACGCCCGCGCGGTTGCGCAGCACCGGGCCGACGCGCACGGCGCCGTGCTGCTGGCGGGGAGCGCCACGCCGCGCCCCGAGAGCGCGGGGTCGCTGCCGCGGCTGCGCCTGCCGACCCGTATCGACGGCCGTCGCCTGCCCGGAGTGCAGGTGCTCGACATGCGCGGCCAGCATCATCCCCTGCACCCCGAGACCCGCATGGCGCTGGCCGAGGTCCGTCGCGCCGGGCGCAAGGCGATCGTGTTGCTCAACCGCCGCGGGTGGTCGAACTTCCTCTCCTGCCGCTCCTGCGGGCACGTGTGGATGTGCCCCGACTGCGACGTCGCGCTGGTGCTGCACCGCGCCTCGGGCACGGTCACGTGCCACCACTGCGGCTATCGCCGCGGCGCGCCGCAGCGCTGCGGGAAATGCGGCTCGACTTCGGTGGCGCGCCACGGCGCCGGCACCGAGCGGATCGAGCACGAGCTGCAGGCGGCGCTCGGGGACGAGGGCTTTCCGGTCTTCCGGCTCGACGCAGACTCAGTCGCGATCAAGGATCGCGCGGCGCAGACGCTGGCCCGGTTCTCGGCCGCCCGTGCCGGGGTGCTCGTGGGCACGCAGATGGTCGCCAAGGGCCACGACTTTCCCGATGTCACGCTCGGCGTCGTGCTCGATGCCGACCAGACGCTGCGCTTCCCGGATTTCCGCGCCGAGGAGCGGACGTTCGCGCTGATTACGCAGCTCGCGGGCCGTGCCGGCCGCGGCGAGGGCGGCGGCCGGGTGTTGGTACAGACGATCGCGCCCGACGCCCGCTCGATCATGTTCGCCGCCCGCCACGACTCCGACGGCTTTCTCGCCGACGAGCTGCGGCGCCGCGAGGTGCTGCGCTACCCGCCCTACGCGTCGCTGATCCGGGTCGTCTGCTCGGCCGTCGAGGCGGGCGCCGCGCCGGCGCTCGCCGACCGCCTGCGGCGGGCGATCGAGCTTCCCACCGCGCAGCTGCTCGGCCCTGCGCCCCTGTTCCGTCTGCGCGGCCGCGAGCGCAGCCAGCTCGTGGTCAAGGCCGAGGACCGCGCCGGCGCCATCGCCGTGGTCGGGGCGGCGGTCGATGCGCTCCCGCGCGACAGGGACACGCGGGGCGTGAACGTCAGCGTCGACGTCGATCCGCAATGACCGCCCCACACGCGGTAGTCTCGTTCCGGGAATGAGCGAGGCGGTGGAATACGTGATCGGCGCCGAGGTCGTGTGCAGCGACGGCACCTGCGGAGAGTTGCGGCGCGTCGTCATCGATCCGGTCGCCCGCGCGATCACGCACCTCGTCGTGGAGCCCAAGCATCGCAAGGGCTGCGGCCATCTCGTCCCGATCGACCTCGTGGCCGCGGCCGGTGAGAGCGAGATCCGGCTGAAGTCCACCCTGCACGATTTCCACCTGATCGAGGACGCGGAGGAGTCCGAGTACATCTCGGGCGCCACCGGGGATTGGAACTACGAGCAGGACCAGATGCTGTCGATGCCCTACTCCGCCGGCCTCGGCGCCGCCGGGATCGGCTCGATGGGCAGCGGCCTGGGCAAGACCGGATCCGGCCCGCATGCCTTCATCGAGGACAAGGTGCCCGTGGGCGAGGTCGACATTCGCCGCGGCGACAGCGTCCACGCCACCGACGGCGAGATCGGGCACGTCGCCGGACTCATCACCGACCCCGCCGATCATCACGTGACCCACGTGCTGCTCGACGAGGGCCATCTCTGGGGCGCCAAGCGGGTGGCGATCCCGATCGGCGTCGTCACCAAGGTCGACGTCGGCGTCCGGGTCACGCTGAGCAAGAACGAGATCAAGGACTTGCCGCCGGTCGAGCTCGCCTGAGCCCACGTTTCGCCCCGGGGCGAAACGTTCCGCGCGGCGACGCTGATCGGCCTGCTGATCAACATCGCCTTCTACGGGCTCGTCTTCGCCTTCAGCCTGCGGTTCCAGCGCTCGCGGGGCCGAACCGTCCGCGTCGCGCCAACTAAACTGCGGGGCGTGCTCGATGACACGAATGACGATCTCACGGCCGAGCCCGAGGAGGACATCGCGACGGACGCCGTCCTCGACGAGGACCCCATCGAGGAGGACGAAGAGCCAGAGCTCGATCCCGAGGTTGCGGCCCGGCGCCGCGCCGCCCTCGCCCAGGTGCGGAAGTTCGGCGATCCCGTGCTCAAGACGCGGGCGCGGCCGGTCGACCGCTTCGACGACGCGCTGCGCTCGGAGATCACGCGCATGGGCGAGCTGATGATCGACGCGCTCGGCGTCGGACTGGCCGCCACCCAGGTCGGCGTCCTGCATCGCGTGCTCGTCTACCGGGTGCAGCAGCAATCGCCGGTGCTGGCACTCGTCAACCCGGAGATCGAATGGTCCGGCGGCGAGACGGAGACGATGGAGGAGGGCTGCCTCAGCCTCCCGGCGGTGCTCGTCGACGTCGAGCGCGCGGTCCACGTCCGGGTGCGCGGCTCCGACGCCTACGGCGAGCCGATCCTGATCGAGGCCTCGGGACTCGAGGCCCGCGTGATCCAGCACGAGATGGACCACCTCGACGGCGTGCTGATCCTCGATCGCACCAGCCGCGATCAGCGTAAGGAAGCGATGCGGGCGCTGCGCGAGGCGCAGGCGGCGGCCTGACGCCGCGCGGGCACGACCCCGTGCGCACCGTCTATCTGGGCACATCGGATTTCGCCGCGGCCGTGCTCGGGCGCCTGGCCGAGTCCGAGCATCGGCCGGCGCTCGTCGTCACCCGCCCCGACCGCCCGCGTGGGCGCGGCCGGCGCCTCGCCCCGCCGCCGGTCGCCGAGCGGGCGCTGGCACTCGGCCTCGAGGTCTTCCAGCCCGATTCGGTCAACGACGACGACGCCCGCGCGCGGATCTCCGCCGCCGCGCCCGAGACTGTCTGCGTGTGCGCGTTCGGGGCGCTGATCAAGGAGCCGCTGCTGTCCGAGCACCTGATGCTCAACGTCCATCCCTCGCTGCTCCCGCGCTGGCGCGGGGCCGCGCCGGTCGAGCGCGCGATCATGGTCGGTGACGCGGAGACCGGCGTCTCGATCATGCGCGTCACCGCCGGGCTCGACAGCGGCCCGGTGTGCCTCGTCGACACCGAGCCGATCGGCCCGCAGGACACGTACGGCTCGCTCGCCGCGCGGCTCGCGGGTCTCGGTGGCGAGCTGCTCGTGCGCGCCCTCGATGGGTCCCCGCCATTCGTCGAGCAAGACGACGCGGGCGCCACCTATGCCGAGAAGATCACCCCCGATGACCGGCGCCTGCGCGGCTCGCGCGCTGCGGCCGAGCTCGAGCGCGTCGTGCGCGCGCTGCACCCCCACATCGGCGCCAACGTCGAGCTCGCCGACGGAACGCTGCTCGGGGTGCACGCTGCCCGCGCGCTCGCCTCCCCGGGACCGCCGGCGGGCGTCGTCTCGCTCGACGGTGAGCTCCCCGTACTCGGGTGTGCCGAGGGCGCGCTGGAGCTCCTCAGCGTCCAGCCGCCGGGCCGGCGGCCGATGAGCGGCGAGGACTTCCTGCGCGGGCTCAGGCGGTGAGCGCCGGCCCCGCTCGCGCGTGCGCGTTCGCGGTCATCCGACGGGTGTTCGAGCAGGGGGCCTACGCGGACCGCGCGTTCACGGCCGAGGCCGCCGGGCTCGACGCGCGCGACCGTGCCCTGGCGATGGCGCTCGCCTACGGGACCGTTCAGCGCCGGGACACGCTCGATCACGTCGCCGGGCGCCTCCTCCACGGCGGCGTCGACGCGCTCGAGCCCCACGTGCTCGCTGCGCTGCGGCTCGGCCTGTTCCAGATCCTGTTCATGGGCGGGGTCGCGGATCACGCCGCGGTGAACGAGAGCGTCGAGCTGGCCAAGCAGGGCCGCGGGGGTGGGTTCCGGCTCGTCAACGCGGTGCTCCGGCGCGCCACGCGTGAGGGTCAGGGGATCCTCGAGGCACTCGACGACAGCACGATCGCGGGAGCGGCGCTCCGCCACTCGGTGCCGGCCTGGCTCGTGGCGCGGTGGTGGGAGGAGCTTGGGCCGCCGACCACGCGATCCCTGCTCGCCGGCGTCAACGCGCCGGCCGAGTCGGCGCTCCGGGTCAACACACTCGTGGCCGCGTCGCCGGAGGTCGTCGCGCGGCTGGGCGCGGCGACGTGGCCGGCGCCGTGGCTGCCGGAGGGACTAGTGGTCGTGGAGCCGTTCGACGCGCACGCCTCGGAGCTGTGGAGCGAGGGCGCGATCATGCCCCAGTCACGCGCCTCGATGCTGGTCGCGCGGGTGCTCGATCCGCGCCCGGGCGAGCGCGTGCTCGACCTGTGCGCGGCGCCTGGGGCAAAGACCACGCACCTGGCCGCGCTGATCGGTGATGAGGGAGCGGTCGTGGCCGTCGAGCGTCATTCCGGCCGCGCGAGCGCGCTGGAGCGGACGGCTCGGCGGATGCACGCCGGCTGCGTCCGGGTCGAGGTCGGCGACGCGGCGGCGCCCCGCCCGGACGGCGGCTATCAGCGCGTCCTCGTGGATCCGCCCTGCAGCGGCCTCGGCACGCTCCAATCGCGGCCGGACATCCGCTGGCGGGCCAGTCCCGAGAAGGTCGCCGAGCTGGCCGGGCTGCAGGCGGAGATCCTCCGGGCGGGGGCCGCGGCCACGGGCCCCGGGGGCGTACTCGTCTACTCCGTCTGCACGATCTCCCGCGCGGAGTCCGAAGCGGTGCTCGACGCGTTCCTCGCCGCCACTCCCGAGTTCACGGCCGACGTGCTCGGCGACATGTATCCGGACTGGCGCCACCCGGGGGACGGGCGCTACCTGCAATCGCTGCCTCATCGCGACCTGACCGACGGTTTCTTCATCGCGCGCCTGCGCCGGCGCCAGGACCTTCCCACGGGAGCGGGACCCGGCCGGCGCTGAGCGTCGGCGGTCGTTCGACTGCCCGCCTCACTACGCTATGGGCAACGTGACCGATACACCCTCCAAGCTCGGTCCCGAATGTCCCGGATGCGGCGAGCCGTGGCTGCGCCCGACTGCGGCGCCGGGTCGCTACCGCTGTGTCTACTGTCTGCAGCGCTATGAGCTCGTGTCCGTGTGCCCCAACTGCGGCGAGCACTCGACCATGGTCCGGATGTCGAGCACCGCGATCGTGGCCTGCAACCACTGTCACGGCAGCATGCTCAAGGCGGTCTGAGCGCAGTTGAGCTCAGAGCTGTTCAGGGAGCGGGGGGTGGCGCCGTCGATCCTCTCGGCCGATTTCGCGCGGCTCGGCGCCGAGGTCGAGGAGGTGATGAGCGCCGGTGCCCGCGTGATCCATGTCGACGTGATGGACGGCCACTTCGTGCCACCGATCACGATCGGGCCGCTGATCGTGAGCGCGCTCGCCGACCAGGTCCACGGCGCCGGCGGCGTCCTCGACGTCCACCTGATGATCGAGCGCCCAGAGCGCCAGGTGGCCGAGTTCGCGCGGGCCGGCGCCGACGGGATCACCGTGCACGTCGAGGCCACCTCGCATCTGCACTACACGCTGTCGGAGATCCGTTCGGCGGGCTGCTCCGCGGGGGCCTCGCTGACCCCGGCCACTCCGGCGGCGGCGCTCTCCGACGTCGCCGCGGAGACACTCGACCTCGCGTTGTGCATGAGTGTCAACCCGGGCTGGGGCGGACAGCCGTTCATCGGACACTCGCTGAAGAAGCTCGCGATCATGCGCGACCTGCTCCCGGCCCACGTGGCGCTCGAGGTCGACGGGGGCGTCAACGACGATACCGCCGCCCGGTGCGTGGGCGCGGGCGCCAACCTTCTCGTCGCCGGCTCGGCCGTGTTCGGCTCCGCGGATCCGGCCGCCGCCTACACGGCACTGGCCGCGGCGGCAGGCGCGAGTTCGTGAACCGCGCGGGCGTGCTGACGCTCTGCACGGTGGCGCTGAGCGCCGCCGGGTGCGGCTCGAGCGCTCCGTCCGGGGTCAGCCCGGGCGCGTACGTGAAGTCCGTCTGCACGTCGCTGCGCACCTGGTACGACGGCGTCAACGCCGCCTCGAGCCGGCTTCAGAGAACGGCCGCCGCCGCCACGTCCCTCCTCACCGGCAAGCAGGAGTACCAGGCCTTCGTCGGCTCGCTCCTCGCCGGCACCAAGCAGGCGACCACGCAGCTCGAGGCGGCCGGCGTGCCCGCCGTCAGCGACGGCAAGCAGATCTCGGCGTCGATCGTGCAGGCGTTCCGGCAGGCCGACACTGGGCTCTCCAGTGCAGCTGTGCAGGCCGCAAACATCCCCACCTCGAGCGCGGCCGCCTACCAGGCCGGCGCCGGCGGCGTCACGGCCGCGATCAACAGCTCGCTGGCCGGCATGACCAGCCTGAGCCCGCGCAAGGATCCACAGCTGCACGCCGTGGCGGCCAAGGAGCCGGCCTGTCAGGCGCTCAAGACGGGGGCGTAGGGACCGCGGCCGCCCCGCCCGGCGTGGCGGCCCCGCGACGGTAGACGAACAGCAGCAGCCCGCTCAGCACGAGCGCGGCGGTGAAGTAGCCGACCTCGACGCGGGTGACCACGTTGGAGATCGTGGGCGCGGCCACCAGCGCCACGAACAGGGCCGCTGCGAGCATCCAGGCCACCGCCGCCAGGGAGGCGCGGCCGCGGGCCAGGGCGGCCTGGTTGAGGGTGCCGGCGGTCAGGTGCAGGCCCATCCCGAGGCCTACCAGGGCGAGCCCGAAGCGGTCGTAGTGGAAGCCCTTGTCACCGAGCAGCGCGGTCATCACGAACGGCCCGATCAGCAGCAGCCCGAGCGCGACTGCGCCGGCGAAGGCGGCGATCGCCTTGATCGTGATCTTGATCGCCT
This sequence comes from Solirubrobacteraceae bacterium, assembly GCA_035555155.1. Classification (GTDB taxonomy): domain Bacteria; phylum Actinomycetota; class Thermoleophilia; order Solirubrobacterales; family Solirubrobacteraceae; genus Palsa-465. The sequence goes on along the minus strand of DATMGZ010000250.1, from coordinate 7,422 downwards.
TGTGGAAGTCATCGGCGCTCTCGTTCGCCTCGAGCCCGGCGAGATGGGGCAGGATCGAGGTCTGGATCGCCTGGAACAGCTGCAGTGGCGCGCGCACGATCAGCAGGACGTTGAACACGAACCCGGCCAGCGCCTGTCCGGAGTCGTGGTTGACGATCAGCACCGCGGCATTCATCAGCGTCTGCTCGGCGAGCATGATGCAGACCACGGCGATGGCGAACCCGGTGCCCATCTTGAACGACAGGTCGGTGGTCGCCTCCTCGACCTGAGCGTGCGCCGGGCCCTCGCCGGCGGCGTCGGCGGCGGGGATGCCCTCGAGGCCCTTGACCCGGTAGCGCGTGAACGCGAACGGGACCACACACAGCGACACGAACGGTGCCACCGCCATCCCCAGCGCAACGGCGCCCTCGCCCGAGGTGATCCCGATCGCCGCCGCCAGCGCGAACAGGAAGCGCGAGGTCGACTCGAGGAAGACGAGCCCGCCGTAGAGCGCGAAGCGCTCGTGGCCGGCGAGCCAACCGCGGGCGAAGTAGCTGGCCGCGTAGGCCATCACGCCGACGACGAGGATCCAGTACAGCGCCGAGGAGCCGCCGAACAGGTTCTTCTCGATCTCGGGCCGCAGGGCCAGCGCGGCGATGAGGAACAGCAGCGCGAAGCCGCTCTGGATCAGCGCCGGCACCATCAGCGGATGGCCGTGCAGGCCGCGCGCGCGGCGATCGGCGATCGTGCGCGAGAGCAGCTGCTCGATCGGACGGTAGATCACCGACAGGATCACGAACATGACCGCCCAGCACAGCGACACCTGGCCGTAGGCCTGTTGGCTGAGCACGTGGCTGGCCGTCGCCAGATAGGCGAAGGTGAAGATCCCGGTCGAGGCGATCCCGATCGAGAGCACCCGGGCGCCCGAGGCGTAGGACCTCGACTCGGAGTCCGGTGGGGGAGGGCCCCCGTTCGGTGGGGCGGGCTGGTCGGAGTCCGTGGCCGGCGTGCGCGCGGTCAGGGAGGCCAGTCGGCCTGCCATCAGCGCACCCGGACCAGCAGCATGGTCCACGGGAACGGCGAGCGGGCCTCGATGACCTCGCCGTAGCGGCCGAGCAGGCTCACGAAGGCGCGCTTGGACCAGTGGTTGAGATGGCCGGGTGTGTTGCCGAGGTCACGCAGATAGGCCCCGCGGGCCATGTTCAGTCCCCGCCACAGCGGCTCGCGCGGGACCGAGACAAGCAGGTGGCCGCTGGCCACCCGGGCCATCTCGCCCAGCGTGTGCTCGGGGTCCGGGACGTGCTCGAGGACCTCGATCGCCGAGGCGAGGCCGAACTCGTTCTCGGCAAACGGGAGGTTCTCCGCTCGCATCGTGCGGTACTCGAGGTTCGGCCGCTGACGGGTCGCCCATTCGGCTTCGAGCTTCGGATCGACGAGGTCGATGCCGACGATCCGCCGCTCGCCGAGCTGCTGGGCCCACTGGTAGGTCAGCACGCCCTCGCCGCAGCCCACATCGAGCACCGAATCCGGGCCGGCCGTCTGAAAGAGCGACTGGAGCGCGGTTTCGAAGCCGTGCATCAAGCGCCGGACGACCGGGTTGCTCGAGCCGTACTTGTCGAACGTGTTGCCGGTGGGAACGGCCTCCGGCGACGCGGTCGGCTGGCTCATACCCCGAGCGCCTCGCGGTTCTCGGAGCTGCTCCCGGGCTCGTAGTGCGACGGCGCCACGCCGAGCTGGAGCTCGATCCGCCGGATCCGCTCGAACGTCCGCTGCGAGAGGGTGCGCTGGGCGGCGAGCAGGTCGCCGATCACGCCGAGCGCGGCCATCAGCATCGCCGCGTTGAACAGGACCGCACCGAGGATCAGAGACTGGACGTGGCCCTTGCCCTGGCCTTGGGCAAACGCGACCAGGAAGCGGACGAACACCCCGAACGCTCCGAGCCCGAGCAGGATCGCGGCGCCCCAGAACACACGCAGCGGCTCGTACTGGGAGTAGATGCGGAAGATCGAGAGCCCGTTGCGGCGCACGTAGGCGCCGGTGGAGGGGAACAGGCGCGACTCGCGCGTCTTGTCGTTGGTCCGCACCGGCACGTGGTCGATCGCGACCAGCAGCTTGCCGGCCTGGATGATCGTCTCCAGCGTGTAGGTGAACTTGGAGACCACCTGCATCTGTAGCGCCGCCTCACGGTTGTAGGCCCGGAACCCGGAGGTGGTGTCGGGGATCTCGGTCGAGGATGCCTGCCGGACTACCCAGGATCCGAGCCGCTGTAGCAGCTTCTTGCTGGCCGAGAAGTGCCCGATCGTCTCCACCTGGCGGTCGCCGACGACCATGTCCGCCTGCCCGCGCAGGATCGGGCCGACGAGCTTGGGGATGTCGCCGCCCTCATACTGGTTGTCGGCGTCGGTGTTGACGATCACGTCGGCGCCGAGCTTGAGACCGGCGTCGAGACCGGCCTGGAAGGCGGCGGCCAGACCCTTGTTGTTGGTCAGCTTGACGACGTGATCGACGCCGTGGGCGCGCGCGACCTCGATCGTGCGATCAGATGAGCCGTCATCGATGATCAGCCATTCGACCGTGTCGAACCCCTCGACTTCCCTCGGCAGGTGGTCGAGCGTCTCGGGAAGCTGGTCTTCCTCGTTGAAACAGGGAATCTGGATGATGAGCTTCATGGGCCTGACTTCGGCCGCTCCCGAGGGTGGTACGGGCCCCGCCGGCGGGCGTAGAGCACAACGGAAGCGGGGCGAAAGGTCGCGGCGGGTGCCCTAAACTGACGAGGAAGTATCCCAGACGGGCAGGATCGACGAGTTTGCCCTCGATGGCACGTCGCGCCGGAGAAGTCGAGATACTCGTTCCTCGCGATGCAAGCGGCCACGCTCACCCGGCCCGAGCCGGCCCAAACCGTCACCGGACCGCCCGCGCCGACACGGCGCCGCCGCGCGGAGCGCAGCCGCCGCAGGCCGGATCTGATCCGCCCCGCGGTGGGCGTGCTGCTCGTCGTGACCTTCCTGCTGCGGGTCTGGGGCGTCAAGCAGGGCCTGCCCTACAGCTACAACATCGACGAGGCGACGCACTTCGTGCCGCGGGCGATCGCGTTCTTCGGGCACGACCTGAACCCGCACTACTTCCTCAACCCGCCGGCCTACAGCTATCTGCTGCACATCGTCTTCGACGTCTGGTTCGGAGGCCGGGACGCGGTGACCCGGGCCTATACGAGCGATCCGACCACGCTCTACGTCGTCGCCCGGGTGGTCGCGGCCGCGCTGGGGACGATCGCGACGTGGCTCACGTATCTCGCCGGGGCGCGGATGTTCATCCGTCCCGTGGGGCTGGTGGCGGCCTCGATCTTCGGCTTTGCCTTCCTGCCCATCTTCTACAGCCACCTGGCCCTCAACGACGTCCCCACACTGGCGCCGGTGGCGCTGTCGCTGTACGGGGTCGCGGGCGTGGTGCGGCGCGGCAAGACCCGCGACTATCTGATCGCGGGGGTCGGGATCGGGCTTGCCTCGGCGACCAAATACACCGGTGGCGTGACGCTGCTGTGTCTCGTGGCCGCGGCCGTGTGCGACGGCGCGGGCGGGGGCCGGCTCGCCGCACTCGGACGTCTCGGGCTGGCGCTGCTCGTCGCCCTGGCCGCGTTCCTGATCGTGAACCCGTACTCGATCCTCGACTGGGGCTCGTTCAGCTCCGGGGTCTCCTCGCAGGCATCGCTGGCCGCCGGCCAGGATCCGGTCAAGCTCGGGACGACCCAGGGCAGCGGCATCACCTACTACCTGTGGACGCTGACCTGGGGGCTGGGCTGGGGCCCGACGGTGGCGGCCGTGGGCGGCGCCGCGCTGCTGATCGCGCGCAAGCGCGTCGCGATGGCGCTCGTGCTGCTGCCCGCGCCGATCGCCTTCATCGTCTTCATGGGCGACCAGCAGCGCTATTTCGGCCGCTGGCTGATGCCGATCTTCCCGATCGTGGCCATCCTCGCCGGCTACGGCGCCGTCGAGCTCGTGCGCTGGCTGGTGCGCCACCGGCGCGTTCCGGTGGCGCTGGCCGGAACCGTGGTCGCGGTGCTGCTGCTGGCCCAGAGTGGGTCCGCGGTGGTGCACAACGACATCGCGCTGTCGCGCCCTGACACCCGCAATCAGACCCGGGCCTGGATGGTCAACAACATTCCGGCCGGGGCCCGGGTCGTGCTCGAGCCGCTGGTGCCCGACGACTGGACGACCGACGTCGGGACGTTCCTGCCCTGGACGCCGACCGGCGAGCGGTGGCTGCGCTATCCGACCTGGCTGAGCGACCTGGACCCCAACGGCAACCCGTTGCCCGCCGGCCAGAAGCGCTACGTGCTCGTGGACCAGTACGAGCGCGCGCTGCGCCCCGCGCTGCTCGACGAGTACGTCAAGGGCGGCTACTGCTGGGTGGTGATCGGCTCGCTCCAGGCCGGACGCGCGTTCGCGCAGCCGAACCTGGCACCCGGCGCGATCGCCTACTACGCCGCCCTGGCCCGGCGCGGACGGCTCGTCTACCACGCCAGCCCGTTCGCCGCCGGCGTCCACTCGGTGCCGTTCAGCTTCGACTGGTCGATCGATTACTACCCCCGCCAGTACCACTCCCCGGGCCCGGAGATGAGCGTGTACCGGCTCACCGGCGGCCGCTGCGGCTCGTAGCGCCGGCGCCGCACTCGATCCGCCCCGGCGTCCTATCCTCATCTGTCCGGGATGCCGCCGCCAAGGACCGATACCGACCGCCGTCACCTCGCCCGCGCGATCGAGCTCGCAGAGCAGGGCCGCGGCCGCGTGAGTCCGAACCCGCTCGTCGGCGCGGTGGTGGCGCTCGACGAGGAGATCATCGCCGAGGGCTATCACGAGGCGCTTGGCTCCTCGCACGCGGAGGTGCAGGCGATCCGCGCCGCCGGCGGCCGTGACCTCGGCGCCGCGACGTTGTACGTCTCGCTCGAGCCGTGCTGCCACCAGGGCCGGACGCCGCCGTGCACCGAGGCGATCCGCGAGGCCGGCATCGGCCGCGTCGTCGTCGCGTCCGATGACCCGAGCGAGCACGCATCCGGGCGCGGGCTGGGCATCCTGCGCGACGAGGGGGTCGAGGTGGTGATGGCCGACGGCGAGCTTGCGGCCCGTGCCCGGCTGCTCAACCAGCCCTTCCGCAAGCACGCGCGCACGGGCCGCCCGTGGGTGCTGTTCAAGTCCGCGATGACGCTCGACGGCAAGGTCGCCACCCGCGCCGGGGACTCGAAGTGGATCTCCGGCGAGGAGAGCCGCTACCTGGCCCATCACTGGCGGGCGGAGTGCGACGCGGTGGCGGTCGGGATCGGCACCGCGCTGGCCGACGACCCGCAGCTCACCGCCCGGGTCAAGAACGTCCATCGCCAGCCGCGCCGGGTCGTGTTCGACGCGCTGGCCCGGCTGCCGCTGACCGGCCAGCTCGTGCGCGACGCGCGTGAGATCCCGCTCACCGTCGTCGTCTCCCGCGCCGCGCCGCGGGCCTGCACCGACGCGCTCGAGACCCACGGGGTCGACGTGATCGTCGCCACCGGCGAGAACGAGCCCGCACGGGTCTGCTCGGCGCTCGACCAGCTCGGCGCCGCCGAGATCTCCTCGATCCTGCTCGAGGGCGGCCCCCATCTGGCCGGCGCGTTCCTCGATGCCGGTGAGATCGACGAGATCCGGCTGTTCCTGGCCCCCATGGTGCTCGGCGGGCGCACGGCCCGTGACCCGCTCGAGGGCCAGGGCGTGGACACGATCGCCGAGGCCGTGCACGCGCTCACGCTCGACGTCGAGCAGGTCGGCGAGGACGTGCTCGTCTCAGCCCGGCTGAAGGAATGGTGAGCGCATGTTCACCGGCATCGTGCAGGGGATCGGAACCGTCACCGGCGTGGAGCGCTCCGGCGACGGATCCGTGCTGCGGGTGGCCACGGCGCTGGCCGCCGAGCTGTCCGGCGGGGACTCGATCGCCGTCAACGGCGTCTGCCTGACCGCCACCGAGATCGCGGACGGCTCGTTTGCCGCCGAGGTCATGAACGTCACGCTCGAGCGCACGTCGCTGGCCGGGGTCGACGAGGGATCGGGCGTCAATCTCGAGCTGCCGCTGCGCGCATCGGACCGCCTCGGCGGCCATGTCGTGCAGGGGCACGTGGACGGCGTCGGCACGGTCACCGCCGTGAGCGACGACGGATTCGCCCGCCGCGTCGAGATCGAGGCGCCGAGCGAGGTCCTGCGCTACGTGGTCGCAAAGGGCTCGATCGCCATCGACGGGGTGTCGCTGACGGCGGCCGAGGTCGATCAGCGATCCGTTACCGTTTCTCTCATCCCTGAGACGCTCGAGCGCACGACGCTCGGTCGCGCCCGGCCGGGGACGCCCGTGAACCTGGAGGTTGACGTCTTGGCGAAGTACGTGGAGAAGCTGATCGATTCGGGGCGGGTCGCCCGATGAGCACCACCAAGGCCCCGTTCGCGACGATCGAAGAGGCGATCGAGGACATCCGCCAGGGCAAGATGGTGATCGTCTGCGACGACGAGAACCGCGAGAACGAGGGCGACCTCGTCCAGGCGGCACAGTTCGTCACGCCCGAGGCGGTGAACTTCATGGCCAAGGAGGGGCGCGGCCTGATCTGTCTCACGCTCACGCCCGAGCGCTGCGACGAGCTCGGCCTCGATCTGATGGCGGCGAAGAACGAGGACCCGCTGAAGACCGCCTTCACGGTCTCGATCGACGCCCGCGAGGGCGTGACGACCGGAATCTCGCCGGCCGAGCGTGCCCACACGATCCAGATGGCGATCAGCCCCGACAGCGGGCCGAACGACTTCACCCACGGCGGCCACGTGTTCCCGCTCAAGGCGAAGGCCGGCGGTGTGCTCGAGCGCGTCGGCCACACCGAGGCGTCGATCGACCTCGCCCGTCTCGCCGGCCTCAACCCGTCCGGCGTCATCTGCGAGATCGTCGCCGACGACGGGCACATGGCACGCGTGCCGGACCTCGTCGACTACTGCCAACGGCACGGCCTGAAGATGGTGACGATCGCCGACCTCGTCGCCTACCGGCGGCGCACGGAGAAGCTCGTCGAGCGCGTCGTGGCGACCAAGCTGCCGACCGCGTTCGGAGACTTCGTCGCGGTTGGCTACCGCTCGCTGGTCGACAACAAGCACCACGTCGCGCTGGTCAAGGGCGAGGTCGAGGGCGCCGAGGATGTGCTCGTCCGCGTCCACTCGGAGTGCCTCACCGGCGACGTGTTCCACTCGCTGCGCTGCGACTGCGGCGAGCAGCTCGAGTCGGCGCTGGCGATGATCGAGGGGGAAGGCTGCGGCGTCCTCCTGTACCTGAGCCAGGAGGGCCGCGGCATCGGGCTGCTGAACAAGCTCCGGGCCTACAAGCTCCAGGAGGAGGGCCTCGACACCGTCGATGCGAATCTGCGCCTCGGGCTCCCCGCCGACCTGCGCGACT
>DATMGZ010000249.1:0-3430 GCA_035555155.1 Solirubrobacteraceae bacterium | reverse complement strand
GTCGTATTCCTCGGCGTAAGTCTGGATCGACGCGTCGGAGGCCTTGGCGCAGTACAGCGCCACGTCGGCGTGACGCATCAGCTCGGGCGCCGTGGTCCCGTGCTCGGGGAAGCACGCGATGCCGATGCTGGTAGCGGTCTGCACGGCGAGCGACTCGACTCGGAGCGGGTCGGCGAGCGCCGTGACCAGTCGCTGGGCGGCCTGGCCGGCCTGCGCACCGGTGCCGTCCATCACGACCGCGAACTCATCGCCGCCGAGCCGGGCGAGCGTGGCGCCGTGACCGAGAGCCTGGTCGAACCGGTCCGCGACCGCTCTCAGCACCAGGTCGCCGAAATCGTGCCCGAGCGTGTCGTTGATCCCCTTGAAGTCATCGAGGTCGAGGATCATCACGGCCAGCGGGCGATTCTCCTGCTGGGCGCCCGCGAGTGCCGCGCTGAGGTGCTCGGCGAGGAGCCGTCGGTTCGGCAGGTCGGTCAGGGTGTCGTGGTAAGCGCGGTGGCTGTTGACCGCGGCCTGCCGGCCGCCGATGTAGAGCGCCAGCATCGGCACGAAGCACAGCGGCACGAGCGCCAGGCCGGAGTCGGCGGCCGCGAGCACCAACGGGGCAAAAGCGAGCGCGCAACCCGCCGTCCAGGTCTGGAAGGCGAGATCGTCACGCATGTAGCGCACGATCGGCAGCCCCGTGAGGAGCGCTGCCGCGGTGCAGGCGAGCGCGTGGTTGACCACGAAGAAGGCCACCGCGGCCGCGATCGCGATCGGCAGGTCGGTCCCGGTGATGTCCGTCATCGGCTGCGTTCCGGCCAGGGCGAGGACGCCGGCGGCGGCGATCATCGCCAGCACGTACTGGGCCGCGTTGAACATCACCTTGATCGGCGCGACGCGAGCGATCGAGTCGGCGATCACCGAGCTCGTCACGTAGACGAGCGTCGCCGGCAACGGACCGAACCGGAGCAGGATCGCGACTGCGAACGCGGTCGAGACGGTCACCTTGGCCAGCCCGTGCCGCCGCGGGACCGGAATCGGCAGCAGCTCCGCGGCGACGACGAATACCGACAACATCGCGAGCAGCGCCGGTGAGTTGACCTGCCACGTCCAGGTCGATCCCCACCCGGCCAGCGCCGCGACGGCAAACGCCGCGACGCCGAACGTGTAGAGGACGAACCGATGTGGGAGCGGTGGCGACTGGTCAGCGGGGTGGGATGGATGGGAGCGCATGGTGCCTCGGGCGATTGCTACTTCAGGAGATCTTGTGGCCGTGGGAGTTGGCGAACTGCTTGCCCCTGACCGAGCCCACCTTGCGGCCGTAGGGAGCCGCGCGCCGTCGGGTCCGAGCCGAGCCGACCTTGCGGCCGAGGGGGACGGTGACTGCGCCAACCCGCTGGGCGCCGATCTTGTGTCCGTAATGCACGCCGCCGCGCTCGGCCCGGTGGGAGCTGATCTTGTGCCCGAACAGGACGCTTCGCTCGGCGCCGATCTTGTGTCCGTAGCGGACGGCGCGTTGCGTCGCCGCCGATGCCGGCGCCGCCGACACCGCCAGCGCCGCGACCGCCGCGGCCGCCCCGATCAGGGCTCGCGCTCGTCGCCATGGGATCTGACTCAGTCCGTGCATCTGTGGCTCCTTTGCCTCATCGTGGCCCCAACGGTGACGCAGGCCGACGGTCGGTTCGTCCCGACTCGTATCGACGTTGCCCCCCCCGACGCGTGCAGTGGTTGCTACCGATCTTGGGTGGAGAACTACTGTGCTGCGTGACGGTCCCGGCATGACGAGGCGATCTACCTGTTTGAAGATTCTGGGAAAGGGTATCTGGGCAGCGATGCTGCTGGCGCACGCGCTCATCGACTGGGAGATCGGATGATGCACACCGCCGCACGAGTCGACTCCAACGAGCTGTTCGTGCGCTGGCAGAAGCACGGGGATCAGCGCGCGCGCGAGGAGCTGGTGACTCGCTATCTGGCGCTGGCTCGCAAGCTGGCGCGTCGATACACCGGCGCACGCGAGCCATTGGCCGACCTGATGCAGGTGGCGAGCCTCGGGCTGGTCAAGGCGGTCGATCGCTTCGACCCCGAGCGTGGCACCGGCTTCTCGTCGTACGCCGTTCCCACGATCGTCGGCGAGCTGAAGCGCTATTTCCGGGATCTGGGCTGGTCGGTCCACGTCCCCCGCGGTGCCCAGGAGCTGGCCCTCAAGGTCGAGGAGGCCCAGCAGGAGCTGACGGCGAGATCCGGCCGCCCGCCGACGATCAACGAGCTGGCCGAGTTCATGGAGCTGAGCGTCGAGGACGTCCTCGACGCCCTCGAGACGGCCGCGGCCCACCATTCCGTGTCGCTCGATGCGCCCCGCACTGACGACGAGGGCGACAGCACCTCGTTGGCCGAGATGTTCGGCGAGGAGGACGAGCGCTACGAGCTGGTCGACGACACTCTCACGATCGAGTCGGCGATGCGGTTCCTGAGCGCCCGCGAGCGTCGCGTGATCACCTTACGATTCGTCGAGGACCTCACCCAGTCCCAGATCGCCGAGGAAGTCGGCGTCTCGCAGATGCAGGTATCGCGCATCCTGCGCGGCGCCCTGGAGCGGCTGCGAGAGCTCACGCGGCCCAGGCGCCAGTCTGAGCCGCGCCGTGCTCTGTCCGGCTGAGCGGGCCGCGATCCCGCCGCCTCCCATCACGCGCCTCAGCTAGCGTGGCGGTGGGACCGATGAGAGTGGCCACCCCGACGATCCGCCTGGAGCTGCAGAGCAGGCCGGAGTCGCTGACCCTGGTGCGCGCCATGCTGGCGGGTCTGGCGGTCCCCCTGGCGCTCGAGCCGGAGCTGCTCGGCGACGTGAAGACGGCCGTCAGCGAGGCCTGCAACAACGTCGTCATTCACGCCTACCCGGATCAGCCCGGACCGCTCCGGATCGACCTGGCCCTGGAACACGAGGGGGTCGAGGTCGTCGTTCGCGACCGCGGCGGCGGGATCGGACACACGCCACCGGCCGAGGGCCGGATGAGCGTCGGGCTGGCGCTGATTCGCACGCTCGCCGAGCGGGCGGAGTTCCGCGACGCTCCCGATGGAGGCACCGAGGTGCGGATGACCTTCGCCCGCCAAGACTCTGTCGCCCCGCCCCCGCCGATCGCTCCCGCCGGCTCGGTCGGCCCGGAGCCGCAGCTCGACGGTGATGTCGTCGTCACTCTGTACCCGGTCACATTGCTGTCCGGGTTGCTCGGGCGCGTGGCCAGAGCCGCGGCCGCCGGCGCGCGCTTCTCGGTCGATCGCCTCTCCGACCTTCACCTCGTCACGGATGCGATCGCGGCCTACGCGGAGACCGCGGCGGCGAGCGGGGAGCTCAGCTTTGCGATCCGCGCCGTCGACCGTCGCCTGGAGCTGACGGTAGGACCGTTCGGCGCCGGCACCGGGGCCCGGCTGGACTCCGATGCCGCCACCGATC
>DATMGZ010000248.1:0-17135 GCA_035555155.1 Solirubrobacteraceae bacterium | reverse complement strand
CCACCATCCTCACCGATTCGGCCGCGAGCACACCCGAGCACGTGGCCCTCAAGCTCGACGACGTCGAGGTCTCCTACGCGATGCTCGACGCCGCCTCGGCCCGCGTCGCGGGCCTGCTGCGCTCGCGCGGCTTCTCCCCCGGCGACCGGGTCGGGATCATGCTCCCCAACGTCCCGTACTTCGCCGTCTGCTACTACGGCGTCCTGCGGGCCGGCGGCATCGTCGTGCCGATGAATGTGCTGCTCAAGCAGCGCGAGGTGTGCTTCTACCTGCGCGACCCCGGTGCGAGGCTGCTGTTCGCCTGGCATGGGTTCGCGGAGGACGCCGAGGCCGGTGCCGCGGAGGCCGGCGCGGAGTGCATCCTCGTGACCCCGGGCGAGTTCGAGCAGCTGCTCGGCGACGTCGAGCCGGCGCCCGAGGTCACAGAGGCCGACGACTCGGACACCGCGGTCATTCTGTATACGTCGGGCACCACCGGAACGCCGAAGGGCGCCGAGCTCAGCCACGCCAACCTCAAGCGCAACTGCGAGGCGGCACGCGGGCTGTTCAACCTCGGTGCCGACGCGGTGACGCTCGGCGCGCTGCCGCTGTTCCACTCCTTCGGCCAGACCTGTGGCTTGAACGCGACGATCGGCGGCGGCGGCACGCTCACGCTGATCCCGCGCTTCGATCCGCGCCATGCGCTCGAGATCATCCAGCGGGACAAGGTGACGGTGTTCGAGGGCGTGCCCACGATGTACGGAGCGATCCTGCACTGCCCTGACCGCGAGCAGTTCGACACCTCGAGCCTGGAGGTCTGCGCCTCCGGCGGCTCGGCCATGCCGGTCGAGCTGATGCGCGGCTTCGAGGAGGCGTTCGACACCAAGGTGCTCGAGGGTTACGGCCTCTCGGAGACCTCACCGGTGGCCTCGTTCAACCATCCCGACCGGGAGCGCAAACCGGGCTCGATCGGCACCCCGATCGCCGGCGTCGAGATGAAGGTCGTCGACGAGGACGACAACGAAGTCGCCCAGGGCGAGGTCGGCGAGATCGTGATCAAGGGCCACAACGTGATGACCAGGTACTGGAACCGCCCCGATGCCACGGCCGAGACGATCAAGGACGGCTGGTTCCACAGCGGGGACATGGCCACGGTCGACGAGGACGGGTATTTCTTCATCGTCGACCGCAAGAAGGACATGATCATCCGCGGCGGCTACAACGTGTACCCGCGGGAGATCGAGGAGGTCCTCTACGAGCACCCCGCGGTACGCGAAGCGGCGGTCCTCGGAATGCCGCACGACGAGTTCGGCGAGGAGGTCGGTGCGGCCGTCTCGCTCAAGGAGGGCTCGGAGGCGAGCGCAGACGAGCTGCGCGACTTCGTCAAGAGCCAGGTTGCGGCGTACAAGTACCCGCGCGAGATCTGGTTCGTCGACGAGCTGCCCAAGGGCCCGACGGGCAAGATCCTCAAGCGCGAGATCGAGCCGCCGCAGACCGGTTGAGCGCGCCGATCGCCATCCGCGACGCCACGCGTGACGATGTCGGCCTGCTCTACTCGATGGTGCAGGCGCTGGCCGAGTACGAGCGCGCGCCGGAGCTGGTGCTCGGCACCGCGGCGATGCTCGAGCAGTCGCTGTTCGGTCCCGACCCGGCCGCCGAGGCGGTGATCGCGGTTCTCGACAGCGAGGCGGCCGGCTTCGCGCTCTTCTACACCACCTTCTCGACCTGGCGCTGCCGGCCGGGACTGTGGCTCGAGGATCTGTTCGTCTCTCCCGCGCACCGCCGAGGCGGCGTCGGATCGGCGCTGCTGACCCACGTCGCGCGGATCGCCGTCGAGCGCGACTATCCCCGCATGGAGTGGTCGGCGCTGGAGTGGAACGAGTCGGCGCTGCGCTTCTACGCCTCGATCGGCGCGACGACGCTGGACGAGTGGCGGATGCTCCGGCTCGACGATCACGCCCTGCAGCGCGTGGGCGGCGACTCGCAACCGGTCAGGTGAGCACGGTCCCCGACGGCGCTCGTCGGGCGTCGTTGGGCACAGTCGCACGCGAGTGGACCCGCATCGGGGTGACCGGCTTCGGCGGACCCCCGGCCCACATCGTCCTGCTCAGGCAGCTGGTCGTGCAGCGCCGGGGCTGGCTCACCGCAGCAGAGCTCGAGGATGCGATCTCGGCCACCAACCTGCTCCCCGGGCCGGCCTCCACACAGCTGGCGATCTTCTGCGCCGGACGCGTGGCGGGTCCGGTCGGCGCGATCGTCGGCGGCCTCGGCTTCATCGTGCCCGGGGTCGTGATGATCCTCGCCCTGTCGGTGCTGTTCCTGGGCCCGTCGCCGCCCAGGTGGGCCCTCGGTGCCGGCGCCGGCGCCGGAGCGGCGGTGGCCGCCGTGGCCGTCAACGCCGGCCTCGGCCTGCTCGGCCCGAGCTGGAAGCGGGTCGCGGGCGCGCGCGGGCGGCGGATGCGCTGGCTCGCCTACGCCCTGCTCGGCGGCGCATCGGCCGCGCTGGCCGGGCCGTACCTGGTCCTGGTCCTGATCGCCTGCGGCCTTGTCGAGCTCGGGGTCCGCACCCGGGTCGACGCGGCGCACCTGCACGCCGGCGTTATCGTGGCACCGCTGCTCGCGCTCGTGACCGCCGGCGGCTTCGGCGCGCTGGCCTGGGTCGCGTTCAAGGTCGGCGCGCTGTCCTACGGCGGCGGCTTCGTGATCATCCCGCTGATACAGGGTGACGCGGTCCACGTCTACCACTGGATGACCGCCTCTCAGTTCCTCAACGCCGTGGCGCTCGGCCAGATCACCCCCGGCCCCGTGGTCGCCACCGTGGCCGCGGTCGGCTACGCCGCCCACGGCATCGCCGGCGGCGTGTTCGCCGCGGTCGTCGCCTTCGTGCCCTCGTTCACCTTCATCCTGCTCGGGGCGGCTCGCTTCGAGCGCCTGCGCTCCGACACCCGCGCGCGAGCCTTCCTTGACGGCTCCGGCCCCGCGGCGATCGGCGCCATCCTCGGCGCCGCGATCCCGCTCGCGGGAGCCCTGCACGAGACCTGGCAGTTGATCCTGCTCGGCGTCGCCGCGGTGGCGCTGCTCGCGCTTCGCGCGCCGGTGGTGCCGACTCTGCTGGGCTCGGCGTTGGTCGGCGTGGTGGTGGCGCTGGCGGGTGGGCCACTGCCGTAGGGGGATTGTCGGGCGGTCATGGTTGAGCGGTGGTTGGACCCTGGTGCGCGTCCCGAGTCGGTAGCTCGAACGCGGCTGGGAAGGAGGGCGCTCGGGTTGGCCGGCGGCCCCGAGGGGGTCCGGGGACGGCGCCGGCGCGTGCTGATGTCGACAAATCAGGCGCCCCGGAACGCTCCTCGGCCGTCTAAGCGTCGTGGAGGCGCTTAGGCGCGCAAAGTCGCTCAGCTACAGGCGGTTTGTCGACATAAGCACCCCCCGGGGAACCGGTGCCTCGATCCGCACCGACGCCGCCAACGGACGGGATCCCCTTCCCCAGCGCCGTTACGCCAAAGTCCGGCAATCTCGGTCACCGCGACCGCCGGCAGCCCCACGGCTCCCACGCCCTTGCAGCCCCACGGCTCCCACCCCCTTGCCACCCCCACGCCTCCGGCCCCCGCCCTTGCAACGTGAATCCGGATTCACTACGCTGACGTGAACCTGAATTCACTCCGGCGGCCCGCGGCCCTTCTGACCCGCACCGCCGGGTCCCGCGAACGCGTGGAGGAGAGCGATGGCGACCGTCCAGCAGGTCAATCCGGCGCGCGAGGTGCTCAACCAGCCGCCGCCGCTGCAGCCGATCAATCTGTTCGAGGTCGACCTCGCTCTGCGCGAGGGACTCGAGCGCGAGGGCGGAGCGTGGGGCGTGGACCGCGCCCGCGAGGCCGGCGCCGAGGCCGGCACGGTCGAGACGCTCGAGCATTCCCGTCGCGCCGAGCGCAACGAGCCGGTCCTGCGCACCCACGATCGCTACGGCAACCGGATCGATCAGGTCGAGCTCGATCCGTCCTGGCACGTGCTGCTGCGCGGCGCCGTGGAGCGGGAGATCCACTCGCTCCCCTGGCGCGAGGAGCGCGACGGCGCACACGTGGTGCGCGCGGCGTTGTTCATGCTGTGGTCGCACGCCAACGGCGGCGTGATGTGCCCGGTGTCGATGACCCACGCCGTGGTGCCGGCCCTGCGCGAATCGGCGCCGGCGATCGCCGCAGAGTGGGAGCCGCTGCTGACGCGGCCCGACTACGAGCGCGGTGCCATCGCCGGCATGGCGATGACCGAGCGTCAGGGCGGCTCGGACGTGCGCGCCAACATCACCCGCGCCGACCCGCTCGGGGACGGCGTCTACGAGCTGCACGGCCACAAGTGGTTCTGCTCCTATCCGCCCTGCGACGTGTTCCTGGTCCTGGCCCAGGCCCCGGGCGGGCTCTCGTGCTTCTTCGTGCCACGCGGCAAGGGGATGGAGTTCCAGCGGCTCAAGGACAAGCTCGGTACGCGCTCGCTCGCCTCCTCCGAGGTCGAGTTCCGCGGCATCCACGCCCAGCTCGTGGGCGAGGAGGGCCGCGGCGTCCCGGCGATCATCGCGATGGTCAACCACACCCGGCTCGACTGCCTGCTCGGCTCGGCGACCGCGATGCGCCGGAGCACGCTCGAGGCGATCCACCACGGGCGCCACCGCATCGCGTTCGGCGCGCTTCTGGCCGACCAGCCGGCGATGCGTAATGTGCTCGCCGACCTCGCGCTCGAGTCCGAGGCGGCCACCACGGCGGCGCTGCGCGTGGCCCGCGCTTACGACGCGGGTGAGTCCGAGGCGCCGCTGCGGCGGTTCGCGACCGCCGTCATGAAGTACGCCGTCTGCAAGCGCGCCCCCGGACAGGTCGGCGAGGCGCTCGAGTGCCTGGGCGGCAACGGCTACGTGGAGGACTCGGGGATGCCGTTGCTCTACCGCGACGCGCCGCTGGCCTCGATCTGGGAGGGCTCGGGCAACGTCGCCGCGCTCGACGTCCTGCGGGCGATGGTCAAGGAGCCGGAGGGGCTGCCCGCCTTTCTCGATGAGTGCGAGCTGTCCGCCGGCGCCGATCCCCGCCTCGACGCCCACCTCGCCCAGGTCCGCGCCGACACGGCGTCGTTGTTCGCCGACGACGGCCGCAGTCCCGGGCAGCGGCTCTACGACGGACAGTTCGGGGCGCGGCGGGTCGTCGAGGATCTCGGCCTCGCGCTGCAGGCCTCCTTGCTGGTCCGCCACGCGCCGCACCCGGTCGCCGACGGGTTCTGTGCCGCGCGGCTCGGTGGCGGCGGGCGCGCCTACGGCACGCTTCCGGCCGGGGTCGACGCGGCGGCGATCATCGACCGCGCGCTGCCGGCATGAGCGAGCTGCGAGCGCTCACGTACGCAGTCTCCGACCGCGTCGCGCGGATCACGCTCAACCGCCCCGAGCGCGGCAACGGGATCATCCGGCAGCTCGTCATCGAGCTCGAGCAGTGCGTCGAGCGCGCCGACCTCGATCCGGACGTGCACGTGATCCTGCTCTCGGGCGCCGGCAAGGGGTTCTGCGGTGGCTATGACCTCGTCGAGAGCGCGGAGGGCCAGGGGACGCTGGGCGAGCAGGATGTTGCGCCGGCGCCGGGGTCCCCGCTCGACCCGCAGGTGATGGCCGCCAACCACGACCCGGATCGAACCTGGGACCCGATGGTCGACTACTCGATGATGAGCCGCAACGTTCGCGCCTTCATGTCGCTGTTCCATTGCGGCAAGCCGGTCGTCTGCAAGGTGCACGGGTTCTGCGTCGCCGGGGGTACCGACATGGCGCTGTGCTCGGACCTCCTGCTGATCGCCGCCGACGCCAAGATCGGCTACCCGCCGGCGCGCGTGTGGGGCTCCCCGACGACCTCGATGTGGGCCTACCGGCTCGGCGCTCAGCGCGCCAAGCGGCTGCTGTTCACGGGCGACAGCCTGTCGGGCGCCGAGGCGCTCGAGTGGGGGCTGGCGATCGAGGCGCCCGAGCCCGACCGGCTCGACGAGCGCACCGAGGCCCTGCTCGAGCGGATCGCGCGGATGCCCGTCAACCAGCTGCAGATGATGAAGCTGCTGGTCAATCAGTCACTCTACGCACAGGGCCTCCACGCCACGCAACAGCTCGGGACCGTCTTCGACGGCATCACTCGCCACACCAGCGAGGGCTACGCGTTCCAACAGCGGGCCGCGGCCGCCGGCTTCCGCCAGGCCGTGCGCGAGCGTGACGAGCCGTTCGGTGATGCCGGCGCCTCGACCTTCAAGGGCTGAGCCGGTGAGCGCCGTCGGCACCACCACCCGGGCGCGGCTGCTGCGCTCCGCCCAGGCGCTGATCGAGGAGGACGGCTACGGCGCCGCATCGGTGGTGGCGATCTCGCAGCGCGCCGGCGTCGCCGCCGGCACGATGTACCGGCATTTCGCCTCCAAGGAGGAGCTGTTCGTGGAGCTGTTCCGCTCGGTCTGTGATCGCGAGGTGCACGCGGGCCAGGCTGCGGCGGCGGCGCTGCCCGGCTCGGCGACCGCCGTCGAGCGCACGACGACGGTCGTCTCGACCTTCGCCGAGCGGGCGTTGCGGAACCCCCGGCTCGCCTGGGCGCTGATCGCGGAGCCGGTCGACCCGCTCGTCGACGCCGAGCGCCTCGCCTACCGCCGCCGCTACAGCGAGCTGGTCGCGCACGCGATCGGCCAGGCGATCGAGGCCGGGGAGATTCCCGACCAGGACGCGACCCTGACCGCCGCCGCGCTCGTCGGGGGGTGCGGTGAGGCTCTCGTGGGTCCCCTCTCGCCCGTCGCCGGCGCGCGTCCCCCGGTCGCGGAGATGCTCGAGGCGCTGCAGACGTTCGTGCGCCGCGCGGTGGGCGCGCAATGAGTTGTGCGACGGTGCATCGTGACTGAGGCGGTGCGCGTCGGGCGCGACGGCCCGGTAACGACCGTGCTGCTCCATCGTCCCGATGCCCGCAACGCCGTCGACGGCGCGACGGCGGCCGCGCTCGCGCAGGCCTTTCGCGACTTCGACGCCGACCCCGATGCCGCCGTCGCGGTGCTGCACGGCGAGGGCGGCGTGTTCTGCGCCGGCGCCGACCTCAAGGCCGCCGGCACCGAGCGGGGCAACCGCGTGGCCGGCGACGGCGACGGTCCGATGGGCCCGACCCGGATGCGGCTCTCGAAGCCGGTCATCGCCGCCATCGCCGGGCACGCCGTCGCGGGTGGCCTGGAGCTCGCGCTGTGGTGCGACCTCAGAGTCGCCGAGGAGAGCGCCGTGCTCGGCGTCTTCTGCCGCCGCTGGGGGGTGCCGCTGATCGACGGCGGTACGGTGCGCCTGCCGCGACTGATCGGCACCAGCCGGGCGTTGGACCTGGTCTTGACCGGACGCGCCGTCGGCGCCCGCGAGGCGCTCGCGATGGGGCTGGTCAACCGGATCGTCGCCGAGGGCGAGTCCCGCTCCGCCGCCGAGGCGCTCGCCCACGAGCTGGCCCGCTTCCCGCAGACCTGCCTGCGCGAGGACCGCCTCTCACTGCTCGAGCAGGACGGACTCGATGAGCCCGCCGCGCTCTCGGTCGAGCTCGAGCACGGGTTGCGCTCGCTGCGCGAGGTGCAGCACGGCCTGGAACGGTTCCGTGCCGGCGAGGGCCGGCACGGAACGTTCCGGTAACTCCTAGCGGCCGGTGTCAGCCGGCGCGTGGCCGGTGAAGCTGATCACCTGCTGGAGGCCCGTCGGGCGGTTCGTGTAGCGCATCGACGGCAGCACGTTCAGCGCCGGCACCCACGTGATCCGCTCCCGGTTCGCATCCGAGTGCCAGGCCAGCGGATTCGCGCCCTGGGTGGCGGCCAACTGGTTGCCCGCCTTGTCGATCGCTGCCCACAGCAGTGCCCGGCACCGTGTGAGATTGCCGGCACCGCAGTAGCGGACGTTGAACGCGCCCTGCACGTGCTCGCCGAGGATCGCGCGCAGGTCCTTGTCCATGTAGATGAACCAACCCTTGGTCTGCTCGCGGCCAAGCGGCTGGACCGGGCCGCTGAACGGGGCATCGAACTGTGGTTGGATCGCGTTCAACTGCGCCTGAAGCGAGGGGCTGAGCACCGACGACGCCCAGGCTCCGGCAAGCAATGGCCATGCCGTATCCATGACCGCGGCGCCGGGATCGGTGATCTGCCCGATGCCGGTGCGATCGAGACGACTGCCGCCATGCGCGTGCCAGTCGTCGAGAACGCTGAGCATCGTCGCATCGCGGGCGTTCGGAGCCGTGCCCGTGCGGAGCAGCTTCGAGAGCACCGGCTCCAGTGTCATCTCGCGCACGTCCTGCGTGGCCGCCTCGTTCATGGCCGCGACGAGGCTGGCTGGGGTCAGGTGAGCACCGGAGCCGAGATTGTGCAGCAGCAGGTCGACCCTGTGGACCGCCCCGAGCGACCAGTTGTCCGACGGCGCCTGGTAGCCCGCCTGGGGACGGTTGTTCCAGTTGACGATCTCGCCGCTCGGCGGATTGATGCCCTTGGGGGTGGTTCCCGAACGAGACGAAGCCGCGCCACTCTTCCGTGCCGCGTCCGTCGAGCGGCAGCCCCGGATCGACGTTGGACGGCCTGATCGGGATCAGCCCGCTGGTAAACAATCCGATGTCCTTGTCATCTACGTAGATCGAGTTGAACGTCTGCGGCGTCAGGGAAGCCGCGCGGAAGAACTGATGCACGTTGTGCACTCGGCCGTCGGTGAGGTCGTGGTTAGAAGAGCAGGTCCGCCACGTCTTTGCCGTAGCTGGCCCGCTTGAGCGAGACGGCCACGAGGCGGCCATGGACCCGGGCGTATCCGATCACCGGACCGTGCACGGTCCGATAGAACGCGATCTCCTTGCCGCCCAGCGAGCCGGCGTCGAAGAACTGCATCGGCCGGCACTTCCCGTCGAACAGGTAGCGGTGTCGGCCTCCTCCGCATAGCGTCTCGACATAGGTGTCGATCTGATCCAATCCGGCCGAGGTCAGCGACCACGCTGAGTCCTGGTTGCGCCCGATGAAAACGTAACCGGGGAAGGAAGCCGTGCTTTCGCCGCGGACGCTGATGCCGGGGCCGGAGAGAACCATCTCGTCCGTGAAGCCCGGGTAGTCGTAGCCGAGCTGCGGGCCCGCCACCATGATCGGGTGGCCCGTCGCCGAGCGTGCGCCCGAGACCAGGAGCGCATTGCTTGCCTGCACGCGTGCAGCGGGCGCGTCGGGCGACGGGTTGCGAGCGAGCGGCAGGCTGCCGGCGTCGAGGATCACGTTGCCGCTCGTGCTCCGCGGCGGCGCCTGGAAGCTCACGTGACCCGGAAGGCTGGCCGGCGCCTCGGGATCGTTGCCCTCGCGCAGGTCCCTGAAGACGGCGAGACCGCGGCGTCCGCCCAGCCG
Source organism: Solirubrobacteraceae bacterium (assembly GCA_035555155.1). GTDB lineage: Bacteria > Actinomycetota > Thermoleophilia > Solirubrobacterales > Solirubrobacteraceae > Palsa-465. The sequence continues at coordinate 7,790 of DATMGZ010000248.1, read as the reverse complement.
TCGCTGCAGCGCGGAGAGGAACTCAGAGTCGAGTGCCTGCTGGCCTCCACCCTCCCCCACGAACTGATCCTTGAGCGCACTGACGGCGTAGATGTCGGTGCGCGTGAACGGCGCCTGCGTCGAGTGCTGTGATGCGAGGTAGGCGTTGATTCCCTGCAGATAGACATCGATGTCGTGGAGCACGGCGCGCCCCCGCGCGCCCGCGGCGAGCAGAACGGAGGTCTGTTTTGCGACCTCCGCAATGGTCTGCTTGCTGGGCGTGAAGCTCTGAAGGCTCGTGATCAGGTTGAATGCACTGAGACCGGGGGCATCGATCGCGGCGATCTCGGACGGGTAACGTGCCTCCGAGAGCAGCAGGCCCCGGTCCTCGGAGGTCACCCACCCGGCGCCCAGGTGACGTCGTCCCGCGTCGCGCCGGTGATGTGCGGGACGTTGTAAGCGTCGCGGGTGATCGTGACCCCGGAGTGCGGCACGGGCTCGGGGCTCAGCGGTCCCGCGCTGGCACCGCCCAGCGGCTCGGGCTTGAAGAACTGCGGCAACTGGGTGTCCGTGACGTGGTTGAACAGGGGTGTGAGCGCGTCGTACATCCGGGCCTGGGTGGCGGCTGCGGCCGGCGGCGACAGCGAGCCCCATTCACCCGCGGACGAGATAGCCAACGCGGTGCTCGCATAATCCGTGGCGGACGCGGTGGCCGGCGCCAGCACGGCGCAGGTCATGGCGGCACAGGCCGCCGCAAGAAGACGTCGCAAGAATTCCCTCTCTTCAATTTGTCCTACGGCCGGCCGGCGCAGTCCAGCGTAGCGGGCGCAGCCCGAATTCTGCCGTCGGTCATAGAAAAGCCCCGCCGGGGCGGGGCTTTCCCGTAGCAGACCTATAAGCCGGATCTTGTCGAGAGCAGTCATCCATCTGTGCGGCCTACCCGGACCTTGGCGGGCAGCCTACGAACGGTCCTGCTTGGCCTAGCATCAGGTGGGGTTTGCCTGGCCGCCGCGTCACCGCGACGCCGGTGCGCTCTTACCGCACCATTTCACCCTTACCGGCCTGATGCGCTGCAGCGGCACCAGGCTTAGGCGGTGTTATTTCTGTGGCACTTTCCCGCGGGTTTCCCCGGGTCGGCGTTACCGACCACCTCGCCCTTTGATGTCCGGACTTTCCTCGAAGGTCAACTCACCTCCGCGACTACTCAGCCTGCCCCTCAAGCATAGCCGCCGGGGCCAGGCCCGCGGCGACGCGGTGCCGCCCCGGCGCTACGGACTCGGCCGCGCCGGCGGCGCAGGCGCTCGATGCCGAAGCTGAGAAGGCACACGATCAGCACGAACACGGCGAGCACCGCGACCACGCCGAGGCCGGGCAGCAGCACGATCACCAGCACGGCGACGGCGATCGCGATCGCGAGGTCGATCAACTGCGAGCGTGAGCTCACAGCGGCAGTCTCCGGAAGACGGGCCGCGGCAGATGCCGCAGCACCGCGAAGAGATAGCGCAGGCGGCCCGGGACCCAGATCGTATGCGCCTTGCCGTCGAGTGCGAGCACGGTCGCATCGGCCACCGCGGCAGCGGTGGTCGCCATCGGCGCCGGCGGGAGACCCTCGGTCATCTTCGTCGTCACGAAGCCGGGCCGCACGACGAGCACGCGCACGCCGGTGCTCGCAGTCGCGTCGGCCAGACCCTGAGCCAGTGCATCGAGTCCGGCCTTGGCCGCCCCGTAGATGGCGTTGCCGGCCCGGGCCCGCTCGGCGGCCACGCTCGAGAGGACGATCAGCGTTCCGCTGCCCTGGCTGCGCAGCGCGCGCAGGCAGTCCATCATCAGCGAGCCGGCGCCGAGGAAGTTGACCTGCATGACCTCCGCGGCGGTGTCGGGATCGGAGTCGAGTCCCTCCTGGCCACCGAGCATGCCGACCGCGATCACGACGATGTCGAACCCGCCCGCACTCGCGAACGCCTGCTCGACGGCGGCGGCGTGGCTCGGGAGAGCAGCCGCGTCGACGATGCCGACCGCCGCCGGCTCGCAGCCGGCCTGCACGAGCTCCGCCGCCGCCCGCTCCAGTTGCTCGGCCGAGCGTCCGAGCAGGTAGGGTCGGACCGCGCCGTCGACGGCCAGGCGGCGGCCGATGGCGACGGCGATCTCCGAGCTTCCACCCACGAGCAGGACGCGCATGGCGCCCGTCGCGCTCATCCGCTCACGCTCTCGACCAGGCCGGTCCGCAGCGCCAGGTCCGAGCGCCAGCGCCGCTCCGGATCGACGCGATCACGCGCCGCCCGCCAGCGATCGAGCTCCGGGTACATGGCCGCGAGCGCGTCCGGCCGCATGCGCGCGTCCTTGGACAGGTAGACGCGGCCGCCGGCCTCGGCCACCAGGCAGTCGAACTCATCCAGCAGCGGCCGCAGCCCGGCGGCGGACCACGGGATGTCGAGCGTCAGCGTCCAGCCGGAGATCGGGAACGACAACGGCGCCCCGCCGGCCTCCCCCATGTCCTTGAGCACGCAGAGGTAGCACGGGACGCGCCGGCGACGCAGGCCGCCGATGGCGGAGTGGATCACGTCCTCGTGTCCGTAGGGGACGACGAGCTGGTACTGGAGAAAACCCTCGGGACCGTAGAGACGCGGCCACGCGTTGAGCGCATCGAGTGGGAACAGGTGCGTCCCGATCGACTCGAGCTTGCCGCGCTTGCGCCGCGGGACGCTGCGGTAGCGCAGCTCGTTGAGCGGACCGATCGTGCTCGCGCGCAGCAGTCCGGCGGGCCAGCGCGCCGGGACGGTGAACTTCGTCGCGACGGTGGCGCGCTCGCCGTCCGCGACGGTGCGCGGACCATCGCTCGCCACCGCCAGGCCCGGGTCCGGGATGTGCTCGGCGCGGGTGACGATCCCGCGGCCGACCCGGGAGGCGACGAGGTCGAGCCACGCGACCCGATACGTGCCGCCGGCGGGCGAGGCCAGCACCGCCAGCGCGTCGTCGATGTGGGCAACCCGGTCGGAGTCGACGGTCATCATCGCGCTCCGGACCGTCTTGAGCGCGATCCGGGCCCAGGCGATGAGACCGGTCAACCCCATGCCGCCGACCGTGGCCTCGAACAGCCCGTCGGGCGCGCCCGGGACGAGCTCGAGGAGCTCCCCCGACGCGGTCAGCAGCCCGAGCGCCTCGACGTGGTGGCCGAAGCTGCCGTCGGTCGAATGGTTCTTACCGTGGATGTCGCTGGCGATCGCGCCGCCCACGCTCACGTGCTGGGTCCCCGGCACGACGGGGAGCATCCAGCCGGCCGGGACCAGGGAGCCGAGGAGCTCGCCCAGAGTCACGCCGGCCTGCGCTGTGACGGTGCCGCGGGCACCGTCGAGGCTGAACTCCCGCATCCCGGTGACATCGATGACATGTCCGCCGGCCAGTTGGGCGGCGTCGCCGTAGCTCCGGCCCATGCCGCGGGGGATCACGCCCCGCACGGCGTCCGCGGAGCGCGACTGCGCGGCGAGCGTCGCTTGCGCCTGCTCAATGTCCTCGGGGCGGAGCACGAGCGACTCCACGCCGAGCGCACCGCCCCAGCCGCTCAGACGAGTCCGGCTGGCCTCCGGGATACGCTGCCCGGGCGTGGCCGACCGTGTCCGCGCTCGCGGCGCCCCGGGCGCCGCCGCATCACGAGTAGGCATGAACAGCGAGCACGAACAGCACAACCCAGACGCCACCGAGGAGCTGCAGCCAGCGGTCTCTGAGCAGCACCTCCTCCGGCGCCTCACCGGCGCCGGCGCGCAGCACCAGGCCGTAGCGCACCATGCAGGCCGCGAACGGGATGATCGTCAGCGGTCGCCACGGGACGCCGTTCACATCGGGAACCGCGAGCGCCCACATGCAGTAGGAGATGAAGGCACCGACCGCACTCGCCGCCACCAGCACGCGCAGGCGGCCGGCGGTGTACATCCGCAGGACGCCCCGGGTCGAGTGCGAGTCCTCGCCGCCGCGCCGCAGCTCGGCCTGACGCTTGCCGGCGGCGATGAACACGGCCGCGAAGGTGATCACGAGCATGAACCAGCGCGACAGCGTGACCGGCGCCGCAACGCCGCCGGCCACCGCGCGCAGGACGAAGCCACAGGCGATGGCGACCACGTCGAGCACGGCGATCCGGCGCCACACGAGCGTGTAGCTGAAGGTGACGAGGAGGTAGCCGGCGCCGACGGCCATCAGCAGCGGCCTGACCGCGAGGCACAGGCCGAGCCCGGCCGCCATCAGCGACAGGCCGAGCACCACGCCGGCCCGCGGGGAGATCTCCCCGGCCGCTACGGCCCGATGGCGCTTGCGCGGATGGAGCCGGTCCTCGTGTCGGTCGCGCACGTCATTGATCACGTACGTGCCGGCGGACAGCATGCAGAAGGCGATGAAGGCCATCGCGACCCGGTGCGGGACACCGTCGTACGTGAGCACTCCGGCCGCCCCGGGCGCGGCGATGACGAGCACGTTCTTGACCCACTGGCGGGGCCTCGTGACGGAGATCAGCGCACGCAACGGCGATCGAGTCGGACGAGCGACGGCACCGGGGACGAACGGCTCGCTCGCCGGCTCCGCCAGCCAGCGTTCAGCGCCTGCGTGAGCAGGTGGCATGGCGGGCACGGTATTCGTGGTTTCTGAACGCAACGTGAGAATCAGCTGTGAGGGTTCTCAGGAACGACTTCAGCCTAGATTTCATTTCAGATGACAGACTCTCGGCCCATCGCACTTTCTGCCCCTGAGCATAGGACCTTCGACGGTCCGTCTGCAGGACCTTCCCCTCGTCGCCGCGTCGGCGGGCCCGGGTCGCCGCCGCCTGGCCGGGCCCGGAGGTTCCGCCGCATTGTGATCATGGCGGCCCTGATCTGCCTGGTGCCCGCGCTCGTGTCGTGGGTCCACGCGATGACGATGCCGTCCAACTCGAGCGTGTCGATCCGGACCGTCGAGTGGCTGCGCGACAACGGCGCCCGCGGCCTCGTGAACAAGGTCGAGTCGATCTACTACTCGCTCACCGCGCCGCCCACCGGCGGACCCGGCCTGAAGGCGCTGCCCGGTCAGCCCAATGCGATCGCGGCTGCGCGCGTGGCCAGCGCGCGTTATGCGCGCCTCCACTACCGCCCGCGAAACCTCACGCCGGTGATCCAGCCCGCGCTGCCCGGCGAAGGCGTGTGGCGCGCCACCTTCGCCCCCTCGGTCGCCAACCCGCCGATCCTCGTCACCAGCTTCCGCCCCGATCCCAACTACCCGCGCTTGGTCGCCGGCGTCGCCTGGCTCAACCACAACCGGACCAGCACCTGGCTCTACCCCGGCCGTCAGGAGCCATCGGTCTCGCTGCCGGCCCGCGGCCCCGAGGAGGTCCCGGTGCGCTTGCGTGATCGGCTCGTTGCGACCTTCAACAGCGGCTTCAAGCTGCAGGACTCGGGCGGAGGCTTCGCGGTCGGCGGCCACGCCTACGCGCCGCTCAAGGACGGCCTGGCCACGATCGTGCGCTACAAGAGCGGCCGGATCGACGTCCGGGCATGGACCGGCGGGCCAGACGTCCCGGCCTCCGTGGTCTACGCGCGCCAGAACCTGCCGCTGATCGTCAACCACGGCCGCCCGAACCCGAATCTCAGCGACGGTCCCGAATGGGGCGCCACGCTTGGCAACGCGGTCCGCGTCTGGCGCTCGGGCGTCGGCGTCGACCGCCACGGCAACCTGATCTACGCCGCCGCCAACGACCAGACCGTGGGCTCGCTCGCTGCGATCCTCATCCACGCGGGCGCGGTGCGCGCGATGGAGCTCGACATCAACAGCTACTGGACGAGCCTGATCACCTACCGCCAGCCCGGCGCGGTCGATCACGCCAACCTGCTGGCGGCCATGACCCGGACGTCCTCGCGGTACCTGACCGTCGACGACCGCGACTTCTTCGCGGTATACGTCCGGTAGACGCGGCGTCAACGAGCCGAGCGGCCGGCGCGCGGCGGGATTGGTCGGGAGCTGCGCCGGACGGACTCGTGGGGAGCCGCGTGCCGGCGATGCCCCGTGCCTCAGGTCAGCGTCGTCCCGCAGCTGCGGCAGCGCCCGCCCACCGGCCGCGAGTGGGCGCCGTACTCGGGCTCCATGTCCCCACGGCACATCGGGCAGCGCGTGACGGTTTGGGCGGTGAGCTCCTCCCAGGCACCGGACAGCACGTCGTCCAGCGTCTGCCCACCGCCCGCGCCATCGAACAGCGACGGCGAATCCACGGCACAGTCGTGCCGCCGCGCCGACGCCGCGCCCCGCGACCGCGATGTGCGCTCGGCGGTCAAGGTGCTCACGACTCCGCCCGCCTGATGATCGGGACCTGAGAGAACCTCGGGCGGGTCACGAGATGCTCCTCATCAGGCCGACCACCTTGCCGAGCACGCGGACGTCGCGGCTGCGAATCGGCTCCATGGTCTCGTTCTCCGGCTGCAGCCTGACGTGATCGGCCTCCTGGAAGAAGCGCTTGACGGTGGCCTCCTCGCCGACGAGAGCGACCACGATCTCGCTGTCGCGCGCGGTCTCCTGCGGCCTCACGACGACCAGGTCGCCGTCCATGATGCCCACGTTCTTCATCGACTCCCCGCGCACGCGGAGCACGTACTCCCCGTCGCCTCCACCCGCGCAATCGGGCGTCTGCACGTAGTCCTCGATGTTCTCCTCGGCGAGCACGGGCTGGCCGGCGGCGACCTGACCCACGAGCGGCAGGCCGGGGCGAACGAAGCTCTTCACGCCGGCGGTGGCCCGGTCGAGCAGCTCGATTGCCCGCGGCTTGCTCGGGTCGCGGCGCAGCAGCCCGATCCGCTCCAGGTTCGCCAGATGGGCATGGACGGTGGACGATGACGCGAGTCCCACGGCCTTGCCGATGTCCCGCACCGTCGGCGGATAGCCGTACTTCGCCGAATAGCGTTTGATGAAGTCGAATATCTCCTGCTGGCGCTTTGTCAGGTCCATCGGTCCACTCCTCGATCGGTTGGCCCCGCGGGCCCTAGTCGAACATGTGTTCGTCAATGTACCGCTCCCACAGGACGGACTCAACCCGCCACGCCGCGGCTATACTGGCCGCCCCAAGCGCCTGTGGCGGAATTGGTAGACGCGCAAGGTTGAGGGCCTTGTGGACTGAATGGTCCGTGGAGGTTCGAGTCCTCTCGGGCGCACTGGGAAAGCCCCGCACTGCGGGGCTTTTTTGTTGCCTGAGCCGGATCTTTGCGTCCGTCCACCATGGTGGGTACTGTTGCCATGTGGCAACAAACCACACTCGTACCCACCGTCTGGCAACAGGATGTGGGTACACGTGAGCGTCCGCGAGCACCGGGGCGGCTGGGAGGTGCGGTGGCGCGACGCCGCCGGGCGCGGCCGCGCCAGGCGCTTTTCGACCGAAGATGCCGCACGGGCATACGACGCGGCCCTCAGCGAGGTCTCCCCCGCCCAGCGCCGCTCCGACACGGCTCGCTTCGGCCGCAGCGGCGGGGTCTACTCATACGCAACGAAGGACGGCGTCCGCTGGCGCTTCGTGGCCCGACGCAGCGACGGGACGCAAACCTCCAAGCGCGGCTTCACGAGTGAACGTGCGGCGCGAGATGCCCGCCGGCGACTGATCGAGCAGGTCGAGCGCGGCGAGGTGCGCCACACCAGGGAGACCTTCGGCAGCTACTGGAACGGCTGGCTGGCCCGCCGCCGCCCCTACCTCGAGGCCGGCACCTGGACCGGCTATGAGATCCACGGACGCAAGCGGCTTGTGCCCGCCTTCGGCCAGCGGCCACTTGGCGAGCTGTCCGTCGACCACGTCCGCGCCTTCGTTGCTGATCTGGCCG
>DATMGZ010000247.1:0-9197 GCA_035555155.1 Solirubrobacteraceae bacterium | reverse complement strand
TGGTCCGTCTCGACGGCACCAACGACATCCAGGGTCGAGAGCTGCTCGCCGAGGCTCACCTCCCGAACGTGCACATCGAGTCGACGATGGACGGAGCCGCGAAGAAGGTCGTGGAGTTGGCGAACGGCCGATGAGCATCCTCGTCGACAAGAACACCAAGCTCGTCGTGTCCGGGATCACGGGCCGCGAGGGGACGTTCCACAGCCTCCGCAACCGGGAGTACGGCACCCAGGTCGTCGGCGGCGTGACGCCCGGCAAGGGCGGTCAGGACGTCGAGGGAATCCCTGTCTTCAACACCTTCCACGACGCGGTGGAGCGCACCGGCGCCAACACCGCGATGATCTTCGTGCCGCCACGGTTCGCCGCCGACTCGATCCTCGAGGCCGAGGATGCCGGCGTCGAGCTGATCATCGCCATCACCGAGGGCATTCCCGCGCACGACGAGCTGCGCGTCTTCAACACGATCAAGAAGAACGGCCGCTCCCGCCTGGTCGGGCCCAACTGTCCCGGCATCCTGTCGCCCGGCAAGGCGACCGTGGGCATCATCCCCGCCTCGTTCTTCAAGGAGGGCAACGTCGGCGTCGTCTCGCGCTCCGGCACGCTCACCTACCAGATCGGCAACGAGCTCGCCCGCAGCGGCTTTGGCAACTCGACGATCGTCGGGATCGGTGGGGACCCGGTGCCGGGCACCGACTTCATCGATGTGATCGGGCTGTTCGAGGAGGACCCCGAGACCGAGCTCATCGTGATGTGCGGCGAGATCGGGGGTGACGCCGAGGAGCGCGCAGCCGACTTCATCGCCGAGAGCGTGACCAAGCCGGTGCTCGCCTACATCGCGGGGTTCACCGCTCCCCCGGGCAAGACGATGGGCCACGCCGGCGCGATCGTGTCCGGCTCCAAGGGCACCGCGGTCGCGAAGGCCGAGGCGCTCGAGGCCAAGGGCGTGCGCGTCGGTCGCACTCCCACCGAGGTCGCCGAAGTCGCGATCTCGCTGCTCGGCGCCGCGGCCTGACCCAGCTGCACCGGCGCGTGGCGGCCCCACCGGACGCTACGCTGGGCGCCTGCTCATGGCTGATCGGGGACCCAGAGCGGCCGATCTGCAAGCAGGTCTGGCTGAGATCGACGACCGGCTCCGTGAGATCCAGGAGCGGCTGCTCGCCGAGCATCCCGATCTCGGCGTCGTGGTTCCGGTGCGCCGGGGCCGCTCCGGTCCCCTCCCGGACCTCCTCGAGACGGCCCCGCGACCGGCCGAGGAGGCCGAGGCGCACCTCGCCGAACTCAGGCGCCAGGTCGGGGCGCTGACCGAGCTGCGCGCGAGCCTCCTGCTCTCGATCCGCGCGCTGCTCGACGGCTACGAGGCCGCGCTGCCGGCGAGCCCGGGCGACGCCGAGGTGCTGTCGCTGGCGGCCGGGCCGTTCCGGAGCATCGCCGCCGTGCGCGCCTTCGAGCGGCGGCTGTCGGAGCTTCCGGAGGTGCGCGAGGTTTCACGGCGCGGGTACGAGGGAACGGACCGAGCGATCGTCGAGGTCCGTCTCGAGGCCCCGACGGACGCAAGGCCGTAGTCTTCGACCCATGTCCAAGCCCATTTCGTTCGCTCGCGGCGCTCCGTCGCTCGACATCATCGACGTTGACGGCCTGCGGGCAAGCGCAGACCGGGCCTTCTCGGCGGACCCCGCCGGTGTCACCGCCTACGGCACGGCCGTCGGTTACGTCCCCCTGCGCACCTGGATCGCCGAGCGTCACGGCGTCGACGCCAAGCAGGTCATGGTCACGAACGGATCGATGCAGGCCGACGCGTTCCTGTTCGACGCGCTCGTCGAACCGGGTGACGCGGTGATCGTCGAGCGCCCGACGTACGACCGGACGCTGCTGTCGCTGCGCGGTCGCGGCGCGGATGTGCGCATGATCGAGCTCGAGCACGACGGGATCGACGTGGCGGCGCTCGGGCGCGTCCTGGCGGCGGGTGTGAGCCCGAAGCTCGCCCACATCATCCCCAACTTCCAGAACCCCGCCGGCTATACGCTCTCGCTGCCCAAGCGCGAGCGGCTGCTCGAGCTGGCCCGTGAGCACAGCTTCACGATCTTCGAGGACGACCCGTATGTCGCGCTGCGGTTCGAGGGCGAGTCGCTGCCGACGATGCTCTCGATGGGCGGTGACTCGGTCGTCTACGCGTCCTCGTTCTCGAAGACGGTGTGCCCCGGGATCCGGGTCGGGTACCTGGTCGGCCCCGAGGAGCTGATCGCCCGGGTGACGAAGATCGCCACGAGCACCTACATCTCGCCGAGCATGGTCTCGCAGGCGATCGTGCACGAGTTCTGCCAGTCGGGTGCGCTCGAGCGCTCGATCGAGACCGTCAAGGCGGCCCTCGGCGAGCGCGCCACGACGCTGGTCGAGGCTCTGCGCCGAGAGCTCCCCGACGCCCGCTTCCAAGTGCCGCAGGGCGGCTACTTCATGTGGGTCGAGCTTCCCCGTGGCACCGACGTGCGGGCGCTGTTCGAGGCGGCGTCCGAGCGTGGCGTCCAGTTCGTCAAGGGCTCGGACTTCGTGCTCGAAGGCGCCGAAGCCAGCCTCCGGCTGGCCTACTCGGGCGTGACCCCGGACGAGATCGAAGAAGGCGTCAAGCGCCTCGCCGAGGCCTACGCGCAGATCCGGTCGGCGCCTGCCGGCGCCGCGGTCTAGCTGCGGTCCGGAGCGCCGGCGCGAAACGGCGGCGCTGGTGCGGGTTATGAATCTTCATGCAGCCCGATGAAATCCGCGCGCTCGGCGACATCGCCGGTGAGGCCATCGGGGGTGCGGCGTCCCTCGTGCACGACATGCACGAAGGAATCGCGAGCCGGGTGTTCGCGGCCGTCGGTCCCGGCGCCGCACCGGTCCGGGTCCTCCACGACGGGATCGCCCGCGGCGTGTACTCGGCGGTCGGAGTGCTCTCCGGCGCGCTGGTCAAAGGGGCCGCGGCCGCGGTGAGCGTCACGCGCGCGCCCGACGCGCCGTCGCTTTCGGAGAGCGCGCGTGGCCGTGTGGCGATCGGAGCTCTGAACGGGGCGTTCGGCGACGCGCTCGAGCGCCGCGGGAACGCGCTTGCGCTGCCGATGACGGTGCGCCGCAAGGGCGTCGACGTTCCCCTCACCGAGCCGGCGCTGGCCCAGGCCTTCCCGCACGCCAAGCCGCGACTGGCCCTGTTCGTGCACGGGCTGTGCGAGACCGACGATGCCTGGAGGATCGCCGCCGATCGCCACGTGCCCTACGGCACCAGGCTGGCGCTGGAGCTCGACTACACCCCGATCTACGTCCGCTACAACAGCGGGCGCCACATCTCTGAGAACGGGCGCGATCTGGCCGGCGTGCTTGACCGGCTGACCGCCGCCTGGCCCGCTGAGGTGAGCGAGATGACGATCATCGGGCACTCGGCGGGAGCGCTCCTCGCCCGCAGCGCCTGCCATTACGGCGCCGGCAGCGAATGGGTGCCGAAGGTCCGCCATCTGTTCGCGCTCGGGGCTCCCCACCACGGCGCGCCGCTCGAGCGGATCACCAACGTGGCCAGCCACGCGCTCGCGCGGCTGCCTGAGACGCGCAGCTTCTCCCGGGCGCTCAACCTGCGCAGCGCTGGGGTCAAGGACCTGCGCTACGGCTACCTGCGCGACGAGGATTGGCATGGGCAGGATCCGGACACGTTCCTGCGCAACACCGGGCGCGAGATCCCGTTCCTCGACAGCGCCAACACGTACTTCGTGTGCGCCACGGTCTCCCACGATCCCCACTCGCATTTGGGGCGACTGGTCGGCGATCTGCTGGTCCTGCGGGCCAGCGCGTGGGCCCACGACGGCCACGGCGAGCGGATGCGGTTTCCGATCGACAACTACCGCCATCTCGGCGGCGTGCACCATTTCGAGCTGCTCAACCATCCCGCCGTGTACGCCCAGATCAAGCGCTGGCTGATGAGCGACCGGGCTCTGCCGGGCGCCGCCTGACCGCGCCGGAGCACCACATCCGCCAAGCTCGCGTTCGGCGCGCACGGATTCACCTGGCGTGTGTGCGACCCCGGCACACAAGCCGTAACCGCGCTCGGAGACTCAACGCCCGTACCGGTCCCGGCCGAGCACGAGCTGCTCGGGCAAGGCGATTCGGGCGGGCGGCGAAGGCTCGGCGAGGACGGACACCGTCTCGGCGACGCTGACGGTGACGGTGGAGACGTTGCCCGCGGCGACGACCTGAACGAGCTCGCCGTCGTTGGAGGCGACCTCCCCCTCGAGCCCGGGCTCGATGCCCGCGTCCTTGAGGTAGTGCAGCAGATCCTCGGCCTCGTTCTCGAAGCGGAGGATCGTCACCTTGGCGCCGGGCGCGCAGTCGGCCAGCGGCACCCCGTCGATCCGTTCGCCGACGCGGATCGGATGCCCGTGGGGGCAGGTCTTGGCCCCTCCGACCGAGGCGCGCACATAGGCCTCGAAGCGAGGCGTCATCGCGTGCTCGAGATGCTCGGCCTCCTCGTGCACGTCGTCCCACGGCACGCCGACGACGTCGGTCAGGAAGCGCTCGATCATCCGGTGCCGGCTCACGATCCGCTCGGCGTGCGAGCGGCCCGACGGCGTGAAGCTGATCATCCGGTCGGCGTCGCGGACGATGTAGTCGTCGCGCTCGAGCCGCACGATCATCTCGTGCACGGTGGGGGCGGAGAGCTGCATCGCCCGGGCCAGGTTCGCGCCGGTCATCGGTAGGCCCGCCTCGAACAGCCAGAACAGCGTCTGCAGGTATTCCTCTTCCGCAACGGTGGCGTGGGCGGCGGGCATGCCGGGATCGTAACCCAGCCCGTTGCTCGGCTCCGCCCAGGCCCGCAGACGCCCTGCGCAACCATTAGCATCGCTGGGCCTTGGCCCTACCCCTGAAGCCCCCGATCGAGCCTCAGCTGGCCCGGTCCAAGCCCGAGCTGCCGTCCGGCGAGCAATGGGCGTATGAGCCGAAGTACGACGGCTTCCGGGCGATCGTGTTCGTCGACGGCGACCGGGTCGAGATCCAGTCCCGCTCCGGCAAGCCACTCGAGCGATACTTCCCCGAACTGTCGTTCCCGGCCGGCCGCTACGTGATCGACGGCGAGATCGTCATCGACGGCGACATCGAGGCCCAGGACTTCGCCGCCTTGCAGCAGCGGATCCACCCGGCCGAATCCCGAATCGCCCGGCTCGCCGAGGAGACGCCGGCCCGCTTCATCGCGTTCGATCTGCTCGCCCGCGACGACGAGGCGCTGCTCGCCCAGCCGTTCGCCGAGCGCCGCGCCGCGCTCGAGGCGATGAGCCTCGAGCCGATCGCGCTGACGCCGCTGACCTGCGACCCGGCCGAGGCCGAGCCGTGGCTGCACAACGCCGAGGGCGTGGTGGCTAAGGACCTCGGGGCGCCCTACCGCCCCGGCCAGCGCACGGCCATGGTCAAGATCAAGCGCGTGCGGACGATCGACGCCGTCGTCGCCGGCTACCGCCCGGGCAAGGAGCCCGGCACCGTCGGCTCGCTGATCCTCGGCCTCTACGACGACGCCGGCACGTTGCACGTCGTCGGCCACTCCTCTGGCCTGCGGGCGGCCGAAAAGCGCGCACTGGTCGACAAGCTGGCCGCGTTCGAGACCGGACACCGCGGACACGGCGACCCCAGCCGCTGGAAGAACGACAAGGACCTCGAGTGGATCGAGCTGCGGCCCGAGCTTGTCGTCGAGGTCACATTCGACCACGCCAGCGGCGGACGCATCCGGCACGGCACGAGAATCCTGCGCTGGCGCGACGACAAGGCGCCGACGGAGTGCCGGCTGGAGCAGATGCAGGCCCAGTAGGGCCGGCAACGCGCGTGGCCGGCTCGGGCATCCCGAAGACGATCCTCGTCGCCCCGGACTCGTTCAAGGGGACGTTCTCGGCCACCGAAGTCGCGGAGGCGATCGGCCGCGGCCTTCAGTCCGGCGGTCGCCCCGTCGACCTGTGTCCGGTGTCCGACGGCGGCGAGGGCCTGCTCGCCGCCGTGCTGAGGGCCCTCGGCGGCGAGGCCGCCCGAGTCGAGGTGTCCGACCCTCTCGCACGGACGGTGGCGGCCACGTTCGGGGTGCTGCGGGACGGATCGGAAGCGATCGTCGAGATGTCGGCCGCGAGTGGCCTCGGGCTGGTGGCCGAGGACGAGCGCGATCCGATGGCGGCGTCGACGTACGGCACCGGTGAGCTGATCGTCGCCGCGATCGCGGCCGGTGCCAAGCGGGTGCTGGTCGGGGTCGGGGGAAGTGCGACGACCGACGGGGGACGCGGCGCCGTCGCGGCGATCCGCGACCACGGCGGCCTTGCCGGTGCCCGGCTCGTCGTCCTGTGCGACGTCCGCACGCCGTACGAGGACGCGGCCCGGGTGTACGGGCCGCAGAAGGGCGCGGATGCGGCGACCGTGCGGCTCCTGACGGCTCGCCTGCATGCGATGGCGCGCGGCCTCGAGCGCGATCCGCGCGGCGTGCCGATGACCGGGGCGGCGGGCGGCCTCGCCGGCGGACTGTGGGCGGCGTTCGGCGCCGAGCTGGTGGCCGGCGCCGCTTTCGTGTTGGACGCGCTGGGCTTCGACCGGCGCATGCGCGCCGCTCGGGCGGTGGTCACCGGCGAGGGCAAGCTCGATCGGCAGAGCCTGGCCGGCAAGGCGGTCTCGGAGATCGCCACGCGGTCCCGGCAGGGCGGCGTCCCGTGCCACGCGATCGTCGGCTCCCGTGGGCTGGATGCGTTCGGGGCGCGCGTGCTCGACCTGCAGGCGGTGCTCGAGGCCGGAACGGTGGCGGAGCTCGAACGCGCCGGGCGTGAGCTGGCCGAGCTACTGTGAGTGAGGGCTCACTGCGTGGGCGTCGGGAAGGGGGGCTCAGCAGAGCTTGCCGGACGGCTTGTTCGGCACCGCCCCCGGCGGATCGGCGACCACGGCGCCGAGCGACACCAGGAACCGTGCCATCTCCTTGCCGGAGTGCGTCTGCTTGCCCTCCTTGTAGCAGGGGTAGGCGCGCGGAGACCCGTGGGTGTCGGCCCAGCCCGTCTCGATGTACGGGTAGCCGGGGACGGCGATCGCGAGCTGCTGGCCGGCGTGGACCGTCTGCCCCGCCGGAAGCAGCCGGGTCAGGTGCTCCGCCACGTAGATGATGTCGCCGGCGTGAGTGCCGTCGAGCAGCTGGTACCAGATGATGTGACCGCCCGGCCAGCCGCTCTTGCTGTCGGAGCCCAGAATCAGGGCGTTCCCGATCGCCAGGACGGGCAGCCGCCGCACCGGGACCCAGTCGACGCCCATGTCGGTCCGGGCGGGCTGCCAGCTTGGGTCCGTGAACGGATCGACGTACCGGTTCGGCGCCGCCGGTCAGACCGCGTGGGCCTGCGCGGGGGCTCCGGTCGCCCCGAGGAGCGCGAGTGCCCCCACGAAGCCGGGAAGGACACGGCACGCGAGTGTCCTGATCCGTCGGAAATTCACCTCATGGCTATCGGCGTCCGTACGCGAATCGTTGAGCCATGGGCGCCCGCCGCTCCGGGCGCCCCGCGCTGCGTCAGTGGGCGAAGGCCTTACGGACCTCCGGTCGCGGCGCCGGGATCGGCCCGTCGAGCGACTCGAAGAACCCGGTCACCTTGCTCAGGTGGTCGAGCAGCATGTCCGCCATGTCCATCGTCATGCCGGCCCGGATCACCACGCGCAGCACGGCGAGATCCTCGAGGTTGGCCGGGAAGGTGTACGCCGGCACCAGCCAGCCGTGCATCCGCAGGCGATCGGAGACGTCGTACACGGTGTAGTTCTCGACCTCCGGCTTGAGCGCGAACGCGAACACCGGCAGCTCGCTGCCGTCGCTGATCAGTCGGTAGGGCCCCATCTCGCGGACACCGTTCGAGATGTGCATCGCCACGTCCTGGGCGTTCTGCATCACCCGGCGATACCCCTCGCGACCAAGGCTCATGAACATCAGGTACTGGGCGATCACCTGGCTCCCCGGGCGTGAGAAGTTGAGCGTGAACGTCGGCATGTTCCCGCCGAGGTAGTTGACGTTGAAGATGAGCTCCTCGGGCAGTGCCTCCTTGTTGCGCCAGATCGCCCAGCCGATGCCCGGGTAGACGAGGCCGTACTTGTGCCCCGAGGCGTTGATCGACTGCACGCGCGGAACCCGGAAGTCCCATTCGAGGTCGGGCTGGATGAACGGCGCCACGAACCCTCCCGAGGCCGCGTCCACGTGCAGCGGCACGTTCAGGCCGCGATCGCGTTCGAGCGCGTCGAGCGCCTCCGAGATCTCCTTGACCGGCTCATAGCTGCCGTCGAAGGTCGACCCGAGGATCGCCACCACGCCGATCGTGTTCTCGTCGCACATCGCCACGGCCTCGGCCGCGCCGATGTGGTAGCGCTCACCCTCGACGGGCACGTACCGTGCCTCGACATCCCAGTAGCGGCAGAACTTCTCCCAACACACCTGCACATTGGCGCCCATCACCAGGTTGGGACGGTCGCTGGGCTTGCCGGCTCCCTTCATACGCGCCCGCCACCGCCACTTCAGCGCCATGCCGGACAGCATCACCGCTTCGCTCGAGCCGGTCGTGGAGCAGCCGGTCGCCGTCTCCTCCTCCGGCGCGTGCCACAGGTCGGCGACGATGTTCACACATCGCTCCTCGAGCTCCGCCGTCTGTGGATACTCGTCCTTGTCGATCATGTTCTTGTCGGCCGTCTCGGCCATCAACTTGGCCGCGATCGACGGCATCCATGTCGTCACGAACGTGGCCAGGTTCAGCCGCGAGGATCCATCGAGCAGCAGCTCGTTCGAGATCAGCTCATACGCGGTCTCGAGTTGGACCCCGTGATCGGCCAGCTGGTGCTTGGGGACGATGAGCTCGCCGTCGTGGTGCACGGGGGTCGCGCTGGCGTGTTTGGTCGCCGCAAGGCGGGTGTGTCGGGACAAGGCCATGCTCCAGCCTCCTCATGAGGTTGTGGGCGGTCGCCCGCATCATCCCTGAGCGCCATCGCCCGCGGGTGGACGTTTGCTCGTACAAACGTCCACCCGTGGTGTCCAAGCCGTAAGCCAAATGGCATATTGCCGTCAGATCGAGATACTCTGATTTAGGGGGCAACGTTTGCGTGGCGATGATCGGCCACTGGGTTCACAAGACGGACACGCCGGCCACGGCTCAGGCGGCGGGGATGGCCTGGCCAACCCACCGTCGGCCGGCGCGATCCGGGGCGTG
>DATMGZ010000246.1:0-4949 GCA_035555155.1 Solirubrobacteraceae bacterium | reverse complement strand
CGGGAGCCGGTGGTCCTTGGCCAGCAGGTTCATCAGCACCGGCAGTCCGCCGAAGCTGGTGTTCGCGGCCAGCGCCAGCACGAGCGTGACGGCGAGGTTGGAGACGTAGAACGGCCAGCCGGTGCCGAACGCGCCGGCGGTGAGCTGAGCGAGGACGGTCACGCCGCCGCGCGGCTCGACGTGGTGGGCCTTGATCAGGATCGCGAGCCCGACCAACATGATCCCGAGCATCACCCCGAGCGAGACCTCGGTCTGCTGCCCGGTCCGCACGCGGGGCTTGCGGAACTGCGGCACGCCGTTGGCGATCGCCTCGACGCCGGTGACGGCCGAGCATCCGGCCGCGAACGCCTTGAGCAGCAACACGATGCCGAGCGCCTCGGTGACCGGGAACGCCTCTTTGGTGCCGATCACCGCGACCGGATGCGGATGGAACGGGCTGATGATGATCACCGCGAGCACGCTGACGATGAACAGCAGCGTCGGCCCCATCAGCAGCTTGGCCGACTCGGTGATCCCGAACATGTTGACCGCGGTCAGCAGCACGAGCCCGATCAGGCAGACGAGCAGCAGGTGGTGCGCGAGGCCGGGAAACACGCTCCCGAGGCTGGCCGCGCCGGCGGCGAGGCTGACGGCCACGGTGAGCACGTAGTCGACGACGAGCGAGGCCGCGGCGAGCAGGCTCGTCTTGGGGCCGAGATCCTGCTTGGCCACCGCGTAGGCACCGCCGCCGTCGGGATGGGCGGCGATCACCTGCGTGTAGGAGATCACCAGCAGCACCAGCATCGCCGTGATCACGAGCGTCAGCGGCAGCGTGAACCGCAGCGCGCTGGTGCCGGCGAGAACCAGCACGGCCATCATCGCCTGGGGCCCGTAGGCGACGCTCGAGAGCGCGTCGAGACTGAGCGCCGAGAGGCCGCCGGCGAGGCTCAGGCCCGTGTGCTTGTGATGGGTCGGCGTGTGTCCCGCGCCCCCCGGCGGCCTCGGCCGGGGCGTCTCTACGCCCGGCTCAGACGGAGTGGCGTCGGTCACGAACTAGATCATCGCTGGTGCAGTCCTCGGCGGCGGCACGACCCCGGGCGCGATGGCCCGGGGCCGAGCTGGCGCCGCACCTCAGGCGAGGCCGTTGGCGGCCAGGAACTGGTGGGCGACCGTCGCCGGAGCCTGCTGATCGAGCGCGACCGCGGCGTTCATCTTCTGGATCGCCTGCAGCGTGAGCAGCGCGCTCACCTTGTTGATCGTCTGCGCGAAGGCCGGTCCCTCAGCCGTCACCACGCTCTGCTTGACGACCGGCGCGACGTTCTGGAAGCCGAACACCTTCTTCGGGTCGGCCAGCAGCAGGTACTTGCCGGTGGTGAGCTGCGGGTCGGTGGTGAACACGTCGGAGACGCCGACCTGACCGCTGTCGAGCGCCTTGTAGAGGAGGCCGATGGCCAGAGGGACGAACGTCGGGTTGATCCCGTACTGCTGCTTGAGGCCGACGAGGCCCTGGGCCCGGGTCTGGAACTCGGGGGGGGCGCCGAGCTTGACCGCGGTGCCGAGTTTCTTCAGGTCAGCGATCGTGGTCAGGTTGTTCTTCTGCGCGTAGGGCCTGAGCGCCGCGAGCGCGTCGGAGTCGTAGAACGGCGTCTGGTCGAGCAGCGTGTAGCCGTTCTTCTGGGCGAACGCCTTGGCCTGGCTATAGGCGCCCTGCGCGCTGTGCGGGGGTGCGGTCACGCCCGCGACGGCCGTCAGCAGCGTGCCCGTGTACTCGGGGTACATGTCGATCTGCCCTGACGTGAGCGCCTTGTAGGTGATCTCGGTGGAGCCGATATTCCCCTTCAGCGTGACCTTGTAGCCCTTGGCCGCCAGCGCCTGCTGATAGAGCGCGCCGAGGATGTACTCCTCGGTGAAGTTCTTGTCGCCGATCGTCACCGCCGGCTTGCCGACCCCGGGACCGCTGCCCGCCGCGGCGGTCGAGCTCGCCCCCGTGCCGGTGGTGGCCGCCGTCGAGCTCGAGGAGCTCGAGGAGCTCGAGGAGGAGCTGCCGCAGGCGGCGAGAGAGAGCGCCGCCGCCAACGCGAGGATCGCGCCGGTCGCGCCCTTCGATCTGGGTAAACGCATCTTGACTCCTGTTCGTGTGGTGAGTGGATGGTTGATCAAGGTTCAGGTGCTCTCGCTGACGATCGGCACGAGCGCCGAGCCGGCGTCCTCCTGCCCGGCGAGCTTCAGCCCGCGCGGAGTCAGCATCCGCTGCACGCCGGCGAGCGCAAACTCCACGACCAGGGCCAGCACCGCGATGCAGATGGCGGCGCCGAGCACGCCGGAGAGGTGGTAGCTGGTCTCGTTGTTGATGATGTCGCCGAGGCTGCCGCTGTAGCCGGTGAGGGCGCTGATCGTGGTCGTGGAGACGACGAACAGGGCCGAGGTGCGGATGCCGGCGAAGATCAGCGGGATGCCCAGCGGCAGTTCGACCTTGCGCAGGACCTCCCAGCCGCTCATGCCCATGCCCCGGGCCGCGTCGACGAGATCCCGGTCGACGCCGTCGACCGCCACGTACGCGTTGGTGATCATCGGTGGCACGGCCAGCACCGAGAGCGCGAGCAGGACGTTGCCGAGGCCGATCCCCAGGAAGGCGACGCCGATGGCCAGCACGGCGAGGCTGGGCAGCGCCCGCCAGATGTTGCCGACGTTGATCGCGACGAACGACCCGCGGTGGATGTGGCCGAGCCAAACGCCGAGCGGGATCGCGATCACGAGCGCGACGGCCATTGCGATGCCGGCGATCTTGAGGGTCTCGAGCGTCAGGTGGACGAGCGTGGGCAGCGGCGGTGCGCCGGGTACCTGCCCGTTGCGGCCGATAAAGCGGAATGCCTCGACGAAGTTGTTCATCGCGATCAGACCGCCCGCGCTCGGGTCCACGGGGTGAGGCGCCGTTGCAGGAGCACGAGCAGCCCATCGGCCATCAGGGCCAGCAGCACGGCCATGCCCCCGGCGACGATCAGCTCGGTCTTGAAGACCTCATTGGAGATCGCCGACAGGATCGGCGCTCCGAGTCCCTCGTTGTCGATCAGCGAGGCCACCGTGGCCAGCGAGATCACGGTCACGGTGGCGATCCGCAGACCGGCGATGATCGCCGGCATGGCCAGCGGCAGCTCCACGCGCAGCAGCGACTGCCGGTCGCTCATGCCCATCCCCCGGGCGGCGTCACGCACCTCGGCCGGCACCTCTCGCAGTCCGGTGAGGGTGTTGCGGAACAGGATCAGGAGCGTGTAGGAGACGAGCGCGACCTCGGCGGTGGTGCGGCTGAGCCCGAACCCGGGCAGCGGCTCGAGCAGCTCGAACAGGGCGAGCGACGGGATCGTGTAGAGGATCGCCGTGACGATCAGCACGGGGCGCTCGAGCCAGTGGCGGCGATAGGCGGTGAGCGCGAGAGCGGTCGAGAGCACGAACCCGATCGCGACGGCGATCAGGGTCAGCTCGACGTGCTGGCGCAGCGCGGGCCACAGGACCGTGCTCCAGTTGCGCGATACCCAGTTGGGACAGAACAGGTGGTTCGCCCGTTCGCACGCGAACTGCCCCGCGCCGCCGCCGAAGCTCGGGATCACCGGGGCCGCGGCGAAGACGAACGTCATCGCTCGGCCTCCGCGGAGACGCCCGACCCATCGCCGTTCGCCCCGTCGGCGCCCGCGCCATCGCCGCCGGCGCCATCGCCAAGGGCGCCGCTGCCGAGCACGCCCCCGAGCAGCTCGAGCGTGACGATCCCGGCCACCTGCTCCTCGCCGTCGACGACGGTCAGCGGCGAGCCGCCGCCGGCGATGAGCCGCGACAGCGCGTCGCGCACGGTGGCGCTGAGCGGGACCCGGGCCGGTCCGAGAGCCAGCCCGTTGGGCGAGAGCAGCTCGATGTCGGCCAGCGTGGCCAGGCCGAGGCGCTTGAGCGCGCGGTCCTCGCCGACGAACTCGGCCACGAACTCGTCGGCGGGCTCGGTGAGGATGTCGGCCGGAGTCGCATACTGCGCGAGCACTCCCCCCTGGCGGAGGATCGCGATCCTGTCCCCCATCTTGATCGCCTCGTCGATGTCGTGGGTCACGAACACGACCGTCTTGCGCACCTGCGCCTGCAGACGCAGGAACTCGTCCTGCAACCGGGCGCGATTGATCGGGTCGATCGCCCCGAACGGCTCGTCCATCAGCATCAGCGGCGGATCGGCGGCCAGCGCCCGGGCCACGCCGACGCGCTGGCGCTGCCCGCCGGAGAGCTGGGCCGGGTACCGGGGCCCGATGTCGTCGGGATCCATCCCGATCAGCTCGAGCAGCTCGCGAACCCGGCCCTCGGTACGTGGCTTGTCCCATCCGAGGAGCTTGGGCACGGTCGCGATGTTCTCGTTGACCGTGAGGTGAGGGAACAACCCGATCTGCTGGATCACGTACCCGATCTGCTTGCGCAGCTCGGTCGGCTCGTGATCGAACACGCTGCGGCCGCCGAGCAGGATGTCGCCGCTGGTGAGCGGAATCATCCGGTTGATCAGTCGCATCGCCGTGGTCTTGCCCGACCCCGAGGGGCCGACCAGCACACACACGTCGCCGGCCTCGACGCTGAGGCTGAGTTCGGTGATCGCCGGCTCCTTCTGGCCCGGATACCGCTTGCTGACCTGGCGCAGCTCGAGCGCCGCCGCCTGCGGGAATGGCGACGGCCCCTCATCATGGGCGGGGTGTTCTCGGGGCAAAAGGGGAAAACCGGACCGGGTTTCCTGCTGAGAGTACCGGCAGCGTGGCGGGACTCGTCACTGGACCGCCTGTGGCGAGCCGGAAGGGTGCCGCCGAAACCCGTCCCGGCGCCGCCGGGCTTCAGCTCACGCCCGGGACCGGGCGCCCCTCCTCGAGATAGACGCAGCGCTCGCTGCCCACCGAGGCCGAGACGCGGCGCCGCAGCGGTCCGCTCAGGAGCTCCAGCGCCTCGGCCAGCTCGAC
>DATMGZ010000245.1:0-10186 GCA_035555155.1 Solirubrobacteraceae bacterium | reverse complement strand
GGCCGTGTCGCCAACGCCCGAGCGGGCCGCCGCCCACGCCGCCGCCGCCGCCGTCGCCCAGGCCATCTCGCGCGCGGTCGCGCGGGCGCCGACCCCGGTGGCCAGCCACGTGACCGGGCCGGCGCCCCAGGCACCGCGGGCGTGCTGACGGGCGTAGCGCAGCGCGTCGGACGCCGCCGGAAGGCCATCGGCCGACGTGACCTCGGAGAGCGACCACAGCCGGTTAGCGGCATCGTCCAGGTCGGCCGCGGCGAGCCAGGTGGGCGTGTAGGTCCGGATCAGCCAGTCCATGGCCATCCACGCGCGCTGGTGATCGAACCCATCGTCGGCGGTCCCGATCGTGCGGGTCAGGTACGGCCGCAACCGCTGGCGCGGACCGTCTTCGAGGCCGTCGTTCAGGGCGATGCAGAACGCACGGACCACGGGACTCACGCATTCCGGTTGGTCGGTGTGGGGCTCGCCGGCCAGATGACTGACCCACTCCATCGCGCACCGGCCCTGATCCGGTGTGGCATGTGTCCCATACGAGAGCGTGTAATCGGTGCTCATCATGTCCTCCTGGGGGCGGCTGGAACTCGGCCGCATTGTGCCTTGCCTGGGGCGGAAGTTCCAGGCTCAAGGGTGACTACCCAAGCGGGATAACCCCTACACACCGACTCGGCCCGCGTGCGGCGATGGTCTCAACGTCGGCCTGACGCGGCCGATCACCTGCTCGGATTGGCTCCCTCGACGGCGACGCCCGGGCCCGGTTCCTGACCCTCGCCACGCAGGCTGCCGCCGCCACGCCCCCGACAACCTGGACACGATCTTCCATCCGCTCGGGCATCCGCTGCCGGATCCGGCCGGGGCCCAACTTAGAAGGTGTCCTTGCCCGGGGTGATCTGGGGTGGGGCGTTCGACGTGACGCCCGGCGTGACACCGAAATACTCGCCGCTGATTCTGCCGCCCTGGACGGTCAGCTTGAGAAAGCCGTATTCCGAGTCGTCGCCGTACTCGAACGTCACGCCGGGCGCGAGCTGCTCGCCGGCCTTCGAGCCGGGGGCGAGCTTGTGCAGGTTGTGGTAGCCCGAGTTCCCGATCACGATGTACGGGACGGGGTGCGCGAGGTCGGTTCGGGTGAAGCGCTGATAGTCGTGGACGTGCCCGGAGATCACGAGCTGTGGCAGGCGGCCCGAGGCGGTGAACGCCGAGTCGAGCGCGATCCCCATCTTCTGCGACCCGCCGTGGTGGGCATCGATGCTGTAGGGCGGGTGGTGCAGCGTGACGATCAGCGGCAGCTTCGGGTCCGCGGCCTTGAGCTCACCCGTCAGCCAGTCGATCTGTGACTTCTCCAGGTGACCGCCCGAGGGCACGTTCGAGTACAGGCCGACGATGGTGACCGCTGCGCACTGCAGCGTCCAATCGCAATACGGCTGCGTCTGCACATCTCGCTCGTACTCCTCGCTGCCGACGGGCAGGGTGGGCTTGGCGGCGCAGAAGTTCGCCATCCAGGTGTCGAGCGGCGTGCGCTTCGGATCGTCGGTCGTGTCGCCGTCGTGGTTGCCCGGGATGCTCAGGAACGGGACCGCCAGGTGCGCGTAGGCCTCGTAGAACTGGGGCGTCCATTGCGCCGCGTCGGCGTTGAAGTAGACGACGTCACCGACGCTGTAGACAAACGCCGGCGGCGACTGCGCCTCCATCGCGAGCGTGACCGCGTTCTGTGGGTTCGGGTCATTGATGCCGCCGTGATCGCCGATCACGAAGAACGACAGCGGAGTGGTCTCGTGCACGCCGAGGTCGGCGGCTTTGGCCCGGCCACCCTGTCCGGCCGGAAGCGGCTGCGTCGGGACGGTCGGCGGGAATGTCTTTTGTAGCTGTTCCGCCGCCGTGGCGGGCGGGATTCCGACCTGTCGTGACGCGACGTTACTCACTGGACTCATCCGAGTGCTCCTATGTCAGGGGGGGCCGGACGGTACGCGAACGGTCGGATACGGCCATTCGCAATGACCACGATCAGGCGCGCACAGGTCGGCGTCGCCGCCCAAGCCTGTCGCTCAGGGCGCCAACCGGCGGCCGAGACCGCTGCGGATCGCCTCGTTCTCGGTGGCCGCGGGACCCGCGGCGCCGGCGCAGACGCCACGGTTCTCCGCCTGCGTCAACGGCGAGCGCGGCCCGGCAACGAAGTAGTTGCTGTCGATCGTGCGCTGAATCGATCCCTCGTTCTTCTGGGCGGCGCCGATCTCGGTCGGAGTGGCGATGCCGAAGTGCCCCTGCCAGCAGGCCCACGGGGCCTGGGCGATGTCGACCAGCGGTGTGGTCTGCGCCCGGAAGGCGTACCGGCCCGAGCCGCACACGATCCAATCGCTGGTGATGCCGTTCAGGCCATGCGCATATCGCAGCCGCGCACCGCAGTGCGCGTCGTAGCTGGGATGACCGCCGAACGCCGCCTCGACGATCGGATGCCCTTCGTCGAAGGTGAGCCGGGGGCTGTCCCAGCGGTAGTACTGGCCCTCGTCGCTGTGCCTGGCCATGTACAGCCACTGCGGCGCCAGGGTGTGGGGATCGAGCAGCACCGTGACGTGCTCCCAGTCGCCCTGATGCAGATCGGTGTTGACGACGTCGCCTGCCAGCGGTGCATCGTTCATCAGGTCGGGGGTGGCCGCCGTCGGGTAGTAGTTGTAGGGATAGAGGAACCAGTACTGGAGCGCGAGCAGGCCGGCGGGCACGGCAGCATTGCGAGCCGGGTAGCGGGAGAAGTCCGTAGGCCCGGAGTAGTAGAAGTAGACCTGCGCGCTGCTCCACGGATCGAGCGTGCTCGGGTCCGCGAGCCAGCTGTGCAGGGTGGGCAGCGGCGTCTGCAGCCCGCGCTGCCCGCGCAGGAACGCCGCCCATTGACCCGTCGGGTCGACGTCCAGAGGAGGATTGGCCGGGTACTGGAGGAAGTCGTCGGGGCTGCTGCCGGACGGCTTCAGATCGGTCAGAATCGGCGCTCGGACGGCGCAGACGCCGGGCAGGTGATGCAAGCACGTCGGCTGGCCGGTGGGTCCGGCGTCAGCGAGCAGCGCACCCACCGAGACCGGCCAGAAGCGATCGGCAGCTGTGACCAGGATCGTCGGTTGGTACCGGCGGGCGAGTGCGGCGATCCAGTGGGTCGTCTGCTCGATCGGCGGCTCGCCGTCGCTGGCACGGCCGTTCGGGGGCGCCGGCCCGGCGATCACGCCCGTGCCGAGTGCGGGAGCCGCGAAGCCGACGCTGGGGGGCCGGAGCGACGAGCCCGCGCACGTCGGCCGCGCGGCTCTGAGCTCGGGATGGATCCAGGTTGGCGTGCCGGCATCGATGCCGAGCGCGTGCAGGGCGAGGGTCGGCAATGATGGCTGGCGGCCGGAGTCCACGACGAACGGGGCGCCCCCGGTGGCCATGCCGGCAACCCGGGCGGCCGGGGTGAACGAGACCGCCTCGTCGGTCGAGGTCGCGTCGGCCAGCGGCGTGCACGTCACAACGTAGACGCCGGCGCTCGTGCGGGCGAGGTAGCCACCCGAGCGCGTCCCCGATGCCGTTGTGATGATCGTGTGCGAGAAGGAGACCGGCGGGACGGCGTAGTACGCGAGCCCGACCAGCGCGTAGATGGTGAGCAGGATCCACGGCAGCGGTGAGAGCACGAACTCGAGCTTCGAGCCCGGCGGACTGTGGGTGCGGCCGAACAGTCGTCCCAGCGTGGCGATTCCGGCCCAGGTCAGGATCAGCAGCCCCAGCGGCGCGGAGCAGAGCATCGCCACCACAACCACGATCACCCACAGGATCGCGTGGATCACGCGGCCGCCCCGCAGGGGCCCGAGCAGCACCAGGACGACGGTGGCGAGGACCGAGAGCACGGCCCACGGTCCCACCAGCGCCCACCACAGGCCGGGCCGGATCTGGTCGATCAGCGGCTCGATCAGCCGCGCTCCGGCCAGACCGAGCGCAGCGGCCAGAACGCCGACGTTGAAACCGGCTACGACGCGCACGAACGGATCGCCGGGCGGCTTCACCGCCGGCGTTGAGTCCGGCGCGGGAGGTGAGGCGCGCGCGGCCGTGCGGCCGGAGGTGACGACCGCGTGCCACTGCGGGGAGCGCTGGTCCCACGTCCACGCGTGCGTCGCCCACGCCACGGCGCACATGGCGGCGAAGGCGGCCGCCATCAGCAGTACCGTTCGCAGCCCGGTGGCCAGGAGCACCTTGTCGTCGATCACCGGCAGCGACGCATCGATCGGGAGCCGCGCGGCGGTGAGCCGGACCCAGGTTACGAGCCAACCGATCACGTAGACGTAGACGGCAAGGGCAACCGAGAAGCCGGCAACCTTGACCAGATCGCGCGCGTCGGATCGCCGTGCGTCCATGTGCGGATCATGTCCGAAGCGACGGCGGCGAGCAGCCGAGGCTCAGTCCCCGGCCCGACGCGCCGATGAAGAGGGAGATGCGCGAGAGCCTCGTCGAGCGGACCCATGGCCGTTGGCCCGATCCTCGGCGCGGCGGCGCGAAGCGACGATGGTCCGCGCTGGCCTCGTGCCCTACGGTCCCGCCGGCGCCGGCGTCGAGGCCGTGGCTCGCGTGATGGCGGCCGATCTCGCCGGCAGCACGGTGCGGTGAACATCCTCCTGCCCCGGAGGCGGCGGCGCTGAGGGCGCGGGCGCGCCGGCCGCCGCGGCAAGAGGAGCGACGACGCCGGCGTGGAACCAGGCTCGATGGGCCCGGGTCGACTGCACGCGCTCGTGGACGGCGTGTTCGCGATCGCGATCACGCTGCTCGTGCTCGACCTGCCCCGGCCGGTGGACTCGGGCCGTCTGACCCACGACCTGCTGCACGATTGGCCCACCTATGTGGCCTACCTGGTCTCGTTCGCGACCATCGGCATCGTGTGGATCGAGCACCACGGCATGATGAGCGCCGTGCGCGAGGTCAACCGCCGCTTCCTGGAGCGCACGCTGCTGTTCCTGCTGTTCGTCTCGATCATCCCCTGGCCCACCTCGATCGCCGCCGGCTACGCGGATCACGGGTCTCAGGCCCGCCCGGCCGCCATCCTCTACGCGGCCACGATGCTCCTCATGGGCGTGTCGTTCAGCCTCAGCTGGCGGTACCTCGCCAAGCATCCAAGCCTCGTCGCCGCCCCCGCGCGCACGGCATTTCCAGCGGGCTTCCGGCGCGCGCTGGCCGGCGGCCTGATCTACCTCGTGGCGATCGCCGTGGCCTTCGTGAGCCCGGCGGCGTCATTCGCGATCGACGCCGTGATCGCGCTCTACTTCGCCGTCTCCAAGAGCGAGGTCCCGGGCCTGATTCAGCGCGCCGCCCGCGCCGAGGACGCCGGCTCGCGGCGCCACACCGGACAATCTCTCTGACGAGCGCGGTGCGCGTCAAGCCGGGCACCGTCCGGGCGGCCGATCACCCGAGCACGAGCCGGTACTCGGTGAGCATCAGCGTCAGGTCCTCGCTCCATTCCTCACCGGTCACCGTCCATCCGCGGCGCTCGTAGAAGCGGCGCGCCCGCGCGTGCAGTGACGGAGTGAACAGGCGAGCACGCGCGTAGCCCTGCGCCCGCATCACGCCGGTCGCAGCGTCGTGCAGCAGTGGCGCCACCCCACGACCCCACCATTCGGGCAGCACGAACAGCTGCCACAGGTGGCACAGCCTTGGAATCAGTTCGCGCTCCGCGTCGGCCCGGCGCGGCTCCCCGACCGAGCGCTCCCGCCCGGCGACGAACGCGATGTGGCCGACCGGCGACCCACCGGATAGCGCCAGCATCGCCCAGGTCCGCGGATCGGCGAGCCGCTCGACGGTACGATCGCGGCCGGCCGTCGCATCCGGCGCAACCCAGCCCAGGGGCGCGAAGACGCCGTAGGAATCGAAACCCGACTGCACGTTGGCCAGGATCGTGTCGACGTCGTCCACTGTGCCCCGCCGCGTCGCGATTCCGCCGATCATGATCGCGATTCTTGCGCACCGTCCCCACCGCACGGGCACCCAGCGTCAGAGCGATTCGGAGCGCCGGTCTCGCGCTAGCCTTGCGGTATGGGGGACACCGTGACGTTCACACTCGAGCAGGCGCGGGCAGCGGGCGAGCAGATCGGCATCGACTGGTCCCGCTCCCGGTTCGACGTCGAACAGCTGCGACGCGGAATGGACGTCGAGCTCGAGCACGGCACCCAGGACCTCGCCACGAACGTCACCGACGACGACCTCACCGTGACCGCGAAGATCGCGCGGGCCCACCTCAACGAGTTCCCCGACTACTACACGCGCCTCGCGGCGATGGAAGCCGAAGCCGAGGCCTACTGGGCCACGCGGGACGAGTAGAGCCGGCGCGCATGGCCAGGCCGGTCGTGTGCATCGTCGGGGCCAGCGTGGCGGGGCTCGAGGCGCTGCTCTGGGCCGGCGAGGCGCTCGGCGACCGAGCCGAGCTGCAGCTGATCGCCCCCGATAACGAGTTCCGCTACCGCCCGATGAACTCGGGGTCGCTGTTCCGTCCCGCCCGCGAACGCGGACTGGCGATCGCCGATCTCGTCGCTGAGGCCGGCGCCTCGCGCGTTGCCGACCGCGTCGATGCCGTTCACCAGCCCGAGCGCCAGCTGCTCACGCGCGACGGGGACATCTACGCATTCGACTATCTCCTGATCGCGCTCGGCGCACGGTCGAAGCGGGCCGTGAGCCGCGGCTACCTGTGGGAGCGCGGGCATGACCCCGGCTTCCTCGACCGCACGATCGCGGAGGTTGCCGCCGGCCGGGTGCGCAGCGTCGCCGTGGTCGTGCCACGCGGCGCGCGCTGGCCGATTCCGGCCTACGAGCTCGCGCTGGTGCTGGCGTGGACGGCGTCCGGGACCGGAGCCCGAATCGCCCTGGTCACCCCGGAGGAGCACCCGCTCGCCGCGCTCGGGCCCGAGGCCACGGAGGCGGTGTCACGCGAGCTCGACTCCGCCGGCGTGGAGACGATCAGCGGGGTCGAGCTGCTCGACGAGCCGCGTCCGGAAGACCAACCCATCCGTCCCACGGATCTCGTGCTCCTGCCCGAGGAGCCGGACGCTCGGGCCGGGTCGCTGACCGGCCGCCCGACCGATCCCGCGCGCCTGCGCCTCGGTGAGGGCTCCCCGGTCCATTACGACCGCCTGATCTCGCTGCCCACCGTCGAGGGGCCGTTCCTGGCCGGGGTCGCGGAGGACGCCGACGGCTTCATCGAGGTCGACGACGGCCTGAAGGTCTGCGGCAGTGATCGAGTCTGGGCGGCGGGCGGCTGCGTCGCGGCGGCGCTCGAGCACAGCGCGCTCGGCGCCCGGCAGGCCGACAGCGCGATCGCCGCGATCGTGGCCGCGATCACCGGCGAGTCGAGCACCGAGCCGCCCGCGCCCACGGGTGCGCCGGAGCTCACCGGGATCCTGCTGACCGGTCATCGCGACCAGTGGCGGGCCGAGAATCCTCCCGGGACGCAGGAGCCCTCCACCCGGTGCCTCTGGTGGCCGCCCGGACGAGCGGTCGGGCGCATGCTGGCCCAACGGATCGCCGCCTGGGACCCGTCGCTCCAGCCCGCGCTGCCCGCCCATCCGAGCGGACTCCTGATCCGCGTACCGGTGGCGCTGGGCTGCAACCACACGCCCTCGGTCACGGCCCGCGACGAGGTCACGAGCGAGGTGCGCGTGGCTCGGCAGCACGACATCGAGAACCGGCAGCTGCTCGCGGTGAAGCGGCGCGAGCGCGCCGCCAACGCGCAGATCGAGGCGATGGACGCGGAGCTCCACACGCTGGCCGAGCACCAGCAGGAGGCGATCCGCGAGCTCAAACAGCACGGCTACCTGACCCACCACGGCCCGGTGTGAGGCGGGCGAGACGTCTAGGAGGGCGGTGCCGCGATGAACGCGTCGAGGCCCGCCCGGTGAGCATCCGCCACATGTCTCCGGGCTCCCTCCCGATCAGGTCGGTGAAGACAGGGTCGGAGAAGCGCGCGTCGGGCGCGTAGCACGCCGCCATCACCTCCCCCTGCCGCTCGGCGAAGGCGGCGTAGAAGCGCGCGATCAGCTCTTCGTTAGGGTGAGCCACAGGCGGACGCTACCAACACCGCGGGCCAACTCGAGGAGGCAACGTGCCAGACGGATCGGAGACCCCTGACCTCAGAATGCGAATGCTGGCCGACGGCGCGGCGATGCCGACCCTCGCGCTGGGGGTCTGGCAGGTGCCGGACGGACCCGAGTGCGAGCACGCGGTCCGGTGGGCGCTCGAGCTCGGCTACCGCCACATCGACACCGCCCAGGCCTACGGCAACGAGGCGAGCGTCGGCCGGGCGCTGCGCGACAGCGGCGTGCCCCGTGAGGAGGTCTTCCTCACGACGAAGTTCTATCCCGGGCACAGCGATGCGGCGACCGAGGCGGAGGGGAGCCTGCGGCGGCTCGGGGTCGACCAGCTCGACCTGTACATCGTCCACTGGCCGCAGGAGGGTCCGACCTGGGCCTGGCCGGGGATGGAGGAAGCCCATCGGCGCGGCCACGCCCGGTCGATCGGCGTCTCGAACTTCAGCGTCGAGGAACTCGAGCAGGTGAGCGCGGTCGCCACCATCCCGCCGGTCGTCGACCAGGTCCAGTTCAGTCCCTTCGAGTATCGGCGGGCGCTGCTCGAGGAGTGCGCCGAACGCGCGATCGCGCTCGAGGCCTACAGCCCGCTCGGGACCGGACGTCACCTGTCCGATCCGATCGTGACCGACATCGCCGAGCGGGTCGGACGGACGCCGGCCCAGGTCCTGATCCGCTGGTGCCTCCAGCGCGGGACGATCGTGATCCCGAAGTCGACCCATCGCGAGCGGATCGCCGAAAACGGTGCGGTCTACGACTTCGTCCTCTCCGACTCCGACATGACAGCCCTCGACGGGCTCGATCGCACCGGAGCCACCGACCACGCCCGCGAACAGAAGTGGTGGTGAGCACACCAGGAGCGCGCCGGACGAGCGCGGGCCGCTAGCCGCTGAGCTCCCGCTCCGCCGCCGCCCAGGCCTGCGCCCAGACGGCCTTGGCCGGACGGCGCAGCGCGGCGGCGGCGCGCGCGACATCATCGTGCTCCGGCGCGATGTTGACGACCTCCCGGTCGAGACGGCCGACCTTGACCGTGACGGGCTCGCCGTCGACCAAGACGGTGTGCCGCTCGCGCTGCAGCTCCCAGCGGAGGACCGGCAGGATGCGCACGCCAAGCGTGGTCGTGTGGCGCAGCATCGCCTCCGCGACCTCGCGCTCGCGGTCCGGGCGCGCGACGGCGGTGAGCACGACGCCGGGTCGGCCCTTCTTCATCTGCACCGGGGCGACCCAGGCATCGAGCGCCCCGGCGGCCCAGCACGCGGCCGCGGCGTCGGCGATGAGCTCGCCGGAGAGATCGTCGAGCGTGCACTCGACCAGCACCGCGGGCCGGCGAGCGTCTGGCCCCTCGCCGTCGGCCGCTGTCCCGAGCAGCACCCGGACGAGGTTGGGCCGCTCGGCGAGCTCGCGGTCGCCGGCGCCGTAGCCGACGGCCTCGAGCGTCAGCGCCGGCACCACGCCGAAGCGGTCCTCGGCGAGCGCGACGGCGAGCGCGGCACCGGTCGGGGTGACCAACTCGGCGTCGCCGTCGACGCCGTACAGCGGCGCGCCGCGCAGCAGCTCGAGCGTGGCCGGCGCGGGGAGCGGAAGCACTCCGTGCGTCGCCGAGACGAGACCGCGAGCGATCGGAAGCGGTGAGCAGATGACCCGCTCGACCTCGAGCGCCTCGAGCGCCAGCGCCACCCCGCACACGTCGGCCAGCGCGTCGACGGCACCGACCTCGTGAAACTCGACCTCCTCGGGCGCGCGCCGATGGACGCGGCCCTCGGCATGCGCGAGTCGGCGAAAGGTCTCCTGCGCACGTGCCCGCGCGCGTGAGGGAAGCCCGGCGCGATCCACGATCCCCCGCACGTCCGCCCAGCTTCGATGCCCGTGCTCCGGCGCCGCGATCACCCGCACCGACGCGGCGGCCAGGCCGTGGCGCTCGGTCGCCGTGGCGGCGAGGTCGAGTCCGTCGATGCCCAGCCCGCGGAGTCCCGCGCGGACCGTGTCCAACGCCGCGCCGGCGTCGAGCAGCGCGCCGAGCAGCATGTCCCCGGCGAGCCCGCCGATCGCGTCGATGTACAGCAGCCGCCGCGTGCTCACACGGCGCCCGCGGCGGCGCGCGCGATCCGCGCAGCGATCGTCGC
>DATMGZ010000244.1:0-5976 GCA_035555155.1 Solirubrobacteraceae bacterium | reverse complement strand
CACGAGCCGGCGCGACGACGTAACGGCCGGCCCGCGCCAGGTCATACGATCCCGGCATGAGCCTGGTGGGTGAGCGCTCGCAGAACGGCGAGGGCGCTTCCGCTGCGGCTGCCGTGGCCGTGCGCGAGGCCGCCCGGTTCGATCGTGGCGCCTTGTCGCTGCGGGCGGGACTGGTCTCGCGGGCCGGCCCGCCAGGCGCTCGCCGACCTGGCCGAGGCACAGCGTCCGTACGTCCACGCCGTCCTGGGCTCGCTGGTCGACGGGGCGCCCGCGCCGGAGGAGGATCTGCGCCGGCTCGGCCGTCGCGCGCGCCTGGCCTGGACGAACGCCGCCGCCACCGTCGCACGGTCGCTGACCGAACCAGCGCCCCGGAGGATCGATGCCCACCAGAGCAACGGCTTCCTGACCTCGCTGCGACGGCTGATCCAGGCCGTGCCACCGCTGCGGGAGCTCTACGCGCAGCTCGCGTCGGGCAACGGCGACGGCGCCGGCGCGCCCGATCTGCTGCTCCTGGTCCAACTCGACGAGATGGTCGACGCGACCAACACCGCGGCGGGGCTGCTCGGGTTGCGGGCCGGCGTCAGCCCGGAGTAGGCGCGAGCCTGGCCTGTTCGCGCTCGGGATTGACCCGCACGACATCCCAGGCCAGGCCGACCCGCTGCATCGCGAGGATCAACCAGCCCGAGGGGTCGAGCTCGTACCAGCGCAGGCCGTGAAAGGCAGACCGGGGGAACGCGTGGTGGTTGTGGTGCCACGCCTCGCCGAGCGAGGGCAGCGCGAGCCAGAACACGTTGGTCGACAGATCGTCGGTCTCGAATCGCCGGCGCCCGAAGAAGTGGCAGATGGAGTTGATCGACCAGGTGACGTGGTGGACCAGGAAGATCCGCACGAGTCCCGCCCATACGAGCGCCTCGAGCCCGGTCGCGAGCGAGCCGCCCCAGGCCCAGCCGGCCGCGAACGGGACCGCCAAGGTCGCGAAAGCGATCAGCGGAAAGCGGCGGTGGATCGCCCGCATCGTCGGATCCTCGAGCAGGTCTGGGCAGTAGCGACGCTTCTCGGCCTGTCCGTTGGTCTCCCAGAGCCAGCCGACGTGCGCGTGCCACAGTCCCGTGATCATTCCGCGGAGGCCGGCGCCCCGGCCGACGTGCGGAGAATGCGGGTCGCCCTCCTGATCGGGGAAGGTGTGGTGCTTTCGGTGATCGGCGACCCAGTCGAGCACCGGGCCCTCGACCGCAGCCGAGCCCGCGATCGCGAGTCCGTAGCGGATCGGCCGGTAGGTCTCAAAGGCGCGATGGGTGAGCAGGCGGTGAAAGCCGACTGTGATCCCGAGTCCGGTGATCAGGTAGCAGACGGCGAAGATCACGAGATCCCAGGCATGCAGGGCGTGACCCCAGGCCAGGAATCCGGCCACGATCACGGCCAGGAACGGGATCAGGACACCGGCGATGTTGACGTTGCGTTCGGTTCTTGTCATATCAGAGCAGAGTAAGGTCAGCGAGCACAAGTTTCTTGCCACCATCCGCGCAAGAAGCCGTCAGAATTATCACTGTGGCACACGAAATCCAACTGGAGCGCCCCTGGCAGGCCCTCCCGCGTGAGCTCGGGACGCTGCTCGAGGGCGAGCTGGCTCCGATCGCCGAGGAGATCATTCGCACGATCGGGGCCTCGATTCCCGCCTACCGGCGGCCGATGCGCGGCGAGTTCGGGCGCGGCGTCCACGCCGCGATCGAGCAGGCCCTGCTGCAGTTCCTGGATCAGGTGGGCCGGCCGGCGCCGCCGGTGCGCCCGGGTCGCGAGGTCTACCTGGCGCTCGGTCGGGGCGAGCTGCGCTCGGGGCGCACGCTCGACGCGCTCCAGAACGCCTACCGCATCGGCGCGCGGATCGCCTGGCGCCGGATGGCCGCGGTCGCGCGTGAAGCGGGGGTCGACGGCCCGACGCAGGCGCTCCTCGCCGAGGCCATCTTCGCCTACATCGACGAGCTCTCGGCCGAGTCGGTCGAGGGGTACGCGCGTGAGCAGGCGGCCGACGCGGGCGAGCGCGAACGCATCCACCGACTGCTGATCGCCGCCGTGGTCGCTCCTGCCGCCTCGCGTGAGGAGCTCGAGCGGCTCGCCGCGGCGGCCGACTGGCCGCTGCCCGGGCGACTGGCCGTGCTCGTATGCTCACACCGCAGTCCCGGCCGGCTGGCGGCCATCATCGGCGACCGCGCCATCGCGGCCCGGATCGAGGACCGAGTGGTGGCGCTGGTGCCCGATCCCGACGCCCCCGGCCGCCGGGCGCGGATCGCACGATCGCTCGGATCGCGCGCCGCCGCCCTCGGGCCGGTGGTGTCGCTCGAGCGGGCCCACGCGAGCCTCGATCGGGCCGTGCGCTGCGCGGCCCTGCAAGCGGACGGGACGATCCCCTCCGCGGGGCTCGTCGACAGCGACGAGCACCTGGCCGCGCTCGTCGTCCATTCCGATCGGCCGGCGCTCCACGATCTCGCCGAGCGCCGCCTTGCGCCGCTGCGCGACCTCACCCGGGCCCAGCAGGCGCGCCTGCGGACCACGCTCGCGGTCTGGCTCCGGCGCCAGGGCAGTATTCGGGAGACCGCCACCGACCTCGTCGTCCACCCGCAGACCGTCCGCTACCGGATCGCCCGCCTGCGCGAGCTGTTCGGCGACGCGCTCGACGATCCCGACGCTCGCTTCGAGCTGGCGCTGGCGCTGGCGCTGCCGGGTGAGGAGTAGACGCGATCGCGCTCGTGCCACCACCCCCCGGATGTCTGTGATCTGACCCGCGCCCCTGGTGCGTCGCTCCGCCGTGCTTGACGGTGAACATCGTGGCCACGACGATTCGACCGGACACCGCCCCCTCTTTCGACCTCGGGATCGCGCCCGGCACCCGCGGCGCGGCGATTGCCGCGATCGGGATCAGCCTGCCCGAGAACGTCGTCCACAACGCCGACATCGGCTCGCGGCTCGGCGTCAGCGATGACTGGATCGAGCGCCGCACCGGTATTCGCACCCGGCGCGTGGCGGGGGTGTGGGAGCGGCTCGACGACCACGCGACGCTGGCGGCTCGGGATGCGCTGGCGCGCGCCGAGATCGATCCCGCCGACGTCGACCTGGTCCTGGTGGCCACCACGACCTCCGACGAGATGCTGCCGAACACGGCGCCGCTCGTCGCGCACGCCCTCGGCGCCGATCGTGCCGGCGCGTTCGACATCGGCGCGGCGTGCACGGGCTTCCTGTCCGGGCTGGCGACCGGATGCGCCCAGATCGAGTCAGGGCGCGCCCGCTGTGTCGTTGTGATCGGGGCGGACTTCATGTCGCGCATCACCGACCCCGACGATCGCTCCACCGCGGCGGTGTTCGCCGACGGCGCGGGTGCCGCGGTCCTGAGCGCGATCGATGAGCCGAGCCGAATCGGGCCGATCGTGCTCGGCTCCGACGGCACCGGGGCCGACTACATCTACGTCGAGCGGGGCGACGCGCTGATCCGGATGCGCGGCCACGAGACCTTCCGCGAGGCGGTCGACCGGCTGGCCGAGGGCACCGTGATGGCGGCCGCGTCCGCGGGCGTCGACCTGGCCGAAATCGATCACTTCGTCTACCACCAGGCCAACGGGCGGATCCTCCGCGCCGTCGGCGAGCGCCTGGGGCTGCCGGCCGAGCGGGTGATCGACTGCATCGCCGATCACGGCAACACCTCCGCGGCGACCCTGCCGCTCGCGCTCGCCTTCGCTGAGCGCGACGCGGGGCTCCGCGCCGGCGACCGGGTCCTGATCGGCGCCTTTGGCGCCGGCTTCACGTGGGGCGCAGTCGTGCTCGAGTGGGGGCTGGCATGAGCCTTGCTCTCGCACCCCGCAGTAACGACGTCGACCTGACGCCGCTCGAGCGCATGGAGACCCTGTGCGACCACGGTTCCCTGCAGCTGATCCGCTCCGGCGTGACATCGCTGCACATGGGGGATCGGGCACGGGAGGGCGACGGCGTGCTCGGCGGCGCCGGGCTCGTCGACGGACGGCCCGTGTTCTGCTACGCCCAGGACGCCAGCTACGCCGGCGGATCGCTCGGCGAGGCGCACGCCGAGACGATCGTGCGCGTGCTCGAGCTCGCCGGCCGCGCCGGTGCGCCGGTGGTCGGATTCGTGTCCTCCGGCGGTGCGCGGATGCAGGAGGGCCCGGCGGCGCTGGGTGGCTACGGCCGCATCTTCCGCCACACGGTCGCCCTGTCCGGGCGTGTCCCACAGGTGGCCATCATCACCGGCGTCTCGGCCGGCGGCGGCGCCTACTCGCCCGCGCTGACCGACTGGGTCGTGATGACCGAGAGCTCGAGCATGTTCCTGACCGGCCCCGGCGTCGTGCGCGAGGCGCTCGGTGAGGAGACCACCCCGGCGCTGCTCGGCGGCCCGCGCGTGCACCAGCGCAACGGCGTGTGCCATTTCGTCTCCCCGGGCGACGTCGACGCCGCCCGGCTCGCGCGCGAGCTGCTCGGCTATCTCCCCAGTCGTCGCGGGGCGCCGGTCCCGGATCGGCAGGCGCGTCCGGCGGGCGGGCGTGATCCAGGCGCCTACGTCCCGTCCGAGGCTCGCCGCGTGTACGACGTGCGCGACGTGATCCGGTGTCTGGCCGACGCCGGCGAGATGCTCGAGGTCGCCGCCGGCTGGGCGCGGAACCTGGTCACTGCCTTGGCCCGGATCGACGGCCGGGTGGTGGGCGTGATCGCCAACCAGCCGCGCTACCTCGGCGGCGTCCTCGACGCCGACAGCTCTCAGAAGGGCGCCCGCTTCGTCGACCGCTGCAACGCGTTCGGGATCCCGCTCGTCGTGCTCGTGGACACCCCGGGCTTCATGCCGGGCACACGCCAGGAATCCGCCGGTGTGATCCGCTTCGGCGCCTCGCTCCTGCACGCCTTCGCGCACGCGACGGTACCGCGCGTGACGGTGATCATGCGCAAGGCGTTCGGCGGCGCCTTCATCACCATGAACTCGAAGGATCTCGGCGCCGACTACGTGTTCGCCTGGCCCCAGTCGGAGATCGGCGTGATGGGGGCCAAGCTCGCGGTGGGGATCATCCACCGTCGGGAGCTCGACGCGGCGCCCGACCGCGACGAGGCGACCGGGAGGCTCGCGGCCGAGTACGCCCACGCCCAGCTTCGACCCCAGGTGGCGGCGCGCAGCGGTCACGTCGATGAGCTGATCACGTCCTCCGAGACGCGCGGCCGCCTGGCCTGGGCCCTGCGCTCGCTGCAGGAGACGACGTGACGCCCCGGGCCGCGAGCCGCGAGACCGGCGACGCCGTGCTGCTGACCGGCGTCACCGGATTCGTCGGCATGGAGGTTCTGGCGCGCTACCTCGAGCGCAGCGACCGCCGGGTCGTGACCCTGATCCGGGCCGCCGACGAGCAGGCGGCGCGGGCCCGGCTGGACTCGGTGCTCAACAACCTGTTCGGCGTGCGCGGCCGTCGCTACGCCAAACGCGTCGATGCCGTTCCCGCCGATCTGCTCGCGCCGGGTCTCGGGATCTCCGCGGCACGGC
Organism: Solirubrobacteraceae bacterium; assembly: GCA_035555155.1. GTDB lineage: Bacteria > Actinomycetota > Thermoleophilia > Solirubrobacterales > Solirubrobacteraceae > Palsa-465. The sequence goes on along the minus strand of DATMGZ010000244.1, from coordinate 455 downwards.
GCGCGACGCTCGCTCGCCGCATTTCCACGATCATCCATTCCGCGGCGTCGGTGTCGTTCACGCTCCCGCTCGAGGAGGCCCGTGCGGTCAACGTCGGGGGCACTCGCCAGATGCTGGAGCTGGCCGAGATGGCCTCCACACACGGCGGCCTGCACCGCTACGCGCAGGTGTCGACCGCGTACGTGGCCGGGACACACGCCGGCAGCTTCAATGAGCGCGACCTCGACGTGGGGCAGAGCTTCCACAACTCCTACGAACAATCGAAGTTCGAGTCCGAGCAGCTCGTCCGCGCGCAGGACGGACTGCCGTACTCGGTGATGCGGCCGAGCATCGTGGTCGGCGACCGTCGCAGTGGCTGGACGGCGGCGTTCAACGTCCTCTACTGGCCGCTGCGCGCGTTCGCCCGGGGGTTGTTCACGGCGGTGCCGGCGATCCCCTCGGCGCCCGTCGACGTC
>DATMGZ010000243.1:0-10478 GCA_035555155.1 Solirubrobacteraceae bacterium | reverse complement strand
GTGACGCCCGACACCGGCATCGTCGTGCAGGCCTGCGGCGATGCGCACATCTCGAACTTCGGCGGCTTCGCCGCGCCCGACCGCCGGATGGTGTTCGGTCCCAACGATTTCGACGAGACGCTGCCCGGAGCCTGGGAGTGGGACGTCAAGCGGATGGCGGCCAGCGTCGAGATCGCCGGCCGCGACGTGGGCCTGCCGACCGAGCGGCGGAAGTGGCTGGTGCGAGAGTGCGTGCGCGAGTACCGCGAGGGGATGCGCGGCTTCGCCGACGAGAGCCACCTCGACGTCTGGTACGACCGTCTCACGGCCAGCGAGCTGGTCGACCGCTTCGGCGGCCGGCTGGGCAAGAAGGGCCGGATTCTGTTCGCCAAGCCGTTTGCCAAGGGGCGACGCAAGACGAGCCTCCGTGCCGTGACGAAGCTGACCGAGCGCGTCGACGGCGAGCTGCGCTTTCGCAGCGTCCCGCCGCTCCTGGTCCCGGTCCGGGACCTGTCGCTCCCGGACCACGTCACCGACGAGGGCGACTACGTCCGGGAGCTGATCGCCGAGTACGACACCAGCCTCGGCGAGGACCGGCGTTTCCTGTTCGAGACCTACCGCTTCGTCGACATGGCGCGCAAGGTCGTCGGCGTGGGCAGCGTCGGCACCCGGGCGTGGGTGTTCCTGTTCGTCGGCCGGGGTGGCAAGGATCCGCTCATGCTGCAGGCCAAGGAGGCGCAGGCATCGGTGCTTGAGCCCTACCTCGGCGCCAGCGAGTTCGCGAACCACGGCGAGCGCGTCGTCCGGGGCCAGCGCATCTCGCACGCGGCCAGCGACATCTTCCTCGGCTGGCAGCGGAGCGTCGGCCTCGACGGCTCCGAGCACGACTTCTATGTTCGGCAGCTGTGGGATTGGAAGGCGTCGATCGACCTCTCGACGATGAGCATGTCGGGCCTGCACGCCTACACGCGGGCCTGCGGTTGGTCGCTGGCCCGCGCGCACGCGCGCTCGGGCGATCGGCTCGCGATCGCTGCGTACCTCGGCGCCGGATCTGCCTTCGACGAGGCGATCGCCCGCTTCTCGGCCGCGTACGCCGATCAGAACGAGCGCGACCATGAGCGGCTGGCCGCCGCCGTCGCCGCCGGTGACGTCACCGCGCTGACGGGCGTCTGAGCCTCAGGACCTATCGGCGGGCACGTCTCCGGGCGGGTCGGCGGCCCCGGCCCGGCCGTCGCCGGCGTCGCCGGCGTCGCCGTCGGCCCGCGGTGGTCCCAGGCCGACGGTGTACCCCGACAGCGCGAGCGCGGCGATCGAGATCGCGCTCGCCAGCAGGGCGGTCACGATCATCCCGGGATCGAGCGCATTGAGCTGGAAGAACCTCCGCGAGGCGGGCAGCAGCACCGCCGCGACGAACAGGCCGCCGAGCGCCAGGCACATCACGCCGACCAGCGTCGAGCGCCGCCGCGAGCCCTCGTCCTCGAGCGCCAGCACCAGGTACAGGCCGCAGGCGACCAGGATCGTGACGGCCACGGTGCGGGAGTCGGTGATCGAGAGGTCGAGGTCGTGTACCGCGAAGAGGTAGCCGGCCACCACGCCGGCGCCGAGCAGCGCGCCGGCTGGAACGGCGAAGCGGGCCACGCCGCGTACGAACCGCTCCGGCCGCCACGGGCCGGTGCTCGGGGCCAGCGCCAGGAAGAAGGTCGGAATCCCGATCGTCAGGCTTGCCGCCAGCGTCAGATGCCGGGGCAGCAGCGGGTAGGCGTCCGAGCTCGTGCCGATCGTCAGGATCAGGAAGGCGGCGAAGGCCGATTTGGTCACGTAGAGCTTGGTGACGCGCCCGAGGTTGCGCAGGGCCCGGCGTCCCTCGGCCACGAGTGCGGGAACGCTGCCGAAATCGCCCGAGATGAGCACGAGATCGGACACGCTGCGGGCCATCTGCGTGCCGCTCCCCTGGGCGATTGCCAACCGGGAGCTCTTCAGGGCCGGGACATCGTTGACGCCGTCGCCGACCATCGCCACGTAGCGACCCTCCTCGGTCAGGGCCTGCACGATCTCCTGCTTGCCCTGCGGCGAGATGCGGCCCACGATGGTCGCCTGGAGCGCGAACGCCCGGCGCTGGAGTGGATCCTCGGGAATCTCGCTGCCCTCGTGCACCCCCGCCACGGGGATCCCGACATCGCGCGCGATCGCGGCCACCGTCTGGGGCGCATCACCGGAAAGCACCATGACCTCGACCCCCTGTTCGCGCAGGAAGGCGATCGTCGCCTTCACGTTGGGCCGCAGCTCCTCGGCGAGCACCACGAGCCCGAGCGGCTCCAGACCGGCCGGCGGCTGGTCCTCGGGCGCCTCGGGCAGCGGCCCCGGTGCGGCGGCCAAGGCCAGGACGCGTCGGCCCTCGCGCTGGCGCAGCTCGGCGATCGACGCCAGCCCGCCGAGCGGCACGCGTCCGGGCGCCCCGAGATAGAGGCTGCTCTCTGGGAACGCGACCGCGCTCCAGCGGCGCCGGCTCGAGAAGGGAACCTCGCCCACCGTGGGTCTCGGCTCGGCCGCGAATGCCTCGCCGATCGCCTGCAGCGTGATGTTGCGCGCCGAGGCGTTGGCGGCGACGTCGGCGAGCGCGGCGCTGACCTGCTCCTCGCTCGATCCCTCGGCCGGCACGACCTCGACCACCCGCAACGAGGCCTCGGTCAGCGTGCCCGTCTTGTCGACGCAGATCGTGTCGACCGAGGCCAACGACTCGATCGCGTTCAACTGCTGGGCCAGCACGCCCCGTCGCGACATCCGGACCGCCGCGGCGGCGTAGGTCAGGCCGACGAGCAGCACGAGACCCTCCGGGATCATGCTGACGACGCCGGCGGCCGAGGTGGCCACGGCCGTGTGGACGGGCACGTGGCGGTGATAGAGCGAGAAGCCGAGCACGGCCCCGAGCCCGATCACCAGCCCGACCAGCGCGTAGAGCAGGCGGTTGACGGCCTGCTCGAGCGGCGAGCGCGGGTGGCGAAACGAGCGCGCCTCGCCGGTCAGGCGGGCGGCGAAGCTCTCGGCGCCGACGGCGTTGACCTCGTATCCGCCCGTCCCTTCGACGACGAATGCGCCCGACCGCACCTCCTCTCCGACCGCGCGCGCGGCGGGCTCGGACTCCCCGGTCAGGATCGACTCGTCGAGTCGCAGGTCGCGGGCGTCGAGCAGGCGCCCGTCGGCGATCACCTGGTCGCCGGGCTCGAGCACGACCAGGTCGCCGAGGACCACCTCATCCACCGCGAGCTGTCTCACCGCGCCGTCGCGCTTGACCCGGGCGTGCGGCGCGACCAGCAGGGAGAGCCGATCCAGAGCGTGCTTTGCCCGCACCTCCTGGGTGATTCCGATCGCCGCGTTGGCGATGATGATGCCGAGGAACAGCGCGTCGCGCGGGTCGCCGAAGACCAGCGTCACGGCGCCGAATCCGGCCAGGATCGCGTTGAACACCGTGAGCACGTTCGCGCGCACGATGCTCGCGTAGGACCGGCTCGTGCTCTGGCGCTCCGGGCGCCCTGCGGCGGCCAGGCGCCGCTGCGCCTCGGCCTCGCTCAGCCCGGCCGGCTCGCTGCCGACGGACGGTGAGACGGGCGCGGCTCCGAGCGCGTGCGTGTGTTCCACGCCCACATTCTGCACTGCGTCGAGGGGCGCCCGTGAGTCCAGCTCGCCGGCGAACGGGTCCTAGGACCAATTGCCTCTGGTGACCGGGCGCGGCGAGGTGGAACATGGTGCGATGCACCAACGAACACGAGGAGTCCTGACGTCCCAGATCATGTCGCAGACAGCCAGCGTGCAGATCACGGCCGAGGTGACGTCCTGGCCCGGCATCGAAGCGGGTCCGGGTCGGCGCGGGGAGTTCGCGTTCCGGCTCGGGCGGCGGGAGATCGGTCACCTGCACGGAGATCACGCCGCGCACTTCTCGTTCCCGAAGCCCGTATGGGCGGAGTTGTTCCGCGAGGGCCGGATCGGCTACCACCCCGTGTTCCCCGATCGGGAGGGACCGGCGGCCCGCCGGATCTCGAGCCAGGCCGACGTCGAGGACGTGATCGCGCTGCTACGGATCAACTACGACCGGATGCGGAGGTAGCGGGCTCGGTCTCAGGCGGGCGGGTGCTCGTAGAACCCGCGGCCGCTCTTGACGCCGAGCCGACCCTGCTCGATGTAGTCCTGCAGCAGTCGGCGAGGCCCCTCGGGCAGGCCCGGCCGCAGGGTCGCGTAGTGCTCCTCGATGTTGAGCACGACATCGAGTCCGACGCGGTCCATCAGCTCGAACGGGGGGATGCCGGCGCGCACGAAGATGCTCCACAGCGCGTCCACGTCCTCGGGCTCGGTCACGCCCTCTTCCACCACCATCAGGCATTCGCGCTTGATCGCGGCCCAGATGCGGTTGAAGATGAACCCGTCGCTCTCGCGCCGGACGTGGAACGGCACCAGCCCGTAGGCCGGGAACTTGCTCATCAGCCCGTCGATGATGCCCTCGTCGGTGAAGCCGCACGACATCAACTCGACCATGTTGAGCTGTGGGGGCTGGTAGTAGTGGGTGTTCAGAACCCGCTCGGGGTGCCGGACCTGATCGATCATGCGGCTGGTCGCCAGTGAGGAGGAGTTGCTGGCCAGGATCGCGTCAGCGTCGGCCAGTCGGTCGAGCTCGGCAAAGACGGCCTGCTTGAGCTCGAGCCGCTCCGGCACGGCCTCGATCACCATCCAGGCGCCGCGAAGCGTTGTCGCCTCCTCGGCGCAGACCTCCACCCGGCCCGCGTGCTCGGACTCGAGGCCGAGCGCCTGCTTCACCGCGGCCGCATTCCGGCTGACGTAGTCGCTGGCGGCCTCGCGCTGGGCTTCGGAGACGTCGAAGATCCGCACGTCGCTGCCGCCGGCCACGAAGACCGTGGCGATGCGCTGGCCGAGCGTGCCGGCGCCGACGATGGCGATCGGGCGGGCGTCGACGTCGGCTGGCAGTGCGTAGGACATGCGAGGCCCCAACCCTAGTGGTTGCACCGTTCCGGCGGGGACCACAGACAGCGCCGGCCTGGCTCTCAACCGCACGTTGCCTGGAGCGATCGGGGCAGACTACGGCGATTCTGCGCGCTCGACGTCCCCGCCCGATAGGGTCGCGCGATGGAAGTCGGGCGGATGGACGGCATGCTGGCGCTGGTGACCGGCGCCGGCAGCGGAATCGGGCGTGAGACGGCGCTCCTGTGCGCCCGACGCGGCGCCAACCTGGCGATCTGCGACGTCGACGAGACCGGCCTCGCCGCCACGGAGGCCGAGGCGCGCCGGCTCGGCCGCGACGTGGTCGCCCGCGCCGTCGACGTCTCCGACCGCGCCCAGATGCAGGCCTTCTCCGCCCTCGTCCACGAGCACGCCGGCGCTGTCGACCTGCTCGTCAACAACGCCGGCGTCGGCCTCGGAGCGAGCTTCCTGGAGACGCCGCTGGAGGACTGGGACTGGATCGTGCCGATCAACGTGATGGGCGTCGTCCACGGATGCAACCTGTTCCTGCCGGCGATGGTCGAGCGCGGCCGCGGGCACGTGGTCAACCTCTCGTCGGCGGCGGGTTACTTCGCCAATCCCTCGCTCGTCGCCTACTCGGCGACCAAATTCGCCGTGCTCGGGCTGTCCGAGGCGATCCGGGTCGAGCTGCGCCCGCTCGGGATCGACGTGACGGCGGTCTGCCCGGGGCTGATCAACACACCGATCACCCGCAACAGCCGCCTGCGCGGCGAGGCGGTGGCCCAGCGCGAGCGCGTGATCGCGCTCTACCAGCGCCGCAACTACGGTCCCGATCGGGTCGCGCGGCGGATCCTCCACGCGGTGCAGCACAACCGGGCGGTGATGCCCGTCACCGCCGAGTCGTGGGCGCTCTGGTACCTGTCGCGCTACGCCCCCGCGCTCGGGCGCCGTCTCGCCGGGGTCATCGACGGCGCCGCACGTCGGTAGGCGCCGGGTCCGTGTGACGCCGGGCGGTCGAGCTCCCAACGGCGTCTGGGGACCGGTGGATCTGGCGGGCGGTGGCGGGAGAGGCGGCCGTGCTATCTGCCCGAATTGCCGCGGGCATGGAACCTTGGGCAGATGAGCGTGTATCTCGCGCTCATCTACCCAAGGACGCCTTCGGAGCGGGTGGTGTGGGGACATAAGCACCTCAGGAATCCAGTGCGTCAGCTGGCCGGCCCCCACGTGCCCGTGGCCAGGCTGACGCACCATATTCCGAAGGTGCTTAAGTCGACAAAGTCCCTGTTAGCAGACGACTTTGCGCGGGTAAGCGCCTCGGAGGCGCTTAGGTGGCCGAGGAGCGGATCGCAACGGTGGCTTGTCGAGATAAGCGCCCGCGGCGCCACCGCCCCTTGCCGCGGCGCCACCGCCCTTGTGCCGGCGTTACCGCCCCTCGAACCGGGCCGGCCGCTTCTCGGCGAAGGCCTTCACGCCCTCCATGAAGTCGGCCGTGGCGGCCTGCTCCTGCTGAATCTCCGCCTCGAGCTCGAGCTGCGCCTCGATCCCGGCGTAGACGCGGGCGTTGAGCTGGCGCTTGGTGCCGGCGTAGGAACGCGTCGGCCCGGCGGCCAGGAACTCCATCAGCGTGCTCGTCGCCGCGGCGAGCTCCTCGTCGTCGACCACGCGATTGATCAGGCCCCACTCGAGGGCGCGCTCTGCGGGCACGCGTTCGCCGAGCATCGCCATCTCCATCGCCCGGGCGATGCCGGCGCGGGCCGGGACGAAGACCGACGAGCCACCGTCGGGCACGAGGCCGATGTTCACGAAGGCGAGCAGGAAGTAGGCGCTCCGGGCGGCGACGATCAGGTCGGAGGCCAGGGCCAGCGAGCATCCGATCCCCACCGCGGGCCCGTTGACCGCGGCGAGCACCGGCTTCGGCATCTCCCGCAGGCCGAGGATGATCGGGTGGTAGATCTCGTGCAGGACGGTCTGCACGTCGGGATGGCCCGCGGGCGTGGGATCGAAGCCGGCACGAAGGTCGGCTCCGGAGGAGAAGCCTCGGCCCGCGCCGCCGATCTCGACCGCGCGGACGGCGGCGTCCGCGGACACGCTGCGGACGGCATCGAGCAGGTCATGCCCGAACCGCTTGTTCCAGGCGTTCATCGTCTCCGGTCGGTTCAGCTCGATCCGTGCCGCCGCGCCGGCGCGCAACAGGGTCACCGTCTCATAGCTGTGGGCCACCTGGTACTCGAGCATCGGCGCAACCTCCAAAGTCCGCGTTGGGGCCTCTCTTCTATCGGTTTGCGGTGGACGGCGCGTGCAAACCCGGCCTCGACCTGGCGTCGTGCGAGCGCTAGCGTGAGCCCTCCATGGTGGCGCCGAGCCTGATTCGCGAACCGGAGCTGGTCAGATGAGCCCTGAGACCGACCTGGGAGCGGTCTTCGTCCTGCTTGCGCCGGCGCGCGGCGGGGAGTCGCCGGCATGAACGCACACGCCGGCGCCGAGCCATTGCCGTCGTGGCTCAGCCAGGACCTGTACCCGTTCGCGAGCCACTACGCCGAGATCGCCGGCGCGCGGGTGCACTACGTCGACGAGGGAGCGGGGCCCCCGCTGCTGCTGGTGCACGGCAACCCGACGTGGTCGTTTCTGTACCGGGAGATCATCCCGGTCCTGCGCGACCGATTCCGCTGCATCGCGCTCGACTATCCGGGTTTCGGGCTCTCGAGCGCGCCGAGCGGATACGGCTACCTCCCCGCCGAGCACGCGCAGGTGCTGGAGCGCTTTATCCTCGAGCTCGACCTCAGGAACGTCACGATGATGGTGCAGGATTGGGGAGGGCCGATCGGATTCGCGGCCGCGACCCGCCACCCGGAGCGCTTCGCCGCGTTCGTGATCGGCAACACGTGGGCGTGGCCGAAAACCGATCCGGGCACGCAGGCCTTCTCCCGCATCCTGGGCAGTCGGCTGGGTGAGCACCTGATCATGCAGCGCAACGTCTTCGTGGAGAAGATCCTGCCCGGTGGCGTGCGGCGAACGAAGCTGTCGGAGCCCGTGATGGCCGCCTACCGGGGGCCGTTCCCGACGCCGGACTCGCGCCGGCCGCTGTACGTGTTCCCGCGCGAGATCCTGCGCAGTCGCCCATTTCTGGCCGAGATCGAGCGTGGGCTCCGGGTGCTGCGCGACCGTCCCGCGCTGCTGGTCTGGCCGACCAAGGACGTCGCGTTCCGCGAGCCCGAACGCAAACGGTGGGAGGAGGTCTTCCCCGGCCACACCACGGTGATACTCGAGGGCGCCGGCCACTACATCCAGGAGGACTCGCCCGCGGAGATCATCGCGGCGATCCAGGACTGGAACGGGGCACCGCCGGGCTGAGCCCGGGGCGCCAGGGCGCCGGGGTCGGCGCCGCCGGTCGTCAGACGTCGAGCTCGACCACGCAGGCGGGATCGAAACCGTCCGCCGGCTCGTGCGGATAGCCGCGCGGGTTGCTGACGACGTGGGTCCCGCTCAGCTCGAGGTCGGCGACGCGGTGGGTGTGGCCGTAGATCCACAGACCGGTCCGCTCCGCGCCCATCAGTTCGGTCACGTCGCTGGCGAAGGCCCCGGCGAGCGCGCGCTGCAGCGGCAGCGGTGGCCGCGCTCGGATCAGCGGGGCATGGTGCGTGAGCACCACCGTCGGGCCGTCGTGTGGCCGGTCCAGGCGGGCGCTCAGCCAGCGACGGCTGGCCAGGTGGATCAGCCGCGTGTCGCGCGGCGTGAGCCGGCGCTGCGTCGAGCCGAAAGTGATGTGCTCGTAGTCGTTGACAACGCGCTCGCACAGCTTCATCGAGATCTCGCGGTGCTCGGGTCCGTCGAAGTCGAAGTCACTCCACAGCGTGCAGCCGAGGAAGCGGACCCCGTCGATCACCACCTCGTCGTTCTCGAGTACGCGCACCGACGAGCCCTCAGCCGCGAACCGCATCTGATCGATCAGCGCCGGCATCGAATGGCCGTAGAACTCGTGGTTGCCGGCCAGGTAGAGCACGGGTCGTTCGTGCTCCCACTCTCGCGCCCACTCGACGCCGTCGGTTCCGCGGGCGATGTCGCCGGCCAGGATCACCACGTCGGCGTCGACGGCGGGCGGCGAGAAGGGGCTTCGCTCGAGGTGCAGATCGCTGAGTATGTGCAGGCGCACGCCGTCTAATCCAGACGCCTGTCGATCAGCTCCACGGCGGACACCGAGGCGAGCAGGTACTGAACCTCGGTCTCGAGCTCGTCGGGGTCCTCTCGCCAATGACCGTAGATCTCCCACCGGGGGCCCGCGAGGGGGAGCTCCAGCTCCGCACACCGTTCACGCACCGCACGGGGGGGCAAGCTCGAGCTTGGCATCCGGACCGCGATGGATCGTGGACGCAACAGCACCGCCGGGGAGCATCGACCTCGTCGAGGAGCGTCGTCCACAATCGGGGGAACTCCGCCCACGTGGTCGTCACGGCCACCACGGCCGTGGGACGTGCTGCGGCCTCGCTCAATGTGACGGTGTGGCGCGGCATGAACCTCTGGGAAGCTTTGCGGATCCGCTGGACCGACCCAAGGGAGGCCGGAGATGGCCGTGGTGAAGATCAATGCGATCGAGGTGGCGCCCGAGCGCGGCGCCGAGCTCGAGGAGCGGTTCGCGCGGCGGGCCAGCGAGGTCGAGAAGATGCCGGGCTTCCTCGGCTTCGAGCTGCTGCGCCCGGTTGGGGGTGAGACCCGTTACTTCGTCTACACGCGGTGGGAGAGCGAGGATGCCTACCGAGGCTGGCGCGACAGCCAGTCCTTCACCCGCGGCCACGCGCAGGCCGCCCGTGACCGGGGGGAGGCGCCGGTCGCCCAGGGCTCGAGCCTGCTCGAGTTCGAGGTCGTCCAGGAGGTTCCCAGCGATCGCTGATCAGCGCGTCGTAAACCCGAGGATCAGCTGCGCCGTCTCGAGCGGGACGTCGAGCTGGGGGCAGTGGCCGACGCCGTCGAGCTCGATCCAGTCGGCCGTGGGCAGCCAGTCGGTGCGGAAGCGCACGGCCGCGGACGGGTAGCGCAGCAGCTTGTCCTCGGTGCCCCAAACGATCGGCACCGGGCAGTCGATCCGGTCGGCCTCGAGGTCGTAGCCCTCGCGCATCGCGTAGTCGATCAGCGGCATCGCCGCCGTGCAGTTCGCCGCGCCGCTGATCTCGTGGGCGACCAGGTCGCCGGGGATGTGTTCGTAGGTGACGGTGATGAACTCCGTGGCGCGCCGCCGGCCCTCGGGCGAGGCGGCGATCTGCTCGGCGTATGGCGCGACCGCCTGGAGCTGCACCTGCATGTCGGCGAAGTAATTCAGTGTCTCCTTGTACGAGTCATCGCCCCTGCCCCACCCGCCCGCGGGGCCAGGGCGACGACCGACTCCGCTCGTCCCCGCGCCGCGAGCTGCAGGGCAACGAAGCCGCCGAGCGAGTTACCGACGATATGCGCGGTCCGAAAGCCCGCCGCGTCCATCGCCTGCTCGATCGCATCGGTCAGCACGGCGTCGTTGGCGTCACCCTCGAGCGGCGGGCCGCCGG
>DATMGZ010000242.1:0-10016 GCA_035555155.1 Solirubrobacteraceae bacterium | reverse complement strand
CGCTCAGCGCTGGCAAGCGGTCACCGGCGAGCGCCTCCAAGCGCCGCCGGCCGACGTGGTCAGCGCCGGCGGTGTGGAGCTGCAGATCGTACGCACGCTGCCCGAGAAGCTGTACGAGTTCGCGCCGCGCGGCGACTTCCGCATCATCGAGGCGTACCTACGCGCGCTGCGCTCCGCGGAGCATCTGGTCTACCTGGAGAACCAGTTCCTGTGGTCGCCAGAGATCGTGAACATCCTTGCCGGCAAGCTCCGCCGACCGCCGACCGGCGAGTTTCGCGTCGTGATCATGCTGCCCGGCAGGCCGAACACCGGAGAGGACGACACCCGCGGGCAACTCGCCCTCCTCGCTGAAGCAGACGGCGACCACGGGCGATTCCTTGCCACGACGATCCGTGCGCGGTCGGGGAAAACCAGCGACCGCGTGTACGTGCACGCGAAGGTCGGGATCGTCGATGACCGCTGGCTTACGCTCGGCTCGGCGAACCTCAACGCCCACTCCTTCTTCAACGACACCGAGGTCAACGTCGTCACCTGCGACCCCGTGCTCGCGCGCGACACGCGACTGCGACTGTGGGCCGCCCATCTCGAACGCGACATCGACGAGATCGCCGGGGACCCGAGCACCGTCATCGACGAACTCTGGCGCCCGATCGCCGCCGAGCAGCGCGAGCGCCGCAACCGCGGTGAACCGATCACGCACAAGCTGGTCGAGCTGCCGGCGACCTCACGCCGCTCCGAACGGCTACTCGGCCCGCTACAGGCGCTCCTCGTAGACGGCTAGCCGCTCGCCCACCAGAACGCACCAAAGCCCTTGCTCGACGACGTCCCCGCCATCGGGCGCCGCCAGCGCCGGCTCGCACGCAGACGAAACGGTGCCGAGGACCGCAATCACCGCGCCTTTGACGAAGTTCGGCAGCGATGCCGCAGCGTTGAACCCCGGACATCACTGCCGCTTCCGCGTGCGGCTGGTCGGCGGCGGCGTGCCAGTCAGCGGAGGATGTTCACGGCCCGCGCAGCCACCAGCAACACGGTCGTCGCTGAGATCGCGGACTCCGCCAGCATCATCATCTTCACACGCCGGGTCAGCGGCATCGCGTCCGCCGGCTGAACGCGATCGCGTTGGTGAACGAGATGTACACGTAGTCGGCCAGTCGCGGGTGCCAATCCGGCTCGGCGAGTGCCGGGTTTTCGTCCTGTGGGAACTGGAAGTCGCGCGGCGGCGCATCGGGCGCCTGCCGGCGTATCGGCCCACCGCGGTCGAACTCCAAGAACAGCAGCCCGAACGTGATCACGTTCGGGCTCCAGATCGTGACGCCCTTCAGCAGCAGCTCCCCGCCGCTCTTCTCCTGCGCACTCAGCAGCGACGCGACCAAGGCGGAGAGGGCAAGTACGTTTGCTGCCGTGATCACGCTCACGAATGCGAGCGCGACCGTGCGGCGCCTGCCCATCTGCTCGAGGCGATGCCGCGGTGCCGACCAGGCGAGCGCCAGCAACGCCCCGCCTCGGGCACGGCCGGATCAGCCAGACCCATCCGGGTAGCCCGATCACCTTCCAACCACCCCCGAGACTCACCAGCGCGAGCGTGACCTGCAATCCGATCACGAGCCCGACCGCGAACGTCGCCTCGTCCCGGGACTCGATCTCTTCCTCATGCTCGTCGGTGGTGCTCACCCCAAGATTGTCACCCATCAACGCGGCCACTTCTCCGCCGGATCGTCGTTGCATGACGCTCCCGATGCTGACCGTCGCCATCGGCGCACCGCCGAGTCGGCGGTCGTCTCCGGGGCGGTCGGGCTGCAGAGTGTCCAGACAAATGCGGCTCTCCTCTCCGATTGGGGGTGACCCGCCGCCCGACCGACCGAGAATGCCCTGCTATAGCCCGCCTTTCCCTGGCGCAATCGGGCCCTGGTAGTTGCACACATCCGGAGACCGTCCGAGAGTCGGGCGGTCCGCGACGGCCGAGCGCGACTTCGGCTGAGACGCAGAAAGCCCCGCATTAGCAGGGCTTTCTTGAAATCGGGGCGCCCGGATTTGAACCGGGGACCTCACCGACCCGAACGGTGCGCGCTACCAGGCTGCGCCACGCCCCGATGGGCCCAGTATCCCACGTGTCAGCCTGTGACGGCTTTGAAGTAGCGGATGGCCAGACCGGTGATCAGGGTTTGAAAGGCCGCTTCCAGGCTGGTGTGCTCGTCCGCCGCGTGGCGGGCGAGTCCGCGCCCCTCGATTAGCTCGCTCTCCGCGATCACGTCCTCGACGAGGTCGGGGTGCTGGTCGCAGAAGTACGCCCCGATCGAATACAGGTGAGTGTCCATCAGCCACTCGAGCAGTGGCTCATCCCGGCCGCCCGGGGGCTCTGGGCTGCCCTCGGAGACGGTCAACCGCTGCTGCGCGAATTGCCGACGAGCGGAAGTGAGCTGGTCACTTGGGTCGGCAGCTTCGTCAGCGTAGGCACGAGCGACTGCGTGCCAGGCAGGGGCAGCTTCGGGGTGGGAGGAAGGTGCACCGCCGGTATCTGCGGGAGCTTGGGGACCGACACCGGAGGGAGTGAACCAACTACCGGCAGCTTCGGCAAGCTCGGCACCTTCGGCAGCTGCACCTTCGGCAGCTGCACCGGCGGCACCTTCGGCAGCGGGAGGTTCAGCTTGGGGAGGGCGCCGGCAGCCGTGTGGACCGTCGAGGACGACACCCCGCCGACCCGCTTGGCAAGCCCCTCAGAGCCCAGGGCGCCCTGTAAGCCTGAACCGGCGCCTCGGGACGCCGAGGCCTGGCCGACGGGGGTGGATCCTGCAGATTGGGTGGGGCCGCTGCCCGACGAGCCCGCGGCGCGCCCGCCGGCGATGGCCGAGCCCGCTCCGACGGCGGGCTGACTGCCGCCGGTCGAGGAGCGGGTGCCCGGGCCGGAGCCTGTGAGGTGCGCGCTCGTCCCACCCGCGGCCCCGCCCGAGCGGTGGGGCGGAGGCGGTGCTGTGGGTGGAGCTCGAGTGTGCTGCCGAGCGGGCGAGGAGCGGCGCCTTGGGCGCCTGGCCGAGGCCAACGCTGACCAGTCCGCCTCCGGCGCCGGCGATCGCCAGCGCGGCAACCGCCGCGGCCACCCGCCTGAATCCGAGGGCCGGCGCGCCTGGGTCGCCGATCCGCGCCAGCGTCTCGGCCGAGCGCACGAACCCGAGCGAATGACGCGCGGGCTGGCCCGCGGCGGCCTTGGAGCTGCCGCGAGATCCGCGGCCGGGCAGGAAGGGCAGCGGGAAGAGAGCGGCGATCTTCCGGGACAGGGGCGTCTGGAAGAACGAGTCGTCGAGGCCTTGTAGGCGGGCATGGCGCCGGCAGGGCTGACAGTGCCGCCTACCACCTGCCGCTCGACGCCCACCTCGAGCACGGCAACAGCGCGCTGATCGCCCACCGCCTCGGGTGCGTCGAGACGGCGCCGTTCGGGGTCCACCGCGGCCGCCCGATCGGCGTTGCCGGGCGCTTCGCCGAGCCCGGCGTGCCGATCGGCGAGCTGATCGGCCGTGTCAGTTCGCTGACCGCCCGCGAGCCGCTGCTGCTCGGCGACGGCCGCGACCCCGTCCGGAGCGTCGGGATCATCTCGGGCGCCGGCGCCGACAGCCTGCCCGATGCGGTCACCGCGGGCCTCGACGCCTTCATCACCGGCGAGCCGCGCGAGCACGTGATGGCCGACGCGCGCGAGAGTGGAATCCACTTCATCGCGGCCGGCCATTACGCGACGGAGACATTCGGAATCAGGCGGCTGGGCGAGCTCGTCGCGGAGCGATTCGGCGTCGAACACGTGTTCGTCGACATCCCAAATCCGGTCTGATCGGGTGCCGAGCGCGACGCAACGACCGCTCGTTGCGCAAGAAACCGCCCCTGAGCGGCCTGAACGGCCAATTTCCGTTGAGCCCGTCCGCGAGAAACGGCATACTTGTAGCCATGTAGTGAACCCCCCAAGGAGGAAGCACCAATGGCCAATCACCTGACGCCCACCGAGCTGGCACGCGAATCCGGCCTCGAGCGCCGAGACGTGATCGTCAAGTGTGTCGAGTTGGGCGTCCCGATCTTCAACGGTCGGATCGACAAGACCCTCTTCCTCTCCAGCCTCCGCGAGATGCCGGCCGCGCGGGCCGCGCCGCAGGCGGTCGGGATCTGATCCCGTGCCACTGCGGCCCGTAACCCGGGCCGCATCGCGGGACGACCGCCCAACGGCAGGAGTGCCGGGCTCGGGCGCGCTCGAGCGGTTAGTCCTGAGCTGACTGGCGCAGCAGCGTCGAGGTCGTCTGCTCGAGGATCTTGCGCCATGCGCGCGTCTTCTCGCGCTCGGCTTCGAAGTGCTTGACGACCTTGCGCACGCGCGTGGCCGAGATCTCGATCCCGTGGCGCGCGCACACGCGCTTGAAGCGCGGGTAGTCCTGGGCCAGCTTCAGCGTCACCGACTGGAACCCGTGCCGCGCGATGTCAACGCGCGAGGTGTAGTTCATGATGCTGGTCTGGAACATCAGCTCGTCGTTGGGCTCGGGCTCGATCAGGACGATGTCGACGCCGGGATAGCGCTCCTCCCACCGGCGGGCCATCTCGTGCAGCCGCTGATAGGCGAGCAGCTTGAACGTCTGGTAGCCGATCTGGGGGAAGCCCATGTCCGACACCCGCCGCGCCCGGGACCCCGTGATCGTGGGGATCTGACGCTCGAAGTCGTTCACGTAGGGCACGAGCGGATTGACCACGACGACGAACTTGGCGCCGGCCTCGACCGCGATGTCGAGATTGGTCGTCGAGAGCACGCCGCCGTCGATCAGCTCACGGTCCTTGACCTTCACCGGCTTGTAGAGCATCGGAAGGGCCGTGGATGCGCTCACCGCCTTGGAGATCGGGACGTCGTCCCAGCCCTCGGCCCCGAACACGATCCGCTCGCAGGTGTCGAGATCGGTGGCGGCCAGATACAGCTCGTTGGCGAGCAGCCGGAAGTCATCGGTGCGGTCGGGATCGGACAGGATCGTGCTCACGTAGCGCTCGATCCCCTCGCCCGAATACAGGCCCGAGGGCAACGCCTCGGCCAGGCCGACGACGATGTCGACGGCGGACAGCTGGCCGAGGTCCCGGACGAGCGTGCGGGCCAGGCGTGCGATCTGCAGCGGCAGCAGCAAACCCTTGAGCGCGAACTCCTTGTAGTTCGGGCGCAGCAGCGAGTTGACGCTGGCGTCCGGGAACGGGGTCGGGACCTGCTGCACGATCACCCGCATCATCTCTTCGGGCGTGACGCCGTTGGCCACCGCCGAGGCGACGAACGCGCCCGCGCTCGTCCCCACGTACACGTCGAACTCGTTCACCGTGCGGTTGACCGACAGCAAATCAAGCGCGCGGAGCGCGCCAATCTCATACACACCGCCGGTGAACCCCCCGCCACCGAGCACCAGCGCCGTGCGGGAGCGCTGCTGGCGCCGTCGCGCGACGGACTCGCGCGAGCCCGCCGACGGACGATCGGTCGAGGTGTCGAGCTTGACGACCTTGCCCATACGATCTTCGATTGTATGACCACGCAGATGTGGCGGACCGAAGCTTTTGCCGCTGTGAGCGGTTACTAACCGCGATGAGGGCTCTCCTCACGGCGCTGACCGCGGTCTCCGTCATGGTCGCCGGGCCCCCGGTGGCCGCCGCGGCGACCGTCGCCCCGGGCCCCAGCGCACCGGTTTCCGCTCATACGCGGGCGGCGCGGCACGGGCTGAGCCGGACGCTGTCGGCCGGCATCCACGCCGCCGGATCCTCCAGTGGGGCCTACGTCGTCGACCTGAGCACCGGGGCGAAGCTGTACTCCGTCGCCGCGGGCATCGGTCGCTATTCGGCCTCGGTCGAGAAGGTCTACACGACCTCGGCGGCGCTGCTGAAGCTGGGGCCGAATGCGACGCTCGTGACGCAGATCCTCGGGAGCGGCACGCTCGGGCCGGACGGGGTCTTCACCGGCACCCTGTACCTGCGGGGTGGCGGGGACCCGAGCTTCGGCTCGGCGAGCTTCGACGCCTCAGCCTACGGCACCGGCGCGACGATGCAGCGATTGGTCTCGAACCTGATCCGCCAGTCCGGGATCACCGCGATCCACGGCCCGGTGATCGGAGATGAGTCCTACTTCGACTCGCTGCGCGGCACCGCTCCCTACGGCTTCCAGACCGCCTACGACATCGGCGGCCCGCTGAGCGCGCTCGACTACGACCGCGGGCTCGCCGACGAGCAGGGCACGTCGCTGCAGCTCCAGCCGGCCGTGTTCGCCGCGCAGCAACTCGTGTTCGCGTTGCGCGCCGCGGGCGTGACGGTGCCTCGCGGCACGCAGACGGGTTCGGGCGTCACCCCGTCGGGCGCGACCGCGTTGGCCAGCATCAACTCGCCGCGGCTGGGCACGCTGATCGCGCTCACCAACAGCCCGTCGGACAACTTCTTCGCCGAAATGCTGCTCAAGGGCCTCGGCGCCCACTTCGGCGGCGCCGGCTCCTCGGCCGCCGGGTCGGCGGTCGTGCGCGCGACGATGGCCACGCTCGGCGTCCATCCGCGACTCGAGGATGGGTCGGGGCTCTCACGCAACGACGTGAGCAGCCCGCGGCAGGTCGTGACCGTGCTCGCGCGGATGGCCACCAACGCCACGTTCGTGCACTCCCTCGCCGTGGCCGGGCAGACCGGGACGCTGGCCGGCCGGATGATCGGGACGACCGCCGCCGGACGCTGCCGGGGCAAGACGGGGACGCTCAGCGACGTGTCCAACCTCGTCGGCTACTGCCACGCCAAGGACGGGCACACGCTCGTGTTCGCGTTCCTGATGAACGGGGTCGACCCGACCGCGGCCCACGGCTGGCAGGACTCGATGGCGATCGCGGTGGCCCGCTACACCGGCTGACCGTCGAGCAGGGCCAGCAGGCCGTCCTCCTCGATCACCGGCACCTCGAGCCGCTGCGCCTTCTCGAGCTTGGAGCCCGGGCCCTCGCCGACGACGACGTAGTCGGTTTTCCTGGAGACCGAGCCCGTGACCTTCCCGCCAGCGGCGAGGATCCGCTGCGTCGCGTCCTCGCGGGTCAGGGTCGGGAGCGTGCCCGTGAGCACGAACGTCGTGCCCGCCAGCGGACCTTCGCCGGGCGGCGGCCCCTCCTCCTCGAACGTCAGGCCCTCGGCACACAGGTCGGCGATCAGCTCGCGCATCTGCGGGTCGGCGAGCTGGGCGTGGATGATCACGGCCATCTTCGGGCCCACACCCGGGGTCTGCTCGATCTCCTCGGCGCTCGCCGCCAGGAGCGCGTCAACGGTGCGGAACTGCTGGGCCAGGCTGCGCCCGGTCACGTACCCGACCTCCTCGATCCCGAGCGCGAACAACACGAGCGAGAACGGGCGCTGCTTGGAGTCCTCGATCGCGCCGACCAGCTTGGCCGCGGAGACCTCGCCGAAGCCCTCCAGTTCGGCGATCGCGGACGCCTGGAGGCGGTAGAAGTCGGCCGCCGTCGTGACCCAGCCGAGACGCTGGAACAGGTCCACGTGCTTCTCGCCGATCCCGTCGATGTCCATCGCGCCGACGAAATGCTTGAGCAGCTGCCACTGACGGCCCGGACAGACCCGGTTCGGGCACTTCGTGAACACGCTGCCCTCGGGCTTGACCGTCGGCGTGTCGCACACCGGGCAGCGCTCGGGCGGACGCGGCGCCGGCGGCCGGCCATCGCGCTCGGCGACGTGCGGCGCGGGCGAGAGCACCTGCGGGATCACGTCGCCGGCGCGCAGCACGATCACCTCCTCGCCGGGGCGGATGTCCTTGCGCGCAAGGTCCTCCTCGTTGTGCAGCGTCGCCAGCTTGACCGTCACGCCGCCGACGTGGACCGGCTCGAGGATCGCGTACGGATGCAGATCGCCGAACTTGCCCGGATTCCAGCCGATGTCCGTGAGCGTCGTCACCGCCGTCGTTGGCGCGAACTTCCATGCGATCGCCCATCGTGGCTCGCGCCCGACCGAGCCCAGGCGCCGCTGCAGCTCGACGTCGTTGACCTTGACGACAACGCCGTCGATTTCGAAATCGAGCGAGCCGCGGCGCGCCTCCCAGGCGCGGCAGTGCTCGATCACCTCGTCCTCGGAGTTGAGCAGCCGGATATCCGGATGGACGGGGAAGTGGTGCTCGCGCAGGTAGCTCATCGCCTCCCAGTGGGTCGGGAACGACAGCCCCTCGGTGGCGCCGATGCCGTAGGCCCAGATCGAGAGGGGCCGGTCGGCGGCCAGCTTGGGATCGAGCTGGCGCACGCTGCCGGCGGCCGAGTTGCGGGGGTTCATGAACGTCGAGAGCCCGGCCGCCGCCCGGCGCTCGTTCAGGGCCGCGAAGTCCGACAGCGACATGTAGACCTCGCCGCGCACCTCGACCAGCGCCGGCGGCGGTTGCTCCGGATCGTCGGTCTCGATCCGCAGCGGCATCGCGGCGATCGTCTTGAGGTTGTGGGTGACGTCCTCGCCGGTCTCGCCGTCGCCCCGCGTCGCGCCGCGCTCCAGCACGCCGTCGCGGTAGACGAGCGAGATCGCCAGGCCGTCGATCTTCGGCTCGGCCACAAACTCAAACTGCGGATCCTCGATCCCCTCGCGGGCCAGGTGGTTGCGCATCCGCTCGATCCAGGCCCGGAGCTCCTCCGGCGAGCGCGCGTTGGCCAGCGACAGCATCCGCTGCAGGTGCCTGACCTTGGCCAGGTAGTCCACCGGCTGCGCGCCGATGCGCTGCGTCGGCGAGTCGGCGCCCAGCAACTCCGGGTGCGCCGCCTCGAGCTCACGCAGCTCGGTCATCAGCGCGTCGTACACCTCGTCGCCCACGTCGGGGTCGTCGTAGACGTAGTATTGGCGGTTGTGGTGCTCGATCTGGCGCCGCAGCTCCGCGGCGCGCTCGGCAGGGCTCGCCTCGGGGGCCTTGCTCAAGGCTCGATCTCGCTCGCGGCCGGGGCGATCAAGCGCGCCAGGTCGTGAGCGCGCAGGGCAGCCATGCCCTCGTGATCGGTGAGGTCGAAGTGGATCGGCGTGACCGCGATCCGGCCCTGATCCACCGCGGCCAGGTCGGTGCCCGTCTCCTCGCGCTCGTAGCTGGCATCGCCGTAGATGCGGTACAGACGCCGTCCGCCCGAGTCCTGCATCAGCGACAGCTCGTCGCGGTAGATCCGCTTGCCCAGCCGCGCCACCTCGACACCGAGCGGTTCCGTGCCGGGAACGTTGATGTTGAGCAGCGTGCCGGTCGGCAGGGGCACCGTCTCGAGGTCCGAGACCAGGCGCGCCGTGAACCGCGCCGCGACGTCGAAGTCGAACCGCACGCCGACGCGGAAGTCGAGCTCCAAGGCGCGCGACTGCTGCGAGACGGCGATCCCCGGTAGGCCGAGGACGATCGCCTCCAGCGCCGCCGCCACCGTACCCGAGTACGTGATGTCGTCGCCCAGGTTGGACCCGTGGTTGATGCCCGAGACGACCAGCTCCGCGTCGAAGCCCTCGATCAGCCCAAGGCGCGCGAGCCGCACGCAGTCCACCGGCGTCCCGTCGGTCGCGTATCCGATCGTGCCGTCGCCGAACTCGACCTCCTGGACCCACAGCGGCCGTCGCGTGGTGATCGAGCGAGCCATCGCGGAGCGATTGCCGTCCGGCGCGATCACGGCCAGATCGATCCCCGGCACGGCGAGCAACTCCTGCCGCAGCGCCTGCAGACCCGCCGCCTCGATCCCGTCGTCGTTGGTGAGCAGCACACGCACGCGGGTGATGCTAGTGGGTCTCCCAGTTGCGTTGTGGCTGAAAGGGCGAGGTCCGGGGGCCGCCGGGCAAGGAGGCAGGAGCCGTGGCGCAGCAGCGCTGCGCGAGGCTCCGAGGACGCAGCATGGCGGTCATCCGTGGCCGCCATTTCGGGGGCAACGTTTCGGGGAGGCCCACGAGTGGGGTGGGCGGTTGCGTTGGGGGTGGGACGGTCATCGGGCGTTCTGGTTCGCGGCGCCGGCGGCGTGCATCGCCTGCGCGATTCGCACCGCCACGGCGATCGGCTCCTCGAT
>DATMGZ010000241.1:0-8108 GCA_035555155.1 Solirubrobacteraceae bacterium | reverse complement strand
GACGGCGAGCGCGTGGCGGCGCAGAGATTCGCCTTGTGTCCACTCACAAAGGAGGGTCCAGGACCGTTCGCGCGAAATCTCTGGTGGCATGGCTGTTACCCTAGCTCAGCGACTGGGGCCCGCCACGCGAGTGGGGCCCCGTAGGCCGGCCGCGCTGGCCGCACCCCCCACGCCCCTCATGGAGAAGTTCGTAATCGAAGGCGGCGTGCCCCTGTCGGGCACGATCGTCCCCGCTGGCAACAAGAACGGCGCGCTGCCGATCCTGGCCGCCTGCCTGCTCACCGCAGACGCGGTGATCCTCAGCAACGTGCCGCGGATCAGCGACGTCGAGACGATGATCCAGCTGCTCCAGAGCCTGGGCGCGACGGTCACCTGGCGCGGTCCCGGGGAGGTTGCCGTGGACGCCTCAGGGGTCGACGAATACACCGTCGACCGTGACCTCTCGGAACGGATCCGGGCCTCGTTCCTGCTCGCCGGGCCCCTGTTGGCCCGCTTCGGACGGGCGCACATGCCCCCGCCCGGCGGCGATGTGATCGGCCGCAGACGGCTCGATCCGCACCTCGATGCGTTCAAAGCGCTCGGGGCGACCGTCGATCAGGACCGCGACATCGTGCTCGAGGCGCCCCTGGGACTGCGGGCGGCGGACTTCCTGATGGACGAGCCGTCCGTGATGGCGACCGAGAACGCGCTCATGGCGGCGGCCCTCACGCCCGGATCGACCGCGATCCACAACGCCGCCTCCGAGCCCCACGTCCAGGACCTGGCCCGCATGCTGATCGCGATGGGGGCCGAGATCTCCGGCATCGGATCGAACGTGATGACCGTGCACGGACAGCGGACGCTGCATGGCTGCGTTCACCCGATCGCCCCTGACCACATCGAGATCGGCTCATTCATGGCGCTGGCGGGCGTGACCGGCGGCGAACTGGTGATCAAGGACACCGTGCCCCAGGACCTGCGCATGATCCGGCTCGTGTTCGAGCGCCTGGGTCTGCACTCGGAGCTCCAGGACTGCGACGTGTTCGTGCCGGGCAATCAGAAGCTCGTCATCCGCAACGATGCCGGGGGCTATCAGCCCAAGGTCGAGGACGGCCCCTGGCCCGCGTTTCCGGCCGACCTGACCTCGATCGCGCTGGCGCTGGCCACCCAATCGGAAGGGTCGGTCATCATCCACGAGAAGATGTTCGAGAACCGTCTGTTCTTCACCGACAAACTGCAGCTGATGGGCGCCGCGATCACGATCTGCGACCCCCACCGCGCGCTGGTTGTCGGCCCCCGGCGGCTGCGCGGCGAACGCGTCGAGTCGCCGGACATCCGCGCCGGGATGGCGATGCTGATCGCCGCCCTGTGTGCCGATGGCGTGACCGAGATCGGCAACATCCGCCAGATCGACCGCGGCTACGAACGGATCGACGAGCGCCTGCGGGACCTGGGGGCGCGAATCGAGCGGTATGACGACGTGCCGAGCCCGTGACCGGCAGCCGCCCGCCCGCCAGCCGCGCGCCCGCCAGCTGACCGATCCCCTCGATGAACGACCGCATCCCCTCAGGTACGCGCGATGTGCTGCCCGATGAGATGCGGGAGCTGCGAGCGATGACCGACCGTCTGCGCGGCGTGTTCGATCGCGCCGGCTATGGCGAGGTGTACACGCCGGCGCTCGAGTACGAGCAGACCTTCGAGCGGGCCGCGGACGTCGCCGGTGCCCGGCCGGCATACCGGATGTTCGACGAGCAGGGCAACGTGCTCGTCCTGCGCTCCGACATGACGGTGCCGATCGCGCGCCTGGTGGCCAACCGCTATGGAGGCGTCCAGCCGCCGCTGCGCTTCTGCTACCTGGCCCACGCGTACCGCGGGGTGCGCCCGCAGCGCGGGCAGTCGCGCGAGTTCCTGCAGGCGGGCGTCGAGCTGGTCGGCGCAGAGGCTCCGCAGGGGACCGCCGAGGTGCTCAGCGTCCTGTGCGAGGCGCTCGACGCCACTGGTCTGCTGACCTACCGGGTCGGCGTCGGCGACGCATCCCTGTACCCGTCGCTGCTCGCTGCCCACGCGGTCGACCCCGAGCGCCGGGAGCGCATCCTGGGCGAGCTCGTGACGCGCGACTTCGTCGGACTCGAGCGCGAGGTGCAAGCCCTCGGCCTCGATGCCGCCGGCACCGAGCTGCTGCTCGAGGTGCCGCGGACGCGGGGCGGCCCCGAGGTGCTGGAGGGGCGCTCGGGGGCGCTCGAGACCGCGGTCTCCGGGATGCGGGAGCTGCATGCGCTGCTCGCACCCGCGGTGGCCGAGCGGGTCATCTTCGACCTCGGCCTCGTGCGCAGCCTCGGCTACTACACGGGGGCCGTGTTCCAGGTCTACGACCCCGCCCACGGCGTTCCGATCGGTAGCGGTGGCCGCTACGACGAGCTGCTCGGGCGCTTCGGCCGGCCGTTGCCCGCGGTCGGTTTCGCGCTCAACGTCGAGCGCCTGCACATCGCGCTGGCGGGCGAGGAGCGGGGCGAGTTCCGCGGCGTCGAGCACCCGCCGGCGGGGGAGGAGGCCCATGCCTGAGCTCCGGATCGCGGTCCCGCGCGGCGCACTGCTCGGCGACACACTCGATCTGCTCGATCGCCTCGGCCTCGACACCGCCGAGGTCCGCTCCAACGATCGCAAGCTGCTGTTCGAGCAGTCCGGGATCGTGACGATGCGGCCCTCGGACGTGCCCACGTACGTCGAGGCCGGCGCCGCCGACCTCGGGGTGACCGGCAAGGACGTGCTGATGGAGCAGTCCGAGCGCGAGGTCTACGAGCTCGTGGATCTCGGCTACGGGCGCTGCCGGATGGTCCTGGCCAGCGTGGCGGGCGAGGACCGCGCGGCCGAGGCGCTGCGGCGGCTCGGCGTCATGCGCATCGCGACCAAGTACCCCAGGATCGCCGCCGGCCACTTCCTGGCCACGGGCCGCCAGGCGGAGATCGTCGAGGTCAAGGGCTCGGTGGAGCTGGCGCCGCTGACCGGCCTGGTCGAGGGCATCGTCGACCTGACCGCGACGGGCAGCACGCTGCGCGAGAACGGTCTCGTGATCCGCGAGGAGATCGCCGAGTGCACGGCCCGCCTGATCGCCAATCCGGTCGCCCACAAACTCAAGGCGAGGGCGCTGGACGCGCTCCTGGAGCGCCTCGATGCAGCTTGAGCGCTTCGAGTGCAGAGACGACCCTGACCGCCTCGCGGCGCAGCTGCGCTCCCGCGTGCCCGCCCCGGCCTCGGTGCACGAGACGGTGGCCGAGATCATCGCCGGGGTTCGCCAGGGGGGCGACGAGGCGCTACTGGCCTACACGCGCCGGTTCGACACCGCCGGGTCCGACCCGGGTCCGTTGATGGTCACCGACGAGGAGCTCGACCGGGCCGCCCGGGAGCTCCCGTCGGATGTGCGCCGCGGGCTCGAGGTCGCGGTCGAGAACGTCAGCCGGGTGGCCAGAGCGGCGCTGCACACGCCCGAGCCGGTCAGCTTCGAGGGTCACGAGGTGATCCTGCGCGAGGCTCCGGTGCGCCGCGCCGGTGTGTACGTGCCCGGAGGCCGCGCGCCCTACCCGAGCACCGTGGTGATGGGCGCGGTGACGGCGCGGGTGGCCGGCGTGACCGACGTCGTCGTGTGCGCCCCTCCGGGGCCCGGCGGCGACGTGCATCCGGTCGTGCTCGGCGCCTGCCGTCTCGCCGGCGTCTCCTCGGCCTACCGGATGGGCGGGGCCCAGGCCGTCGCGGCGCTTGCCTACGGGACCGAGTCCGTCCGGCCCGTGGACGTGATCGTCGGTCCCGGGAATCTCTACGTGCAGGAGGCCAAGCGCCAGGTCTTCGGCCAGGTCGGGATCGACGGTTTCGCCGGCCCCAGCGACGTGCTCGTGATCGCCGATGCCGAGGCCGACCCCGAGCCGATCGCGCTCGACCTGCTGGCCCAGTCCGAGCATGGACCGGGCACGCTCGTGATCGCCGTCTCGACCTCCGCCCAGCTGCTCGAGCTGCTGGCCCAACGCGTCGGCGCCGGCAACGACACCGGTGCCGTCGCCGCGCTCGTGCACGCCGAGGACCTCGGCCTGGCGCTGGCGCTGGCGGAGGCGTTCGCACCCGAGCACTTGGAGCTCGTCGGCGCCGAGGCCGAGCGGCTGGCGCCGTCGGTCGCCAGCGCCGGCTGCCTCTTCGTCGGCGCCGGCGGCGCCACCGCGTTCGGCGACTACGTGGCCGGATCGAACCACGTGCTCCCGACCAACGGCGCCGCGCGCTTCTCCTCGGGGCTCTCGCCGGCCCACTTCCGCCGCCGCTTCGCCGAGGTCCGGATCGGCGACGGCGCCGGCGCGCTGGCGCGCGCGGCGGCGCCAGTCGCGCGGGCGGAGGGATTCGAGCTGCACGCCCGGTCGATGGAGGCCCGCATCGGGGACAATGGGCCGCGATGATCCGCAGCGCCGAGATCAACCGCCGAACCGGCGAGACCGATGTGTTCGTCAGCCTCGGGCTGGACGGGACCGGCGCCGGCGAGCGTGACACCGGCGTCGGTTTCCTCGACCACATGCTCGACCTGCTGGCGCGCCACGGGCGCCTGGATCTCGTCGTTCGGGCGACCGGCGACCTCGAGACCGGCGCCCACCACACGGTCGAGGACGTCGGCATCTGCATCGGCCAAGCGCTCGACCGCGCGCTCGGAGACCGCGCCGGGATCACGCGCTACGGACAGGCGACGGTGCCGATGGACGAATCGCGCGCCGCGTGCGCGATCGATATCTCGGGCCGCGGTTACTGCGCCTTCCAGGCGCCGCTGCCGCCGGGCGCGATCGGCAACTTCGACCACGAGCTGGCCGAGGAGTTCTTTCGCTCGCTGGCCATGAACGCCAAGTTGACGCTGCATCTCACGGTCGAGGCGGGGACGAACGCCCACCACGTGATCGAAGCCTCGTTCAAGGCGCTCGCCCGGGCCCTTCGGGTCGCCGTCGCGCTCGATCCCGCCGAGCGGGGGGTCCCGAGCACCAAGGGAACGCTGGTATGAGCCCCGCGTCCGGTGGCCCGCGCCTCGCGGTCCTCGACTACGGCATGGGCAATCGGCGCTCGGTGCAAAAGGCGTTCGAGCACGTCGGCGCGCAGGCGACGATCACGCGCGATCACGACGAGCTGCGCGCGGCCGACGGGCTGGTCGTGCCCGGCGTGGGCGCGTTCCCGCTGGCGATGCGCAACCTGCGCGAACTCGGCCTCGACGGGCTGATCCGCGATCGAGCCGGCCAGAGCGCGCCGATCCTGGGGATCTGCCTGGGGATGCAGCTGCTGTTCGAGCGCTCCCAGGAGATCCAGCCGACCGACGGCCTCGGGCTGATCCCCGGCGAGGTCACCTCACTCGACGCCACCGTCCTGCGGATCCCCCACATCGGTTGGAACGAGGTCGTCTTCGAGCGCTCCTCGCCGCTCACCGAGGGCCTGCCCGCCGACGGATGCCCCTTCTACCACGTGCATTCGCTGGCGCCGCGGCCCGCCGACGCCGCCGACGTCGTCGGCACGACCGAGTACGGCGAGCGGTTCGCCACCGTGGTGGCACGGGGCAGCATCTACGGGGTCCAGTTCCACCCCGAGAAGTCATCGGGGCACGGACTGCGGATGCTCGCCAACTTCGCCCGGCTGTGCGCGGGACGCGGCGACGGCGCAGCGGCGCGGGCCGCCGCAGTGCGCGCATGATCCTGTTCCCGGCCATCGACATCCTCGACGGCAAGGCGGTGCGCCTGGCTCGGGGCGACTTCGCTGCCAGAACCGAGTACGACGCGGATCCGCTGGAGGCGGCCCTGCGCTGGGTCGAGGGGGGCGCCCGCGTTCTGCACATCGTCGATCTCGACGGCGCCCGCAGCGGCGTCCCGGCCAACCTCGAGCACGTGCGACGGATCGCCGACGCCGTCGAGGTGCCGGTGCAGCTCGGCGGCGGGCTTCGGACGGCCGGCGCGGTCGCCGAGGCGATCGGCGCCGGCGCGACCAGAGTGGTGCTCGGCACCGCGGCCTACAGCGATGTCGACTTTCTCGACGACGTGCTCGACCAGCACGGCGAGCGGATCGTCGTCTCGGTCGACGCCCGCAACGGCAAGCTGGCCGCGTCGGGATGGACCGAGCAGACCGAGATCCCGGCCGAGTCGGTGATCGATCGGCTCGGACGCCGAGGCGTGAGGAGCTTCGTCTACTCGAGCATCGAGCGCGACGGGATGCTCACCGGCCCGGACCTCGCGGAGATCGTCCGCGTGGCCGACGCCGTCAGGGGCCGCTTCGTCTATTCGGGCGGGGTCTCGTCGGTCTCCGATCTCGAGGCGCTGGTGGCGCTGCGCCAGGTCAATCTCGCCGGCGTGATCGTCGGGACGGCGTTGTACGAGCAGCGGTTCACCATCGGCGAGGCGCAGGCTGTGCTCGACGGGCGCTCCGACGCCCGTCCGGGGTGAACCCGGCGTGCACTACAAGCGCGTGATCCCGTGCCTGGACGTCGACCGCGGCCGCGTCGTGAAGGGCGTCGGCTTCCTCGATCTGCGCGACGCCGGCGATCCGGTGGAGCTGGCCTGCCGCTACGACGCCGCCGGCGCCGACGAGCTCGTGTTCCTCGACATCACCGCGACCTCGGACAAGCGCGATACGGTGGTCGAGCTGGCCCGGCGCACGGCCGACGACGTGTTCATCCCGTTCACGATCGGCGGCGGTATCCGCTCCGTCTCCGATGCGCAGGCCGTGCTCGACGCCGGCGCGGACAAGATCTCGGTCAACTCGGCCGCGCTCACCCGGCCCGAGCTGCTCGACGAGCTGTCGGCCACGTTCGGCGCCCAGTGCGTGGTCTTGGCCATCGACGCCAAGGCAGACGGGCGCGGCTCCTGGGAGGCCTACCTGGCCGGCGGCCGCACCCCGACCGGCCGCGGTGCCGTGGCGTGGGCCCGTGAGGGCGTCGAGCGCGGGGCGGGGGAGATCCTGCTCACCAGCATGGATCGTGACGGCACCAATGCCGGCTACGACCTGCCGCTCACCGCCGCCGTCGCCGACATCGTCGGCGTCCCCGTGATCGCCTCCGGCGGCGCCGGCGAGCTCGACGACCTCGTCGAGGCGATCGAAGCGGGCGCCGACGCCGTCCTGTGCGCTTCGATCTTCCACTACGGGCACCACACGATGGACGAGGTCAAGGCGCATCTGGCCCGGGCTGGGGTGGCGGTCAGGCCGTAGGGTCAGCTGCGGCCAATTGGCAAGGCTGAATGCCGGCGCCCCCGCCCAGCGGTGAGCTCAGCGCAGACGCCGGCGGACCCGCTTAAGCGGACCTTTAGGGGCAGGTGCGGTTCTGATCTGAACGCCAGGGCTGCAGAGACCGCTAGGCGGCCTCTTCCACGTACCCCGCGGCCGAGCACGTATCGCAATACGCGGCGGGCGGGACACGGGGCTCATAACAGCCTGGACGGCAGCACGTGGACGACCGCTTGGGTCGGCCACGACCGATGCGGGCAGCAGCCGCGTCCTTCAGCTCTTCGCGCATGCGATCGAGCTCAGCGGCGTGATCCGCACAGAAACGTCGGCCCTTTTCGGCCGGTGCCTGACAATGACTTCCACTGCGACAGCGCATAGACCCGTAATCTTACCAAAGCGGGCCCGAACGCATGTTTGTGATGGGTTAGTGCGACGTCGCTATTTGCGCTTTGTCGTCACTGAGGACGGCAGTGTACGACTCCCCGCGGCATTCCGCGGCAGTAGCTGGAACAGGTCCCCGTAGCCGGTCAGGTAGATCGCCGTGGGGTCGGCGATGACGGGGTTGAACGAGCCCTCGGGGAACGCGAACACCTGGTGACCGGTGCGGACGTCGAGACCGGCCGTCGTCTTCGCTCCCAGGTCCGCGTAGTAGACGACATTGCCGACGATCGTCGGCGAGCCGGAGATCTTGCCTCCGGCCGGGTGCGACCATCGCACGGCGCCCGTGCGGGCGTCGAAGGCGTAGAAGTTGCCGTCGTAGG
This sequence comes from Solirubrobacteraceae bacterium, assembly GCA_035555155.1. Taxonomy (GTDB): domain Bacteria; phylum Actinomycetota; class Thermoleophilia; order Solirubrobacterales; family Solirubrobacteraceae; genus Palsa-465. The sequence goes on along the minus strand of DATMGZ010000241.1, from coordinate 147 downwards.
AGCCGATGTATACGGTCGGTCCCAGTCCGGGCGTGTCCTCGACCGCCGGCGACGCGTACACGTAGGCGCCCGTGCCCGTCGCCCAGGCGAGCTGCCCGGAGTGGGCGGCGAACGAGTACACACGGCCGTCGGTGTTGCCCATGTACA
>DATMGZ010000240.1:0-2838 GCA_035555155.1 Solirubrobacteraceae bacterium | reverse complement strand
GGTAACGCTCAACCTCGACCCTGACGCCGCCGCCGCGGCGGTGACGCAGCGGACCGCCGCGCTGCTGCCGGTCCACGTGTTCGGCTATCCCGCCGACCTTCCGGCGCTGGAGAAGATCGGGCTGCCGATCGTGGAGGACGCATGCGAGGCGCTCGGGGCCAGCTACGCCGACGGGAGACCGGTCGGGGGCCGCGGGCATCCCGCGGTGTTCGGCTTCTACGCCAACAAGCAGCTGACGACCGGCGAGGGGGGAATGGTGACCACCGGCGCGGAGGCGATCAAGGTGCGGATCGACTCCGAGCGCAATCAAGGACGTGCGCCGGACATGGGCTGGCTCGACCACGATCGCCTCGGCTTCAACTACCGCCTGTCGGACATCGCCTGCGCGATCGGGCTGGCCCAGCTCGACCGGCTCGAGGAGATGCTTGCCGGCCGCGCGCGCGTCGCCGCGCTCTACCGCGAGGCGTTGGCCGGGCTCGAGGGGCTCGACCTCCCGTGCCCCGACAGCGACGGTGACCGGCGCGGATGGTTCGTGTTCGTGGTCCAGCTCCCCCGGGGAGTCGACCGCGACGCCACCGTGCGGGCGCTGGGCGAGCGGGGCATCCAGAGCAAGCCGTATCTCCCCGCGATCCATCTGATGAGCTTCTACCGCAACCTGTTCGGGCACCGCGAGGGGGAGTTCCCGGTGTGCGAGGACGTAGCCGCGCGCTCGATCGCGCTGCCGTTCTTCCCCGAGGTGACCGAGGGCCAGGTCGCGCGCGTGGCGGCCGAGCTCGGCGACGTTCTCGGGCGCCCGCGGCCCTAACATCGCCCCTCATGTCACGCTTCGCAGAGCCACAACACGCCGTCTTCCGGGGCCTGAACGACTCGATCGGCTTCGATTGGCGCCTCGGCCCTTACGATGTCGAGCAGTCCCGCGCGCATGCGGCGATGCTCGCCGTCCAGGGGATCATCTCCGAATCGGACCGCGGCGCCCTGCACGAGGCGCTCGGAGCGGTCGAACGGGAGTTGGGCGACGGGACGTTCCCGTTCGCCGACGGCGACGAGGACATCCACATGGCGATCGAGCGCCGCGTGACCGAGCTCGCCGGGCCGGTCGGCGGCAAGCTGCACACGGCCCGCTCGCGCAATGACCAGGTGGCCACGGACATGGCGATGTTCGTGCGCGCGCACGCCCACCAGACCCAGCAGGCGACCGCGGCGCTGGCGCAGACGCTCGTGGACGTCGCCGAGGGTCACCTCGACTGGCCGATGCCGGGCTACACCCACCTGCAGCGCGCGCAGCCGATCTACCTCAGCCATCACCTGCTGGCCTACGTATGGATGCTGATCCGCGACGCGCGGCGGTTCGGCGCTGTGACGGCGGCCACGGCCAAGCTGCCCCTCGGCGCGGGCGCGCTGGCCGGCGTCAACTTCGACACCGACCGGCGCCGGGTGGCGGCCGATCTCGGCTTCTCGGGGGTGGCCGAGAACTCGGTCGACGCCGTCTCCAACCGCGACTTCGTGCTCGACTACCTGGCCGCCGCGGCCACCTGCGCCACGCACCTCTCGCGGCTCGGGGCGGAGGTCGTGATGTGGTCAAGCGAGGAGTTCGGCTTCTGCGAGGTCTCCGACGCGTGGGCCTCGGGCTCGTCGATCATGCCGCAGAAGAAGAACCCCGACGCCGCCGAGCTGCTGCGGGCCAAGGCACCCCGGATCGCCGGCCATCTCGTCGCTCTGCACGGCGTCATGCACGGACTCCCGCTGACCTACAACAAGGACATGCAGGAGGACAAGGAGCACCTGTTCGACGCCGTCGACACGCTGGATCTGTGCCTGGCCGCGGCGCGGGGGATGCTGGCCACGATCAGCTTCCGGCGCGAGCGCCTGGCCGGCGCCGCGGGCGACGAGTTCCTCGCCGCCACCGACATCGCGGACCTGCTGGTCCGCCGTGGCATGCCGTTCCGTGAGTCGCACGGCGTGGTCGCCGGCCTCGTCCGGTCCGCGCTCGAGCAGGGCAAGACGCTCTCGCAGCTCACGCGCGACGAGCTCGCGAGCCACTCCGAGCTGCTCGACGACGAGTACTACGCGGTGCTGAGCGACGGCGCCTGGCTGGAGTCCAAGGTCTCGGAAGGCGGCACCAGCCTTGGCCGGGTGCGCGAGCAACTCGCGCACGCCCGCGAGGCCATCGCCGCGATCGGGTGAAGCCGTCGTTCTACGACCGCCCGGTCGTGGAGGTCGCCCGGGAGCTGATCGGCTGCGTCGTGACGCACGGCGAGACCTCGGGCGTGATCGTCGAGACCGAGGCCTACCACGACTCCGAGCCGGCGTGCCACGCGTTCGTCGGGCTGACCCCGCGGACCCGCGTCCTGTTTGGAGCGCCGGGCATCGCGTACGTGTACCGCTCCTACGGCATCCACGCGCTGCTGAACGCGGTCGCTGAGGCGCCCGGCACGGGGGCAGCCGTGCTGATCCGCGCGCTCGAGCCGCTCACCGGGGCCGACCTGATGCGCGAGCGCCGCGGGGCGGACCCGCTCGAGGCGCTGTGCTCGGGCCCCGGCAAGCTCACCCAGGCGCTCGGGATCGGGCTCGGCGACAACGGCACCGATCTCGCCCGCGGGCCCGTGACGATCTCCGGCCGCCCGCGGCAGTGGCGCGACCCGGAGCTGTGGGCCGGCCCGCGGATCGGGATTAGCAGGGCCACCGAGCTCCCGTGTCGGTTCTGTGCCTCGGGGAGCCGGTTCCTGTCCCGGCGCACGAGCGGCCTGAGCGTGGCCACTATCCCGGTGGCGGCGCCTTAGCCGGCGCCGATGCCGGCGCCGCCCGACCCGCTGCTGCCGCCGCCCCCGCCGCCGCCGG
>DATMGZ010000239.1:0-11355 GCA_035555155.1 Solirubrobacteraceae bacterium | reverse complement strand
CGAGGCCGCGACCACCCCGGCCGCCGAGGCCCCAGCGCCGGCCGCCGAGCCCCAACCGCCGGAGCCAGAACCGGAGCCACCCGCCCTCCGGCTCCTCGACCCGGCGGGAGCGGTCGAGCCCGAGCGCCTCAGCGCCGCACTGTCGCGGCTGCGCTACGCGACCCGGCCGGTACCGGAGCCCGCATCCGTACCGCAGGGCGCACCCCCGCCCGAGGCCGCCGCCGCGCCCGAGTCAGGGCCGCTCCCCAAGCCGCCCGCGATCGCCTGGATCCGGCCCGTCCTGCGCCGGCTCGCCGCCGTCGACCCGGCACTGGCCGGCCGGCTGATCGAACTGCTGCTGCCGGCCCAGCATCTCGTGCACCCCTCGCCGCTGGCCTACGACCTGTACCTGTCCGACGTCGGCTCGGTCCGGGTCAGCGTCGCCGGCGCCAAGACCACGGTCGCGGTCGACAACGCCCGCCGGCCGCGCGAGCAGCTCGACTTCACCGTCGAGGGCGACCTCGCCGGGCTCGCCCGCCTGCTCACGCGAGGGCCGATCCGGCGCCGTTTCACCCGTCACGTGGCTCGCGTCGACGGCCGGCGCCGGACCTGGGCGCCGCTGCGGGAGCTCGTGGCCTCGGAGCTCGACCTGAGCGCTCTGCACGGCGCGGGGGTGGCGCTCGACGCGCGCCTGGCCCTGACCGTGGCGTCACTGATGATCCAGCCCCGCTGGACCGACGGCGAGCGGTTCACGATCGGTCTCGACACGGGGTCCGAGCACCTCGGCCTGCCCAGCGCCGCCTACCTGCACGTGCGCGACGGGGAGGCGCTGACGGTCACCGCGATGCCGCCGATGGGGAGCGTCGTCACCTCGGTCGTGTGCCCGCCGGAGCGCCTGCTCGCGGTGCTCGCCGGCGATCGTGATGCCGCCGATGCGATCGAGGGCGACAAGCGCCCGCTGCTGGCGCTCGAGCGCTGGATCGACCGCGCGCAGCACCCGCGCGCCCACCGCTGACCGTCCGCTGGCTCAGCCGCCGAGGCGACCTCGCGCCGTGGTCCCGGACCGCGACGCGCCACGACCGCAAAGTCCGCACAAACTCCGGGAACGGCGCCCGGGCCCGTCCGCCGCCCTCCCTATCCTGCTGGGTCGCGAATGAGCTCCACCTGCGCCCATCTCCACGTCCACTCCGAGTACTCACTGCTGGACGGGGCGTGCAATATCGACAAGCTCGCGGAGCGCGCCGCATCGTTCGGACAGCCCGCTCTCGGCCTCACCGACCACGGGGTCATGAACGGCGCGGTGGAGCTGCACACGGCATGCCAGAAGCACGGCATCAAGCCGATCCTCGGCTGTGAGATCTACGTCGTCGACGATCACGCGCGCCGGCTGCCGGGGCGACTGGACCGCTATCACCTGACCCTGCTCGCGGCCACGCCGGCCGGCTACCGCAACCTCGTCAAGCTGTCCTCGGCCGGCTTCCTGGAGGGCTATCAGCGCGGCAAGCCGTCGGTCGACCTCGAGCAGATGGCCGTCCATTCCGAGGGCGTGATCGTGCTCACCGGCTGTCTCGCCTCACGCTTCTGCCAGTACCTGCTCGACGATCGGCCCGCCGACGCCCGCGGCCACGCGGACGATCTGATGAGCACCTTCGGTGCCGAGAACGTCTATTTCGAGGTGCAGAAGAACGGCCTCGCCGACCAGGACAAGGCCAACGAGGGCATCGTGCGGATCGCGCGTGAGGTCGGACGTCCGCTGGTCGGCACCGGGGACGTGCACTACCTGCGGCGCGAGGACTACGACCACCACGCCGCGCTGCTGTGCGTGCAGACCAAGTCGACCCTGAGCCAGCCGAAGATCCGCTTCGAGACCAACGAGTTCTTCCTGCGCTCCAGCGACGAGATGGTCGACGCGTTCGGGGACTGGCCCGAGGCGATCGAGAGCACGCTGGAGATCGCCGAGCGCTGCGACGTCGAGCTCGAGCTCGATCGGCAGCTGATCCCGCGCTATCCGACCCCCGACGGGCTCGGCGAGCGCGAGTACCTCCGCGAGCGGGTGCTCGAGGGGCTGGCGCACCGCTACGGCTCGCCGCCGCCGGCGGAGGCGATCGAGCGGGCCGACTACGAGCTCGGCGTGATCGATCGGATGGGCTTCAACGCCTACTTCCTGATCGTGTGGGACTTCGTCAAGTACGCCAAGGACACCGGCATCGCCGTGGGTCCGGGCCGCGGATCGGCCGCCGGCTCGCTCGTCGCCTACTGCCTGCAGATCACCGACGTCGACCCACTCCGGTACGGCCTGCTGTTCGAGCGCTTCCTCAATCCCGAGCGCGTGTCGATGCCGGATATCGACATCGACTTCTCGGTCCGCGGCCGCGAGCGCATGATTCGCTACGTGACCGAGAAGTACGGCAAGGAGTCGGTGGCGCAGATCGTCACCTTCGGCAAGATGTTCCCGCGCGCGGCGACCCGGGACGCGGCTCGCGTGCTCGGCCACGACTACGGGGCGGGCGACCGGCTGGCCAAGCTGATCCCCGACCCGATCATGGGCCGGCCGCCAAGCTTCGAGGAGTGCCTGAAGCCGGGCCAGCCGCTGCGGGCCGAGGTCGACCGGGATCCGATCGCCCGCCAGATCGTCGACGTCGCCCAGGGGCTCGAGGGGATCGTCCGCAACTCCTCGATCCACGCCGCCGCCGTGGTCATCGCCGACCGGCCGCTGACGGACATCGTGCCGCTGCAGATCGCCGATGCCGGCACGGACGAGAACGGCGGCCGCGTGTTCCGCACGGTCACCCAGTTCACGATGAAGCCGGTGGAGCAGATCGGCCTGCTCAAGATGGACTTCCTCGGCCTGCGCAACCTCGACGTGATCGAGGACGCGCTGGACATCGTCGCGCGCTCGACCGGCGAGCGTCCGGACATGTCGACGCTGCCGCTCGACCACGCACCGACCTATGAGATGCTCGCCCGCGGCGACTCGATCGGGGTGTTCCAGTTCGAGTCCGAGGGCATGCGCGAGGCGCTGAAGAAGGTCCGCCCGACCGAGTTCGACGACCTCGTGGCCCTCAACGCCCTGTACCGGCCGGGGGCCCTCGACCAGATCCCGACCTACGCGCGCGGCAAGCGCGACCCGGAGTCGATCACCTATCCCGACGAGCGTCTGCGCCCGATCCTCGCGGCCACCAAAGGCGTGATCCTCTACCAGGAGCAGGCGATGCAGATCGCCAAGGAGATCGGTGGCTTCAGTGGCGCCAAGGCCGACGACCTGCGCAAGGCGATCGGCAAGAAGAACCGCGAGGCGATGGCCAAGCTGAAGCCCGAGTTCGTGGCGGGCTGCCGCGCCTCGGGCACCAGTGAGCAGGTGATCGAATGGCTATGGGCGACCAATGAGCGCTCCGCCGACTACTCGTTCAACCGCTCTCATGCCGCCTGCTACGGGCTGATCTCCTACCGCACCGCCTGGCTGCGAGCCAACTACCCGGCCGAATACATGGCCGCGCTGATCTCCTCGGTCATGGACACCAAGGACAAGGTGCCGTTCTTCGTCGCCCAAGCCGAGCAGATGAAGATCGCGATCCTGCCGCCCGACGTCAACCTCTCCGACCACGAGTTCGTCGTCGATGAGGGCAACATCCGCTTCGGGCTCGACGCCGTCAAGGGGGTCGGGTTCCAGGCCGTGGAGGCGATCAAGCGCGCCCGCGAGGAGGGGGGACCGTTCCGCGACCTGTGGGACTTTTGCGCGCGCGTCGATAACCGCACGGTCAACAAGAAGGCGATCGAGGCGCTGATCAAGTGCGGGGCCTTCGGGTCCACCGGCGCCACCCGCAAGGGTATGCTGACCGTGCTCGAGCAGGCCCAGGGCGCAGGCCAGAAGGCCCAGCAGGACGCCCTCATCGGCCAGGGCTCGATCTTCGACCTCGGCCCCGATCCGGCCGCGCCGACCTCGCCGTTCTCGAGCCCCAGCCACGCGCCGATCCCGTCCGAGGAGTTCGATCGCACCGAGCTGCTGGCGGCCGAGAAGGAATCGATCGGCCTGTTCATCTCCGCCCACCCGCTCAGGGAGGTCGGCGCGGCGCTGCGGGCCCAGGTCGACTGCAGCCTGGCCGAGCTCTCCCATCGTCGTGACGGGGACTGGGTCACCGTCGGCGGGATGATCACCGCCGCCAAGCGGATCCGGACCAAGAAGGGCGACCCGATGATGTTCGCCACCCTCGACGACCTCGAGGCCACGATCGAGATCATCGTGTTCGGCAAGGCGCTGGCCGCCCACGAGGCGGCCCTCAACACCGACTCCATCGTCATCGTGCGCGGCCGCGTCGACCACAAGGACCGCGAGAAGACCTGCATCGTCGCGCAACAGATCGACCTGTTCGAGCCCACGGAGGAGGAGGTCCGCGTCGCTCAGGAACAGGCGGCCAAGGTGGTCATCGCGCCGAGCGCACTGCGGCTGCGTCTCGACGCCGCCGCCCTCCCCGCCACCGTGCTCGGGGAGCTCAAGGACCTGCTGACCGGCTTCCCCGGCGATTCCGACGTGGTGATCGAGCTGGCTACCTCGACCGGCCCCCGACGGCTCCGCCTCGGCCCCGACTTCCGCGTTGCTCGGACCGCCGCCCTGCACACCGAGCTCGACGCGCTGCTTGGCGCCTCGATCGTCACCGCCGCACCCACAGCCGCACCCCCCGCGCCCACAGCCGCACCCGCCGCGCCCACAGCCGCACCCGCGGAAACGCCCGGCGCCGCGATCTCCGCCTGACGAGAGCGCCCGCGAGCGCCCCCGCGCGCGGCTACCCCTTCTGGTGCACCGACTGCGACGCCCGCGCGTGCGGGTCGAGGTCCTCGAGCCGCAGCAGATGCGCCGGCGCCTCGGTGATCACGAGCTTCGAGCTCACCGTCAGATCCGGGCTCACATGGACCAGCTCACCCGACTCGAGTGCCCTCCAGGCCGGGTCCGAGTCCATCATCTCGCTGGCCACGACGACGGTCTTGCGCGTCGCGCCGTGCTCGGAGTGGACCGCCGTGCCGTGGCTCGACTCGTGGTGCAGTGCCGTGCCGGGCTCACGCTCGAGCACGTGCAGCTCGTGCGTATCGGGGTAGCGGAGCGCCCACAGGTCCGATCCGGTCACGAGCACGAGGTTGATCGCGTACACGGGCAGGTTGGCGGCGACCCAGCGGGCCGCGGTGGCGATTCCGGCGCCGACGTCGCCGCCGTTTCGCTCGGTCTCGGCGCTGATCAACGCGAAGAACCGCTCGGAGTCGGTGTCGCCTCCCACCAGGCTCATGTCGGTGCCCACCTGCCGCTCGAGCGCCGGCAGTCCCTGGATCACGCCGTTGTGGGCGAACAGCCGGCCGTGCTGCTCGAACGGGTGCGTGTTGCGCGACTCGAGTGCCCCGGTGGAGGCGAAGCGGATGTGGGCCACGAACGTCGCCGAGGCGATCGTTCGCGCCTCCTCGGCAAAGGCCCGGTCGCCGTAGGCGGCGAGCGCCTGCTTGTCGATGTGCGGCGTGCCGTCGGTGTCGAAGTAGCCGAGCCCGGTACCGTCCGGATCGCGGTGGCTCTGAGCCTCCAGCGAGTCAGGCGCCTGCAGCAGCCAGAACGTCGCCGTGACCGGCTCGCTCCCAGCGCTCAACCCGAACAGTCGGCACACACCCACACCGTAGCGGGCGCGCGCGCCCGCGGAGCGCCGCCGCGCGCCCCCGACCGATCCGTAGTTCTCCGCGCGCGTCTCTCGGAGATTTGCCCGATGGCTCCCACCGACCCGAGGCGTAGCGTCGGAGACGATGAGTCCCAGCCCCGGAGTCCGGCGGAGCCAAGGCAAGCCCCCGATCCATCATCCGCGTGTCCTGATCGCCGGTGGCGGTGTCGCCGCGCTCGAGGCGCTGCTGGCGCTCCGAGCGCTGCTCGAGGGTCGCCTGTCGATCGAGATCGTCGCGCCGAGCGCCGAGTTCGTGTTCCGCCCGCTCGCGGTCGGCGAGCCGTTCTGGATCAGCGAGGCGCGGCGGCTCGATCTGCAGGCTATCGCCGGCGAGCACGCCGCTCATCTGCGCCTCGGGGCGGTGGACATCGTCGCACCCGAGGAGGGCGCGGTCGTGCTGGAGGACGGCACCGAATTGCCCTACGACGCGCTGCTGCTGGCCACGGGCGCGCGCTCGATGACCTGGCTCGGCGGTGCGGTCAGCTTCGCCGGCCCCCGCGATACGCACGCGCTCGCCGATGTCCTGAGCGATCTCGAGGAGGGTCAGGTGGAGCGGATCGCCTTCGCCGTCCCGCCCGCCGCCGGGTGGTCGCTGCCGGCTTACGAGCTCGCGCTGCTCACCGGCGCCCACGCCGCTCGCCACCGGGTCGATGTCGAGATCACGATCGTCACCCCCGAGCACGAGCCGCTCGAGGCGTTCGGGCCCGCCGGCGTGAGCCTGGTCCGCGAGCTGCTGGCCGAGCGCGGGATCGCGCTGCGGGCCGGCGCCACCGCCGAGCGCCTCCAGGGCGGCCGGCTGACGCTCGTGGGCGGCGACAGCATCGCGGCCGACCGCGTCCTCGCGCTGGCGCGGATCGAGGCCCGGCCGATCCCCGGGGTCCCCGCCGATCCCACCGGCTTCATCCCCATCGACACCCATTGCCGCGTCAGCGGGCTCGAGCGGGTCTGGGCCGCGGGCGACAACGTGGCCTTCCCGATCAAGCAGGGCGGTCTCGCGACCCAGCAGGCCGACGCCGCGGCCGAGGACATCGCCGCCGGCTTCGGCGCCGCGCTCGAGCCGGCCCCGTTCACCCCCGTCATGCGCGGGCAGCTGCTGACCGGCGAAGCGCCCGTCTATCTGAGCTCGGGCGTCTCGGGCAAGTCGGCCGCCGGCTACGCGCCGCTGTTCACGCCTCAGTCGAAGATCGCCGGGCGCTATCTCGGCCCGTATCTGGCCGGCCGCCCGCATCCGGGCGCACCCGATGTCCTCGCCGACATCGCGCCGCCGCCGGAGGACCTCGCCACCCAGCGCGCCGAGCAGGAGGAGGCCCGCGAGCTGCTGCTGGCCCTCGCCGGCGGCGCCGAGCACTTCGGCGACCGCAAGTCGGCCCGGAGCTTCCGCGAGGCGGTCGAGCACGTCGACGGGACGTTCGCCGCCGGTGGCCGCACGCCCCGGATCGCGCACCCGCCCAAGCCCCCCTCCCGCGGCTCCTGAGCCGCCCTCAGCCCTTCCGCGCGCCGGTCTTGCCCGGCGGCCGGCGGCCGCGACCGCGCCCCGCACGGGCCCGCGTGGCGCGTCCGCGCTTTCTCAGCGTGCGCGCGAACGCGACCTCCTCGGCGCTCGGGCCACTGTGATCGGGACCCGGGGTCTCCAGCACGCAGGGGAGATTCTCGAGCCGCGGCTCGGACAGGAACACGGCACAGCCGCGCTCGCCCAATTCCCCCTGACCGAGGTTCGCGTGCCGGTCGCGGTTTGATCCGAGCGGCTTCTCGGAGTCGTTGAGGTGCAGCCCCGCGAGCCGGTCGAGTCCGACCGCCCGATCGCACAGCTCGAGTGTCTCGGCCAGGTCGTCCGCGGTCCGGATCTCGTACCCGGAGGCGAGCAGGTGGCAGGAGTCCAGGCACAGGCCGAGCCGCTGATCGCCGCCGGCGGCGTCGATCAGCGCCGCGAGCTCGTCGAAGGAGCGACCCAGGGTGCCGCCGGCGCCGGCCGTGTTCTCGAGTAGCAGCGGGCAGCGCTCGGTGGCGGCAAGCGCGTCCCCGATCACCCCGCCGGCCCGCGTGATCGCCTCGCCCACGTGCCCGGTCTTGGCCGACCCCGGATGCAGCACCACGCCGGCGGCGCCGATCGCGTCCCCGACGCGCAGCGACTGGGTCAGTGACTTCAGCGACTTGCCGGCGATCTCCGGGTCCTCGGAGGCGCAGTTGAGCAGGTACACGGCATGGATCAGGACGGCGTCGATGCGGCTGGCATCCATCGCCTCGCGGAACTCGGCAAAGTCGTCCTCGCCGTATGCCGTCGGGCGCCACATGCGCGGCGACTGGTTGAAGATCTGGATCGCATCGCAGTCTCGCTCCACGCCGCGCTCGACCGCGCGCGCGAGGCCGCCCGCCTGAGAGACGTGGGCGCCGATTAGCATGCTGACGGGATTCTCATGCGTGTTCGCTTTGCTCCATCCCCGACCGGGGCGCTCCACATCGGCGGTGCCCGGACGGCGCTCTACAACTGGCTGCTCGCCCGTGGCGGCGACGGGACGCTCGTGCTGCGGATCGAAGATACCGACCGCGAGCGCTCGACCCCCGAGAACGTGGAGCAGATCCTCGATGCCCTGCGGTGGCTCGGGCTCGACTGGGACGAGGGGCCGATCTTCCAGTCCGAGCGGGCCGATCGGCACGGCGAGGCGCTGGCCCGCCTGCTCGAGTCGGGGCACGCCTACCACTCGAGCGCGACGGCCGAGGACGTCAAGGCCTACAAGGAGCGCCACGGTCACGAGCGCGGCTTCCGCGGTGAGCCCGAGGCCGCGGGCGCGATCCGGCTGCGGGTGCCCGACGGGGGGGAGACGGTCGTCCACGACGTCATCCGCGGCGCCACGACGTTCCTGCACCAGCACATCGACGACCCCGTGATCGCCCGGGCCGACGGATCGGTGCTCTACAACTTCGCCGTCGCGGTGGACGACCTCGACGCCGGCATCACCCACGTGGTCCGGGGCGAGGACCATCTCTCCAACACCCCCAAGCAGCTGCTCGTGTTCGAGGCGCTCGAGGCGCAGCCGCCGCTGTATGCCCACCTGCCGCTGCTGCACGGCCCCGACGGCCGCAAGCTGTCCAAGCGCCACGGCGCCGCCTCGGTGCAGGAGCTCCGCGCCGCGGGCTACATCCCGGAGGCGGTCGACAACTACATTGCCCTTCTCGGCGCGGGCTTCTCCGCCGAGGAGGAGCATTTCTCGCTCGCTCAGATGGCCGAGCGCTTCCGGCTCGAGCGGGTGTCGAAGAACCCGGCCGTATTCGACGAGCAGAAGCTCCGCCATATGAACGGCCGCCACCTGCGCGAGCTCGGGTTCGATGAGCTGACCCGCCGCCTGGAGGAATTTACGGGGCGCGAGGGCCTGCGCGGAGCGGTCGAGATCTCGGCCGAGAAGATCCAGACGCTGGCCGACTTCTGGCCCCTGGCCGGGTTTCTGTTCGACGGGCCGGCCGACGATCAGGCCGCCTTCGAGCGCACGATCTGCACGGGCGACGGGGTCGCGCTGCTCGAAGCCGCTCGCGATGCGCTGGCGGCGGCGCCGGATCCGTTCGCCCTCGAGGACGTCGAGGCCGCACTGCGCGGCGTCGTCGCGCAGCGTGAGACCAAGCCGGGCAAGGTGTTCCAGCCCGTGCGCGTGGCGATTGCGGGAACGACCGTCTCCCCGGGTATCTTCGAGAGCGTGGCGTTGCTGGGACGCGAGGAGACGCTGGTAAGAATCGATCGGGCGCTTGCACAGGCACGTAGTTCTTGCGCCTAAACTGACGGCGCCCCCCTGCCGATATAGCAATTGGGCAGGAGGACCTCGGAAGGTCAACCTGACCACGCCCGTCTGAGAACCGGAAGAGGATGAAAGAGCCGCCCGTGGCACCAGCAGTCGCAGCCGTCGTTCCGGTCGAAGTCGTCGAGACCACGCCGAGCAAGTCATTCGGCAACCGCCAGCGCCACCACAACGAGGGTCACGGCCGCCGCCTGACCGCCGCGTTCGAGGCGCTCGAGGCCTTCCCGGTCCTGGTCGAATCGCGAAACCGCGTGATGCGGCTGTTCGAATCGGGTGAGCCCGCCACCGCCGACGTGGTCGCCGCCGTCGAGGCCGATGTGGCCCTGGCCGTCGCCGTGATGCGCCTGGCCAACCGGCTCGAGGGCCGCACGCACGGTCACGTCGAGAGCGCCGTCAAGGCGGTCGAGGTTCTCTCGCCGCGCACCGTGCATGCGATCGCCAGCCGCGCCCGCACGTTTGACTTCTTCGAGCGGACCGCCGTCTGGCAGGGGATCCCCGAGCGCTTCCGCCTGCACGCCGTCGCCACCCAGCGCGCCGCGGACCGGATCGCCCGCGAGCTCGACTACGAGTCTCGCGATCGCCTCATGGTCACCTCGCTGCTGCACGACGTCGGCAAGCTCGTCCTCGTGCACGCCTATCCCGGATATCCCCGCCAGGTCCACGGCGAGGCCCGCACGCCAGAGGAGCGGATCCAGCGCGAGCGCGGGGAGCTCGGGGTCGACCACGCGCTCGTGGGCGGTGTGCTCTCCCGCCGCTGGGGTCTGCCGACCTCGATCGCCAGCGTGATCGAGCGCCACCACGCCGAGGACTGCGACGGGGAGGCCGCGGTCGTACGGCTCGCCGACATGCTCGCTCACTATGCGCTCGGCGGCTCGGTCGCGCCGGCCGAGCTGCTCGCCGTGGCCCGGATCGTCGGCATGAAGCCGGCGGAGCTGCGCTCGGTGATGTACGACCTGCCTCTGCCCACCTCGGGCGGCCGCCCGCGCCAGATCGACCCGTGCCCGATGTCGACCCGCGAGGTCGAGGTCCTGCGCAGGCTGGCCAAGGGCATGGTCTACAAGCAGATCGCCGGCGAGCTCGGCCTCTCGACCAGCACCGTCCGCACCCACCTGCACAACGTGTACGGCAAGCTCGGCGCGATGGATCGCGCCCAGGCGGTTCTGATCGCCACCGAGCGCGGCTGGATCTAGATTGGGCGGGCTCCGCCCGCCTTTTGCTCGCGCCCCGGCGGCCCGCGCCGCCGCGTGTCATACGATCGGCTCCAGCGATGATCTCGATCACGAGCAAGTCCCCGTACGCGCTCAGCGCGCTGGTCGAGCTGCACCGCCAGGGCGACAGCGGCCCGGTGCCGATCGCCGAGCTGGCCCGGCGCCGCGAGATCCCGGTCCAGTTCCTCGAGCAGCTCTTCGCCACGCTCCGGCGCGCCGGCGTCCTGCGCTCCCAGCGCGGTGTCAAGGGGGGCTACAGCTTCGGCCGCCCGGCCACCGAGGTGACCGTGCTCGAGGTCGTCGAGCTGCTCGACGGGCCCGTCGGCCAGGGCTCGACCGGCGTCTTCGCCGATGCCGCCGGCGCCGCCCGCGCCGTGCTCGCCGCCTCGACGATCGCCGACGTGGCCGAGCAGGAAGCGCGCGCCGCCGGGGCGCCGATGTACTACATCTGAGACTGGCCCGGCGACCTCGGGGGATACGGCCCGGCCGGACCGCCGCCTCGCGCCAGGATGAGTGCGCGGTCACGGCGGTGGCCCGGCCGTAGCTGTCCCGGTCGATTACGCCTGCGGGGCGGTTCCCGCATCCCAGGAGAGGTTGGGCTCGCGGGCGCGACCACGGTAGGCGACCTCACAGGCGACCACAACTGCCACGTCTGCAGCCAGACGTCAGCTCCCTTGCGGCGCCGCGGGCCGC
>DATMGZ010000238.1:0-15798 GCA_035555155.1 Solirubrobacteraceae bacterium | reverse complement strand
CCGGCCTGCTGTGCGCGCCGGGCTTCGGCCTCGAGCACCCCGAGCCAGCGGCGCACTGCCGCCGCGACATCCTCGCGCAGGGGACCGGGCCGGGAATCGTACTCGACCGACGCCGTAGTCACGAAGCATCCGCCGGGGAATACGTCGTCGCGCAGGTGGACGATCCAGGCGTCGATGATCGCCTCGAGCCGAGGGAGCCCGGGCCCGTACGGGAGCGCGGGACGCCAGACCGCGTCGGTGAACCGCTCGATTGCCGCCGCGAGCACCGCGCGCTGCATCGCCTGCTTGTCTCCGAAGCGACCGATCAGGCCGCTCTTGCTCATCCCGAGCTCGCCGGCGAGCCGGCCGATCGTGATGCCCTCGAGCCCCTCGACCGAGGCCAGGTCGACGGCGGCCTCGACCGCGGAGGACCGGCTGGCAGCGACGTCGGCGGCGGAACGACGGGGCATGCTTGGCACTTTACAGTGCGAACGATCGTTCTGTATAACTCCGTGTCCCACGGACACGACAGGAGGGACGGGCCATGCGACTGACATATCTGGGCTGGGCCGGAGCCGAGCTGGAGGCCGACGGTGCAACGGTGGTGATCGATCCTCTGCAGGACGCGAGTGCCGTCTTCGCTCCGCTCAACGGCACCGCGGCGTCGATGCCTCTCCCCCGGATCGTCGCCCCCACCCCCGGCCGAGCCGTCGCCGGGCTCGTTACCCATCTGCACCGCGATCACGCCGACGCGGGCGCGCTCGCGTCAGCGCTGGCCCCGGGAGCTCCGGTGCTCGAGCCGGCGGCCGGCGGCGGCGATGCGCTCGAGGAGCTCGCGCTGGCGCAGGCCGAACACGAGCTGACCGCCGCCGGTGTCGACCGCCGCCGGTTCGCGCCGTGGGAGTCGACGAGCGCCGGCCCGTTCATGCTCACCGCACTCCCGGCCGTCGACGGCGTCGGCGACCCGCAGATCGCCTGGCTCGTGGAGGCCGACGGAGTGCGCGTGCTGCACCTCGGCGACACGATGTTCCACGGATACTGGTGGCGCATCGCGCGCCGGCATGGGCCGTTCGACGTCGTCCTCGTCCCGGTCAACGGCGCCGTCGTCCGCTTCCCCCACCGCCGCCCGGCGAGCCCGCTGCCGATCGCGCTCGACCCCGCCCAGGCCGCGATCGCCGCCGAGCTTCTCGGCGCCCGCCAGGCCATCCCGATCCACGCCGAGGGCTATGAGATCGACGGCACCTACGAGCCGGTCGCGGAGGCGGCGGAGCGCTTCGCCGACGCCGCGGCCGCCCGCGCCGTGCCGGTGAGCGTGCTCGAACCGGGCGATACGATCGAGCTCGCCGCGGTCGCGTCGGGCTAGCAGGCCGAGCTTGGCAGCCCACCGCTGCTGCCACCACGTCCGCGGCGCGTGGTCGAGCACGCTGCCTTAGCGCCGTCTTTACGAGATATCAGCCTTGACAGTCCGACTTCCCACGTTCTGGCTCCTATAGTCCTAGGGGTGGCGACCGGTTCGCGTGATGATGCGCCGCTCGCACCCGAGGCGCCTGACCAAGCCCCCGCAGACGACGGGGCGAAACCCAAGAAACGCCGGTTCAACGAGTCGGCGCACAAGCTCGAGTACTGGCCCGCTCGCCAGGCACCGGCGACGGAGGGCGACGGTCCCGCCGCGACGCCGCCCGCCACCGATCACGACCGCGACGTCGTCGCGCAGGCGAGTCGGGCCGTGCTGGCGCTGGGCGCGCTCGGCGTCGTCTACGGCGACATCGGCACGAGCCCGCTGTACACCGAGCAGACGATCTTCACCCAGTACCACGCCACCGCGCAGGTCACCGCGGCGAACGTGTTCGGCATCGTCTCCCTGATCTTCTGGGCGCTGATGGTGATGGTCTCGATCAAGTACGCCGGGTTCATCATGCGCGCGCACAACCGCGGCGACGGCGGCATCATGGCCCTGACCGCCCTCGTGATGCGCAAGCGCGTCCTCCACACCGCGGCGCTGGTGCTGCTCGGCATCTTCGGCGCGGCACTGTTCTTCGGCGACGGCATGATCACGCCCGCGATCTCGGTGCTCGGCGCGCTGCAGGGACTGCAGGTCGATGCTCCGGCGCTCGGTCATCTGATCGTCCCGCTGTCACTGGCCGTCCTGATCGGCCTGTTCCTGCTCCAGCAGCGCGGCACGGGAGCGATCGGGTGGTTGTTCGGTCCCGTCATGGTGCTGTGGTTCGTCGTGATCGGATTGCTCGGACTGCACGAGGTGCTCAAGGACCCGACCGCGTTCAAGGCGCTGCTGCCGAGTTATGGCGTCCGCTTTCTGGTCGACCACCGCGTGGCCGGGTTCCTGACCCTCGGCGGCGTGGTCCTGGCGGTGACCGGGGCCGAGGCGCTCTATGCCGACCGCGGCCACTTCGGCGCCGGCCCGATCCGCATCGGGTGGTTCGCGCTCGCCTTCCCGGCGCTGGTGCTCAACTACCTGGGCCAGGGGATTCTGATCCTTCACAACCCCTCGACCAAGGTCAACCCGTTCTTCCTGATGGTTCCCAGCTGGGGTCGGTTCGCCCTCCTGCTGCTGGCCACCGCGGCGACGATCATCGCGTCCCAGGCCGTGATCTCGGGCTCGTTCTCTGTGGCCAAGCAGGCGATGCAGCTCGGCTTCCTACCCCGGCTGAAGATCCAGCACACCTCCAAGCAGGAGGGCCAGATCTACGTGCCGATCATCAACTGGGTCCTCTGTGCCGGGGTCGTGGCGCTCGTGCTCGCGTTCCGATCCTCGAGCTCCCTGGGGAACATGTACGGCGTGGCGGTGACCGGGACCTTCATCCTCAACACGCTGCTGTTCCTCGCCGTCGCCCGAGCCCTGTGGGGCACGGCCAGGTGGAAGCTGATCCTGCTCGGCGTGCTGTTCCTGACCGTCGAGGTGTCGTTCTTCAGCTCCAACGTGGCCAAGCTCTTCCATGGCGCCTGGCTGCCGCTCGCGGTCGGCCTGGCGACGGCGGGTGTGATGATCACCTGGCGCCGCGGCGCCATGCTCGTCACGCGCAGCCGCATCAAACAGGAGGGACCGCTGCAGGATTTCCTCGACGGCCTGGCCGCAGCCGAGCCCCCGGTGGTGCGCGTGCCGGGCACGGTGATCTTCCTCAACCCCGGCAAGGCGACGACGCCGCTGGCGCTGCGCGCCGAGGTCGAGCACAACCACACGCTGCACGACAAGGTGCTGATCGTCTCGGTCGAGACGATGAGCGTCCCCAATTGCGACGAATCCGATCGCTTCGACGTGGAGCTGCTCGGTCACGGCCGTTTCCGCATCTACCACGTGACCGTGCGGATCGGCTACCAGGACAAGCCCGACGTCCCCGGGGCGTTGCAGCTCTGTCGCAAGCGGGGCCTGCTCGAACGCAACCTCGATCTCGAGCACGCCTCCTACATCGTCTCGCGGATGACGATCGCCGCGACCGACGCGCCGGGCATGCACCGTTGGGGCAAGCAGATCTTCATCACGATGGCCCGCAACGCCGCCGACCCGATCGAGCACTTCGGTCTGCCGAGCGAGCGCACCGTGATCATGGGATCGAGGGTGGCCCTCTGAGCGACGCGGCGGCGCGGGCGACGCTCCTCTCAGAGCGGTGCCAGCAGCGCCAGCTGGCGCGACTGCGCGAGCAGTGTCCCGTCGGCCAGGAACAGCTCGCCGTCCTCCTCCACGAGACCGCCGATCGACGCGCTGCTCCGGTAGCGGCCGAGGATCGGCTGGTCGGGAAGCCCGTCGGGCGGGAGGTCGGCGCGGATGTGGATCGTGAGGTCGATCGTCGGTGCCACCGCCCGCTTCGGGAGCGCCTCGAACGCCGGCGGCCACCACGCATCGGCACACAGGACGGCATACGCCGCGTCGATCGGCTGCGGTTCCTCGAGCATCATCCACCCTCCGGTCTGCGGTCCGCTGCCCGGTGCGATGCCGACGTCGGCGAACGGCCGCCCGCTCCCGAATCGCGGTGCAAACCGCAGCCGATCGGTCAGCGTGCCCAGCCCGTCGACCCGCGACCAGCACCCGCCCTGAGGGCGATGATCGTCCGGACTCACCACGCCCGCATCCCGGCCCGGAGCAGCCTCGACATCGGGCGCAGGCGGTGTCCACGTCGCGGCGATGGCCAGATCGGGCACGGCAAACGAAGCGAGCGCGATCAGCACCTCCTTGCCATCCTGACGTGCGGTCAGGCGCCCGGTCGAGAACCGCCGGCCCGAACGCACGACGTCGACGTCGAGGTCGACCCGCCCGGCCACCGGGGTCCGCAGGTAGTGGCAGGTCAGCGAGCGCATCCGCCGGTCTCGACCCGGGGTCACGTGGGCCTCCAGCGCCCGAACCATGATCGCCGCCACGTAGCCGCCGTTGGGACCCACGGGAATCCCCCAGCCGGTATCGATCTCGGCCGCGAAGCGCCCGGGCCCCACCCGGCCAACGGCGGTGCTGCGCTCAAACTCGGTCATGCCCTTGACCCCTGCGATCCGGTGACATCGGTGTGAGATCGTAGTCACCGCACGGTGAGCCCGTCCGGCGGTGGTGCGGTGCTTCACCGTTCGGTTGCAGGCTGCCGGGCGCGGCGTGCAACGATCCAGTGGTGAGTCTGTCGGACCGCCGTCCGCACTGGATCGCTCTCGACGGTGCGGTCAACGCCCGCGCCGTCGTGCCCCGCGTGCTGCTCCGCGCGGACAACCTGCAGTCGCTGAGCCCACAAGACGTGCGGCGGCTGGTGGATGAGGAGGCGGTCGAGGTGGTGCTCGACCTACGCACCGACGTCGAGGTGGACCTCGAGGGGCCGGGACCGATGACGGCCGAGCCCGCGGTGCGAATCGAGCATCGCTCGCTCTACCCGGACTCCGGAGGGAACACCGATCTCGAGGCCGACACGGTGAATCCCTGGGGCTTTGCCCACGACGATGAATCGCCCCATGAGCCGCCCATCGTGCGGGCCTACATGAGCTACATACGCCGCCGCCCGGACTCCGTGGTCGGCTCGGTGCGCACGATCGCCCGCACCGGCGGCGCCGTCCTCGTCCACTGCGCCGCCGGCAAGGACCGCACCGGCGTGGTCGTCGCGCTTGCGCTCGACGCGGCCGGGGTGGATCGCGACACGATCGTCGACGACTACCTCGCGACCCAGGAGCGCATCGAGGCGATCATGGCGCGACTGATGAGCTCGGAGACCTACCGGGCCGAGCTCGAGGGCCACGACCCACAGCATCACGCCCCCGTCCCCGGAACCATGGAGCGGCTGCTCGAGATCGTCGATGAGCGCTTTGGCGGGTCGCTGGCGTGGCTCACCACCCACGGGCTCGACGCGGCCGACCTCGAGCGACTCAGGCGCCGGTTGGCGCCGGCCAGGACGGGCTCGGCGTGGCGCTGAACCGCCGGCAGGCGGCAGGATTCATCGCCGCGCTTCGGAG
The DNA here is from genome assembly GCA_035555155.1 of Solirubrobacteraceae bacterium. Classification (GTDB taxonomy): domain Bacteria; phylum Actinomycetota; class Thermoleophilia; order Solirubrobacterales; family Solirubrobacteraceae; genus Palsa-465. The sequence goes on along the minus strand of DATMGZ010000238.1, from coordinate 10,383 downwards.
CTCTACGGTGCCCGGTCGGTAGTTTCGCCGCCCGCCGTGCGGGATTGCGTCGTTGTCGCGGACGATCCGTACGGCCATGATCGAGGTGATGGCCGAGCCCAGGGCGGGATTGCCCGCGTCAACCACCGGCGCCCAGCCGGCACGCACACGTGCACAGGATTCTCAGGCAGCCGTACCGCGCCGGAGCGGGACCGCGGTGCCGAGCGGCTCGGCCGGCGTGACCCGACTCGATCGCATGCTGCAGGCGTGGCGAGCCCGGCTCGCCGGCGGGGTCTCCCCCGTCGGCCTGGCGATGGCCGGATTTGACTGGGCCGCCCATCTCGCCGAGATGCCCGGCCGTCAGGCCGAGCTGCTCGTCGGGGCGTGGGGGAACACGCTCGAGCTCGCCACGTACGCGCTGCGCTCGAGCACCACGGGCGGCCGGGCGCCACGTCCCGGCGACAAGCGCTTCGCCGCGCCGGGCTGGCGATCGCCGCCGTTCGACCTGATCTCGCAGGCGTTCCTGCTCACCGAGGAGTGGTGGCAGGCGGCGACGACCGGCGTGCCCGGCGTTTCGCGCCATCACGAGCGGGTCGTGTCGTTCGTCGCGCGCCAGCTGCTCGACACCGTCTCACCGTCGAACTTCCTGGCGACCAATCCCGAGGTGCTGAAGGCCACCGCCCAGCAGCGCGGCGCCAACCTCCTCCGTGGCGCGCGCCTGCTCGCGCAGGACTCCATGCGCGCCGTGACCCGTGCCGGGTCGCCCGGCACCGAGGCGTTCGTGCCCGGCGAGACGGTCGCGGTCACGCCCGGCCGGGTCGTCTACCGCAATCGCCTGATCGAGCTGATCCAGTACGAGCCGACGACCGAGACGGTGCACGCGGAGCCGGTGCTGATCGTGCCCGCCTGGATCATGAAGTACTACATCCTCGACCTCTCACCGCACAACTCGCTGGTCAAGTACCTCGTCGATCAGGGCCACACCGTCTTCATCATGTCCTGGCACAACCCCGGCGCGGAGGATCGCAACCTCGGCATGGAGGACTACCGCGAGCTCGGCGTCTCGGCGGCGCTCGACGTGATCTCGGAGATCGTGCCCGAGCGCCGCGTGCACGCCGTCGGCTACTGCCTCGGCGGGACGCTGCTGGCGATCACGGCGGCGGCGATGGCCCGCGACGGCGACGTGCGTCTGACCAGCATGACGCTGCTCGCCGCCGAGACGGACTTCACGGAGCCCGGCGAGCTCGGGCTGTTCATCGACGAGAGCCAGGTCGCCAACCTGGAGAACATGATGTGGGAGCAGGGCTACCTCGACTCCACACAGATGGCCGGCGCGTTCCAGATGCTGCAGTCCTACGAGCTGATCTGGTCACGGGTGGTCAGCGACTACCTGCTCGGCGAGCGCCGGGCGCCGAACGACCTGATGGCGTGGAACGCCGACGGCACGCGACTGCCGTACCACATGCATTCCGAGTACCTGCACGCGCTCTTCCTCCGCAACGACCTGTTCGAGGGCCGCTACGTCGCCGGCGGGAGGCCGGTGGCGTTGAGCGACATTCGCGTGCCGGTCTTCGTCGTCGCCACCGCGCGCGACCACGTGGCACCGTGGCGGTCGGTCTACAAGCTGCACCTGATCGCCCACACCGAGCTGACCTTCCTGCTCACCAACGGCGGTCACAATGCGGGCATCGTCAGCGAGCCGGGCCATCCTCGGCGCAGCTTCCAGTCGGCCACGCGGGCGGAAGGCGACGACTATCTCGATCCCGACAGCTGGGCGGCCGCAGCCCCCAAGCACGAGGGCTCCTGGTGGCCGGCCTGGGAGGGCTGGCTGGCGCAGCGCTCGAGCGGTCGCGCAGCGCCGCCGCCGCTCGGCTCGCCGCTGCGCCCACACGACCGACTCGCGAAGGCGCCGGGGAGATACGTCCATGAGCGATGAGGACGGCGTCACGGCGGCCACGGCGCACCGCGAGGGACCGGACACGGCGATCGCGCTGATCGAGCCGCTGGTCTTCATCGAGAATCGCACCTTCGATGAGATCGACATCGGCGAGACCGCGTCGCTCGCGCGCACGCTGAGCCGCAAGGACATCGAGCTGTTCGCGGTGATGTCGGGCGACGTCAACCCCGCGCACCTCGACGAGGAGTACGCGCACAGCGACATGTTCCACAAGATCATCGCCCACGGGATGTGGGGGGCCGCGCTGATCTCGGCCTTGCTCGGCACGCGGCTCCCGGGCCCGGGCACGATCTACCTCGAGCAGACGCTCCGCTTCCGGCGCCCGGTCACGCTCGGAGACACGATCACGGTCTCCGTCACCGCGACGGCCAAGGACCCCGAGCGCCATCGGATCTCGTTCGACTGCCGGTGTGAGAACCAGCGCGGCGAGGGCGTGATCGACGGCGTTGCCGAGGTGATCGCCCCGACCGAGAAGGTCCGCCGCCCACGGGTCGCCCTGCCCGACGTCCGCCTGCACGAGCACCGCGTTCTGTTCCGGGATCTGCTCCTGCGAGCCAAGACGCTCGAGCCGGTCCGCATGGCGGTCGTGCACCCGGTGGACCGTGACTCGTTGCTCGGTGCCGTCCAGGCCGCCCAGGAGGGATTGATCGTTCCCGTCCTCGTCGGCCCCGAGTCCCGCATCCGCTCGGTGGCCGACGCACACGAGATCGCGATCTCGGACCTCGAGCTGATCGCCACCGAACACAGCCACGAGGCGGCCCGCCGTGCGGTGGAGCTTGCGAGCCGCGGCCAGGTGCAGGCGCTGATGAAGGGCGCCGTCAGCACCGAGGAGCTGATGCACGCCGCCGTCGTCCCCGGCAAGGGGCTGCTCACCGACCGGCGCATGAGTCATGTCTCGGTCATCGAGGTCCCCAGCTACCCCCGCCCGCTGTTCATCACCGACGCGGCCCTCAACGTCGAGCCCGATCTCGCGGCCAAGCGCGACATCGTCCAGAACGCGATCGACCTCGCGGTGGCCGTCGGCGTCGCGAAGCCGAAGGTCGCGATCCTGTCGGCCCTGGAGACGGTCAACCCCAGGCTGCGCTCGTCCCTGGAGGCCGCCGTCCTGGCCAAGATGGCCGAGCGCGGCCAGATCCATGGCGCCATCGTCGACGGGCCGCTCCAGTTCGACAACGCCGTCTCCGCATCCGCGGCTCGCTCCAAGGGGATCGCCTCGCGCGTGGCCGGCCAGGCCGACATCGTCGTCGTCCCCGATCTCGAGAGCGGGGGCATGCTCGTGCAGCAGCTCGACTACTTGGGTGACTCGCACTCGGCCGGGATCGCCCTCGGCGGGCGCGTGCCGATCGCCATCTCGAGCCGGGCCGCCAGCGCACTCGAGCGCGTCACCTCGTGCGCGCTTGCCGTGCTGATCGCCCGCACGCCGGCGCAGCGCAAGCCGGAGTAGCGACGCCATCAGCGCTGAGACATCGAGGCGGAGCTCGGACGTCGAGGGTCCGCCGGCGTCGTCGGGTCCGTCAGAATCGTCGGATGAGACCGAACCCGACACATGCCAGCGACGACCCCGAGGTCGTGCGACGCCTGATTCGCGAGAACCCGTGGAGCACCCTGGTGAGCGTCAACGCCGGCGAGCTCATCGCCTCGCACTATCCGCTGCTCCTGGACGAGACCGCGCCCGAGCTCGCGGTGCTGACCCATGTCGGACGTCCCGACGACCGCCTTCACGGCTTCGGCGACCGGGAGATCATGCTGATCGTCCAGGGGCGCCACGGCTACATCAGCCCGAGCTGGTACGAGCCGGGGACGACGCCGGCGCCGACCTGGAATTACAGCGTCGCGCACTGCTACGGCGTGCCGCAGATCCTCGATCCCGAGCAGAACCTGCGCGTCTTGGGCCGACTCGTCGAGCACTTCGAGCGCCACGTCGAGGAGCCGCAGTTTCTCGACCCGGAGTGGGGCGCCCAGCTCGCCAAGGGAACCGTCGGACTGCGCATCCCGGTCACGCGCTTCATCTGCAAGGTGAAGCTCAGCCACGACAAGACCCTGGCCAACCAGCACCGCGTGATCGCCGCGCTGCGCGAGCCGGGTCCCTACCAGCACGTGGGGCTCGCCGAGGACATGGAGCACTCGCTCGAGAGCTGAGTGAGAAAGCTGAGCCGCCCCGGAGCGTCGTATAGGCTCACCCGTACCGGCCACATGGCATTCGACCTGGTCATCGACGTCGAGAACACGCCCGGAGCACTGGCGCAGGTCGCGGCCGCGATCAGCGATGCGGGAGTCAACATCGCCGCGGCCACGTTCACGGGCTCAGGTGACCGGGCCGAGATCCACATTCTCGTCAAGCACGCCGAGGCCGCGAGGCATTCGCTGGCGATCTCACACCTCGCCGTCACCCGCGAGCGCGAGGTCGTCGTGATCGATGTCGAGGACCGCCCGGGTGTGTTGGCCGACCTGACCCGCAAGATCGCCCGGGCCGGGGTCAACCTCGATCTCGTCTATGTCGCCACCCGGAATCGCGTCGTCTTCGGGGCGGCCGACCTCGCCGCCTTGCGGACCGCGCTGGACGCGGCCCAGTGACGAGTCGGGGATCGAGCGTCCCTTTCGGTCGCTCACGCTGGCCCTCACGCCCACGCGCTGCTCGGCCACCCCAGCGTGCCGCTACAACTCGGCGCGGCCGAGGTCGCGGTTCTCCGGCACGAACTTCGTCGCGCTGAAGGTCGCTCCCTGGGGATCGGTGATCACGGTCATCCGCACCCACGGGGCATCGAACGGTGGGACGACCACGCGACCGCCCAGATCCGCCGCCCTCTCGGCCGTCGCGTCGGCATCGTCGACGGCGAAGGTCACGCTCCAGTGCGCCGGGGTGTCGGCATCGTCCTCAGCGATCGGAAGCAGTGTCGCGACAACGTCCTCGAAGCCCTCCGGGGCCGCCGCGGACTCGGCCATCCGCTTGCGGATCCCGGGCTCGCTCAGCTCGAGGAAGTCGCCGTAGCCGGCCAGCCGCCACATCTCGGCGCCGCCGGGGAGACCGAAGGTCTCCCATCCGAAGACCGCCCCGTAGAACGCCTTCGCTCCCTCGATGTCGCGGGTGTTGAGGTTGTTGAAGTTCACCGCACCGTGTTCGTTGACGATCCGAGCCCCCGTGTGCCGGTTCGCCTGCCACACACAGAATGCGGCGCCTTCGGGATCCAGGCACACGGCCATCCGTCCCGCATCCCCGACGTCGAACGGGGGTGAGACGATGCGACCGTCGGCCTCGAACACCCGAGCAGCCGCCGCGTCGGCGCTGTCGACGCAGACGTACGTGTTCCACACCGCGCTCCCGCCGCCGGACTGGGCGACCGCGGCGACGTCGCCGCCACGGAGCCGGGCGATGAAGTAATCGCCGGCCGAGCCCGGCATCGCGTCCCCGAACTCCCATCCGAACAGGCCGCTGTAGAAGGCGGTCGCCGCCTCCGGATCGGGCTGGCTGGTATCGACCCAACACGGGACGCCCGGCATGTATCCATCGCGCTCACGCATCGCTGCTCCCTTCTGGCTGATTGACATGCGGCCCACCGTAGGGAAGGTTTAGGTCAGTTTCTGTCCTTAATCAGCGGCACCATGCGGAAGCGATGAATCAGACCTCGAGCCGACTGCTGGAGCTCCTGTCTCTGCTCCAGGGACGCCGGGACTGGCCCGGCCAGGAGCTGTCCGACCGGCTCGAGGTGTCCGGTCGCACGGTCCGCCGCGACGTCGAGCGCCTGCGCCGGCTCGGCTACCCCGTGGAATCGCTGACCGGCCCGGCCGGCGGCTACCGTCTCGCCGCCGGAACCGCGATGCCACCGCTGCTCCTCGATGACGACGAGGCGATCGCGATCGCGGTCGGCCTGCGCACCGCCGCCGGCGCCTCGGTGACCGGAATCGAGGAGACGGCCGTGCGCGCGCTGGTCAAGCTCGAGCAGGTCCTCCCCGCGCACCTGCGCCGCCGCGTCCAGGCGTTGGGTGCGAGCACGGTCACGCTCGCCGTCCCCGGCCCAACCGTCGATCCTCAGCACCTGAGCGTGATCGCCGCGTGCTGTCGTGACTCCGAGTGCCTGCGCTTCAGCTACCGGGCCCGCGACGGCGCCGACAGCCGCCGCGAGGTCGAGCCCCAAGCGCTCGTCAATCGCGGCCGACGGTGGTACCTCGTGGCGTGGGATCGCCGCCGCCGGGATTGGCGCACCTTCCGCCTCGACCGGCTGTCCACGCCGGGCTCGACCGGCGTGCGCTTCGCGCCCCGCACGTTGCCGGCCAGGGACGCCGCCGCGTACGTCGAGCAGAGCATCGCCGGCACGCGGAACCGATTCGAGGCTCGCATCACATTGCACGCCGCGGCGGCCGAGCTCGCCGAACGCGTCCCGCCGTGGGCGGGCACGATCGAGCCGATCGACGCGGTGAGCTGCGAGCTCCGGACCGGCGATGACAACCTGCGCTGGCTGGCGATGCGGATTGCGATGCTCGGCGTCGACTTCGAGGTGCACGAGCCGCCGGAGCTGGTCGAGCATCTGCGCGTGCTCGGCGACCGACTGGCCCGCGCCGTGGGCAGGATCTAGGCTTCTTCTCGCCGGCCGCATACACGCGAGGAGCGATGAAGAGGAGACCGGATGATCGTCGTGGTTGGACGGGTCAAGACCGACGCGGAGAAGCGCGATGCGCTGATCGGAGTCGGGCAGGCAGTGGCGGCCGCCTCACGGGCAGAGACGGGCTGCATCAGCCACCGCCTCTACGAGGACACCGAGCTCGAGAACGAGTTCGTGTTCGTCGAGGAGTGGGAGAACGGCGATGCGTTGCAGGCGCACTTCGCGACGGCGCACGTGCGGGACTTCCTGCGGGCCATTCCGATCACGATCATCGCGCCGCCCGAGGTCAAGTTCCACACGATCGCCGGCACGATGGACCTGGCCGACGTCACCGCCGGCTGAGGATCGGCTGCGGCATCGCCACGGTGATCGTCAGCGTGCGACGGAGGCGAAACCCCAGCGCCCCGTAGAGTGCAATCGCGCTCGCGTTCGTGGCCATCACGTGCAGGAACGCCCGCTCGGAGCGGCCTTCGATGTCGACGGCGAGACCGTTGACGAGGAGTGAGGCGAGGCCGCGGCGGCGATGGGTCGGGGCGGTGCACACCGCACTGATCTCCGTCCACCCGTCGAGATGCAGCCGCTCCCCCGCCATCGCGACGAGCCGCTGATCGCGACGGATTCCCGCGTATTCGCCGAGCTCGATCGTCCGGGTCAGGAAAGGTCCGGGGCTGGTCTCGCGCACCAGCTCGAGCATCGCCGACACGTCCGCCGGCCCCAGGCGGAACGCTGCGGGCGCCGCGACTCCAACGACACGATCGGCGATCAGCTGCACGACCGCGAAGCTGCGGACCGTCGTCCAGCTCGCCGGCATCGGACCAGCGGGCCGGATGATCCCGACCTGAGTCCCGGACGGGACGAGCTCGGCGGCGTCGCGCCAGTCGCGCTCGGCCGGGGTCGCAGGCAGTCCGAGAAACGGCGCGACGTCAGGGGGATAGCGACGCGCGCGACCGCTGACCTGCGCAAATCGCGCATGCGGACCCGACAATGCGGCGTAGGCCGGATTATCGAGAGGATCTCCGTGGCTCGCCATGCCAGAGCATTCTCGCGCCCGCGACTATCGACAGACGGTGACCCGGGCGAGTAGTGTCTCGACGGACGACATGAGCACTCATCGAGCGAGGCGATGGACCGCTTGGACGGTTGTTCTGGTCGCCGCAGTGTTCGCGTCACCGGGCGCGAGCGCTGCGGGGCTCGGCTCGCACTTTGCGACGCTTGATCCCGGGGCGCGGGTTGGCGGCAACACGATCGTCGTGGCGGGCAACGGGGCTACGGTGTTCGGAGTCCCCCGCCGGCCCAACTTCATCGCGGCGCTGGGCTCCAACGAGACCATTCTCGGCGGGTCGGGCAGGGATATCCTGGGCGCGCGTGGCCTCCACGTGACGATCCACGCTGGACGCGGTAACGCGACGATCTACGGCGGTCCCGGGGGGACGCTGATCGGCGGAACAGGAAGCGACCTGCTGGTCGACGACAAGGCCGGCGCGACCGTCCTCGTGCGCGGTTCCGGAACCGAGGTGGTGGTCTCGGGGCGCAACGATCGTGTGCTGTGCACGGCGGGCGTGCACAACATCCTCATCTACCGCGCCCTCACCGACACGGTCAGCGCCCAGTGCCGGGCCGATCATGCCAGGGTGCGGGCCGCGGGCACGGCGCTGAGCGAACAGACCCCGCCGGCGTCGGATGTGTCGGCGGTGACCGGAGACGGAAGCAACGGGAATCCGTACACCGCCCCGTGCGAGGACGCGCAGAACGTGGACTGCACCGTGTCGGCGTTTCCACAGCGGACTCTGAGCGGAGCCTGGGCCAACGAGTACGTGCCCTCGTACGGGTGCCCTGTCGACCATCCCTACCTCCTGAACCACATCTACTCACCGCACTTCACGAGCTGGGGCTTTGGCGTCGAGATCCAAGAGGACGACGCAGCCTTCCCGATCGGCGTCAGCATCACGGGTCAGAGGCTGCTCGACGCCCCGTTCGCGAACGTGTTCGGGGCCACGCTCACGGGCTATCCCAACTCGAGCGCGACGAACTGGCTCTGGGGCGGAACCCACTGGTACAAGGTCGTCCTCCACTGCACCTCCGACAAGTGCCATTCCACCGATCTGGTCGGGCCTCCCCAGGGGTGTGGCGGCGGCGGGGCGGCCGACCGGGCAAGGACCGCCGGCGGGACCACGCCGACGGGCCTCGGCCTCGCGCCCCTTCTGGCCGGGCTGGACCCGGGATCGCGGCTCGGCGGCACCACGATCGTCGTGGCCGGGACCGGGGCTACGGTGTACGCGGTACCACGGCGCCCAAACATCGTCATGGCGCTGGGCTCACATGACACCGTCTTCGCCGACGGCTCCGGAAATGACCAGGCCGGCGCGCTCGGCCGGAGTGTGACCCTGCGCGCCGGCAGTGGCAACGACCATTTCTACGGTGGCCCCGGTGGCACGCTCATCGGCGGCTCGGGGCACGACCAACTGGTTGACACAAAGGGGGGTGCGACCGTCTCCGTGCGGGGCAGCGGCGATGAGGTCGTGGTCTCGGGCCGTAACGATCGCGTGCTGTGCGCGCCGGGCGCGCGGAACATCGTCATCTACCGCGGCGCGACCGACACGATCAACTCCACCTGCCACGCCGACCACGCCCGCGTGCGCTCCGACGCCGGCCTGCACGCGCCGGGCCTCGCGCAGCTGGCCGCGGCGAGCACGATCGTGGGAGACGGGAGCAGCGCCAACCCATACCAGGCGCCCTGCGACCAGTTCACCAAGGATTCCTGCACCGTGAACGCGTTCCCGGCACGCACCCTGAGCGGCCTGTGGGCGAACGAGTACGTCCCCGCCTATCTCTGCCCCGATGACCATCCCTACCTCTACTACAAAGGCTACGCGCCACTCGGCACGACGATCCCGCACGGCGTCGAGATCCAGGAGGATTGGGGCACCCCGTGGCCGATTGGGATCAGCATCACCGCCACGGTCAAGCCGGCCGGAACCGGCTTGATCGCCCGGGCGTACGGGACCGCCACGGGCCCCGGGAACTCCAGCGCCACGAACTGGACGATCGGGGAACACAGCTACAAGGTGATCCTGCACTGCACGAGCCACGCCAACCTGGGGACGATCTTCTGATCCGCAGCGGCGGTCAACCGGCCCGTGCGGCGACGCGCCACGGCGGACCGTCGGCCCACAGCTCGTCGAGGTAGGCGCCCAGGTACCGCGCGGTGATCTTCGCCTCCGAGCCCGGAGGCGGACTCTCGTGCACGCACGACTCGACCGCGACGCCGTCCTCGATCCGAGCGCTGAAGTACAGGTTGCCGCGCTCGCGGCCGCTCAGCAGGACGCCGTGGACCGTCCCGTCGCAGGGCCGCGGCTCGGTCGGCACACCGGCGAGCGCAGCGATCGAGGCGGCAGCGGCGTCGGCCTGCTGGGCGGCGATGCCGCCGAACTTCACCGGGAAATCGGTCGCATCCCCGGCCGCGTACACGCGCGGGGCACCCGACACCTCGCAGGCTGAGCCGACCGGGAGGAAGCCGTCGGCATCGCCGGGCAGCCCGGCGATGTCCGGTCCCGCCAGCCGGGGTAGCGCGACCACGCGGTCGAAGTCGAGCTCGCGCGCGCCCGGGTGGACGGTCAGCGTGCCGGAGGACGACTCGAGGGAGGCCCCGAGGATCGTCTCGATTCCGGCGTCGGCCAGCACGCCGGCGACCGCCGCGCTGACGGTGTCGCCGAAGACGTCCAGCGGCCGCGGCTCGGCGGTGATGATCGTGATCTCGAGATCGACGTTGCGCTCCCGAGCGTGCCGCTCGGCGAGCAGCGCGAGCTCGTAGGCGGGCAGCTGCCACGTCGAGCGGGGAGCCACCAGGGC
>DATMGZ010000237.1:0-13037 GCA_035555155.1 Solirubrobacteraceae bacterium | reverse complement strand
GCCCCCGGGCGCCGCGATTGCCGAGCCGTACAGGCTGTCGATGGCCGGTGATGCCATCGGAGCGGCGGAGCAGTGGCGCGCGATCGGCTGCCCCTACGAGGCGGCGCTGGCGCTGGCGGAGAGTGGCGATCCCACCGCCGTGCGCCAGTCGATCGATGAGCTCCAGCAGCTCGGCGCGCGGCCGGGCTCACCGGGCGCGAGGTCGAGGTGCTGGCGCTGCTCGCCGAGGGGCTGCGCAACGCGCAGATCGGCGAGCGCCTGGTCGTCTCGGAGCGGACCGTCGATCACCATGTCTCGGCGATCCTGCGCAAGCTCGGCGTGCGCACCCGCGGTGAAGCCGGCGCCGAGGCGAGGCGCCTCGGGCTCGCCGGCGTGTGAATCAGAGCCCGAGCGTCAGCGCCGGCTGACGCCGATCCCGCAGGTCACGCCGGACGACGTGGTCACGCAGGCCGCGCCCTGGATGTGCGCCGCCGCCGACCGCGGATACGCCGCCGGGCCGGCCACGACGCTCCCCGGCAGCGCGATGAAGATGGCCAGCAGCACGATCCACGCCACCACCATTGCGACCATCACGTGACCCCGATGGGCTGAGCGAGCCCCTGGCGATGTGCCGCTGACGGCGACGCCGCCGGTGGGTGTGACTGCAGCTTCCCTGCGTGCTGGGGCAACGTCGAGCATCATGCGCCTTCCCGTACGAGATCGAGGTCTTCCGTCTTCCAGTCCATCGGCGCCGGTCGGTCGACAAGCTCCGTGGAAACTACGCATTCGCCCCTCGGAAAGCCACGGACATCGCCGCCACCGGCTGCCGGTCCCAGCGGTCCGCCATGCTTCTGCGGGTGATCGATCTGCAGCGGCCGGTGCGGTGGGGGGTGACGGGCTACGTGGGCGCGTCGTTCCGGGTGCGGAGCTTCGGGCTCCAGCAGCTGCAGCTCTCGGCGTCGACGATCCTCGCGCCCAATCACCGCTCGGACAATGACGTCCCGTTGCTGGTCTCGACCCTCGGCCCACGCTGGGCCGAGATGGTCGCCGCCGGCCTGCCGTGGGCGACCTTTGCCGCCGATGACCACGCGTTCCTGCACGGCTTTCTGGCCGGCTATGGGGGGCGACTGCCGCTCACGGTTCGGCGGCTGCTGTGGCCGATCCGCGTCGGCGGGATCCCCGAGCGACAGTGGATCGCGTGCGCGTTGGCCCAGGGGCGTCCGATCGAACCTGACCTCCTCGGCGCCCGCCGTCGGCCCGTCCTTGCGCAGGCGTTCGCGCGAGCGCGCCGCCGTGGCGCTGGGGACGCCCCGATCAGAGCCCTGGCGCAGGAGTTGCAGAATGCCAACGAGGCGTCGTGAGCGCGGAGCGCAAACGGGTGCTGCTGCTCGTCGGGCTCGGGGTCGCGGCCACGGCCGCGGCCGTGCTGCTGATCGGCCAAGCGGTGCGCTATACGGAATTGCTCAGGCAGCTGCGCACCGCGGCGCCGGGCTGGCTCGCCCTCTGCGCCGTCGGCGAGACCATCGCCTACGGCGGGTTCGTCGTCTCCTACCAGGCGATGGCGGCCGTCTCGGGTGGTCCACGGCTCAGCGCGACGATCGTGGTGCGCGTGGTCGGCTTGTCCTTCGGCGCGTTCAGCATCGCTACCGCAATCGGCGGCCTGGCGGTCGACTTCTGGGCCCTGCGCGAGGCCGGCGAGCCGGCGGGGAACGCGAGCGCGCGCGTGATCGGCCTGGAGACCCTGCGCTGGGCGGTGCTCGCGCTGGCGACCTGCGCGGCCGGGGCCGCGGTGCTGGCCGGGATCGCCCGTCCCGTCACGCCGGTCGTGCCCGCGGCGTGGCTGGCCGTCACCGGGCTCTGCGTCGCCGGCGGCGTGGCGATCAGCGCCCCGGGCCGCCGGGATCGGTTCACCCTCGGCGCCGGCGGACCGCTGCGGCGCGCGCTCGCGGTTGCCGTGGCCGGGCTCGTCTACATCCGGCAGGTGCTGCGCGGACCGCGGGGACCGCGCCGCCGCGCGGTCGGCGGCGCCGCCGTGTTCTGGGCCGGCGAGCTGCTGTGCGCCTGGGCGGCCCTGCGCGCGTTCGGTGCGAGTGTCGGCCTCGCGCCGCTGATCCTCGGCTATACGACCGGCTATGTCGCAACCGGGTTTCCGCTGCCGCTGGGCGGCGCGGGTAGCGTCGACGCGGCGCTCACCGGTGGCTTCGTGCTCGCCGGGGCGCCGCTGAGCAGCGCGCTCTTGGCGGCGGTGGCCTTCCGTGTGTTCAGCTTCTGGCTGCCCGCGCTCGCGGCACTGCTGTCGGTGGCGACCCTGAGCGGCCTGCGGAAGCGTCTGCAAGCGATTGCCGAGGCACGGCGGGCGGCCCTCAGCGGAGGAGCGAGCGAGCTGCCAGCGGAGTCCCGTCCGCGGAGTTGACCCGGTCGCCGAGCAGCACGAAGCCCAGCGCGACCCTGCGCGGTCGTGCCCAGCGACGCGGCGGCTGGGGCGGCGTTGCACGCACCGTCACAATCACCGCATGGCGATCGCCGACACACCCTCCCCTCGCAAGCGCCATGCGCTTGCGCTGTTCCAAGGCCTGCCGCGCTACTACGACCGGCTGGGCGCGCTGCTCAGCTTCGGTCAGGATCCGCTGTGGCGCCGGGCGCTCGTCCGCGCGGTCGACCCGCAGCCCGGTGCCCGGGTGCTCGACGTGGCCACCGGCACCGGGATGGTGGCGACGGCGCTGGCGCGCCGCTCGGACTGCGCGGTGGTCGCGCTCGATCAGAGCGAGGCGATGCTGGGCGTAGCCCGAGCCCGCGTGCGACGGGACCCCGAGCTGGCGGCGCGGATCAGCTTTCTGCGCGGTGAGGCCGAGCATCTGCCCTTCGCCGACGCCGAGCTCGATGGACTCACGTTCACGTATCTGCTGCGCTACGTCGACGACCGGCGAGCGACGATGCGCGAGCTGGCCCGCGTGGTCAAGCCGGGCGGCCGGATTGGCATGGTCGAGTTCGGCGTGCCACGCAACCCCTGGTTGCGTGCGCTGTGGCGCGTGCACACCCGCGTCGGACTCCCGCTCATCGGCCGGCTCGTCTCGCCGGCGTGGCTCGAGGTCGGGCGGTTCCTGGGACCGAGCATCGAGCAGCTCGATACGCAGGAACCGGACCTGATCGGGCTCTGGCACGCGGCCGGCATCCGCGACGTCAGCCTGCGCCGGATGAGCTTTGGCGCGGGCATCGTGATGTGGGGTGTGCGGGATGGAAGCCGAGCAGCGTAGGCTCGAGCGGCCCGCGTTCTACGCGCTGGCCGGCGGTGGCTGGCGTGATCTCGTCACGCTCCTGCATCCGCCGTACACAGCCTGGCACCTCAGCTACGTCGTGCTGGGTGCGGCCGCGGCGCCGACCCTCCACGCCGGCCGGCTCGTCGCGACGCTGGCGGCGTTCTTCCTCGCCGTCGGGATCAGCGCCCACGCGCTCGACGAGCTCAACGGGCGTCCGCTCCAGACGGCCCTGCGGCGTCGCACCCTGATCGGGCTCGCCGTACTGGCGCTGGCGGGTGCGGTGGGAATCGGTGTCGCCGGCGCGATCGCGGTGTCTCCCCTGCTCGCCCCGCTGGTGGTGATCGGAGCGCTGCTCGTCGTCGCCTACAACCTCGAGCTCGCCGGCGGTCGTGTCCACACCGACTTCTGGTTCGCGGTGGCCTGGGGCGGTTTCCCGGCCTTCACCGGCTACTTCGCCCAGACGCTGACGGTGCGTCCGGCGGGCGTGCTCGTGGCCGCCGGCTGCTGCTTGTTGAGCGCCGCCCAGCGCCGGCTGAGCACGCCGGTGCGCGAGCTGCGGCGACGGACCGCGTCGGTCACCGGCGAGCAGCGGCTCAGCGACGGGACGTCGGTCGCGCTGACGAAGGCACACCTGGCCGCACCACTCGAGGGGGCCCTTTCGACGCTGTGGATGGCCGTCGTCCTGCTCGCCGCCGGGCTGCTGGCGGTCAAGCTGTGAGCTCGCCGATCAGGTCATGCACGCGCCGCTCGATTTCGGCGCGGGTGCCGCGGACCTCGCTGATCGGACGACCGGCCGGATCGGGGAGCTCCCAATCGATGTAGCGCTTGCCCGGGATGTACGGGTATTGGTCGCCGCAGCCCATCGTGACCAGGACGTCGGCCCACTCGGCGAGCTCGCGCGTGAGACGAGCTCATCGCAGGATCTTCTCCCATCGCGAGCGGCGAACGTTTCCGAAGCGCCCGTCGCGGAAAGGCTCTTCGTTGACATCGACGACGGTTGCCCTGAGAGGGAGGTAACCATGGAAGCACTGCGTCCGAGTGGCCGGATGATCTACTTCTTCGGCGCGCTGGGTGGTCTGCTGTTCGGCTACGACACGGGGGTCATCTCCGGCGCGCTCCTGTTCATTCCGAACACGTTCAAGCTGGGCCCATTCCTGCAGGGCGCGATTGTCGCGGGCCTGCTTCTCGGCGCGATGATCGGCGCCGCGCTGGCCGGTCGGCTGTCCGACCGCCTCGGCCGCCGGCGGCTCATCATCGGCGCCGCGATCGTGTTCACGGCGGGTTCGCTGCTGGCCGCGTTCGCCCCCACGGTGGCGGTCCTGATCGCGGCGCGCATCGTGATCGGGCTGGGCGTCGGCTCGGCGGCGCTGGTGGTGCCGCTGTACCTGTCGGAGATCGCCCCGACCGACGTACGCGGCGCGGTCTCGTCGCTCAACCAGCTGATGGTCGTCAGCGGCATCCTTGCCGCCTTCATCGTCAACGCGATCCTCGCCTCCTCGGGTAACTGGCGGCTCATGCTCGGCCTCGCGGCGGTGCCGTCGGCGATCCTCCTGGTCGGCATGCTGTTCATGCCCGAGACGCCGCGCTACCTCGTGTACACCGGTGATGAGGAGACCGCGCGGGACGTGCTCGAGGATCTGCCCGGCGACGAGCCACCCGAGGAGCGGATCGACGAGATCCTCGAGGTGGAGGAGCACGAGGAGGGCGCCACCGGGCTGCGCGGGCTGTGGGAGGCCAAGTGGGTGCGCCCGGCGCTGCTCGTCGCCACCGGACTGGCCGTCTTCCAGCAGCTGGTCGGCATCAACACGATCATCTACTACGCCCCCACCACTCTGACCAATGTCGGTTTCGCGAAGACGAGCGCGATCTATGCCAACCTGATCATCGGCGTCGTCAACGTGGGCATGACGGTGCTCGCTGTCCGGATCATCGACCGGGTCGGACGCAAGCCGCTGCTCTACGCCGGCGTGGCCGGCATGGTCGGCAGCCTGCTCGTGCTCGGGATCTCGCTCTCCGCCCTGGCCACGCCGCATCATCCCGGCGACCCGGCGGCGATCATCACGCTCGTCTGCCTGGGGACGTTCATCGCGTCGTTCGCGGCCACATGGGGCCCCGTGGTGTGGGTGATGATCCCCGAGGTTCTGCCGCTCAGCGTGCGTGGCACGGCGATGGGTGTCGCGGTGTTCTTCAACTGGGGCGCAAACTTCCTCGTCTCGCAGACTTTCCCGACCCTGCTGTCGAGCTTCGGACCCGGGCCGGTGTTCCTCGGCTACGCGAGTCTGGGAATACTGGCGCTGCTGTTCGTGAAGGCCTTCGTCACCGAGACCAAGGGTCGCAGCCTCGAAGAGATCGAGGCCGACCTCCAACGCTCGGCCGGCGGCGCGATCCGGCCCGAGCAAGCGCGACGGGAAGCCGCCGCCTCGCTGTGATCTGAGCATCGTCACGGAATCGACGGGAGGAAGGGACAATGCAGGGAGCGGCGCCACCGCGCCCCGCGCCTGCTGCTGGCGCTCATCGTGACCGATGCGGCCGGCACGCACACGAAGGTCGCGCTGACGGCAGCGTGACCTCGGGCCCCGAGGCTACGTCAGCGTATCGGTGGGGTTGAGCTTCCCCACGATCAGCGGGTCGATCGGGGTGAGCGGGAAGTCCGGCAACGCCGTCTCGCTGACCCCGAACGTCGCCGCCAGTGCGCGCCGCGAGAAGGCCGAGGCCGACGCGCGGTAGCCGATGTCGCCGGGCGTCGGCTGATCGAAGAAGACGAGGAAGTGGATCGGCTCATCGCCGAGCACCTCGATCTGGTGCGGATACGCGCGCGGGATGAAGTAGACGTCGTTGGGTTGCAGCTCGTAGGTGTCGGTGGTTCCGTCCGGGTCGAGGATCGTCATCCGGGCGTGGCCGGCACGGACGTATCCCATCTCGGCGGTCTCCGGGTGCCAATGCGGCTCGCGCATGCCCTGAGCGGTGATGCGCAGCGAGTACATGGACAGGTTCTCGAGCGCCGGCCAGAACTGAACCCGAGCGAGTCGCGCCGATCCGAACGGGTACTCCACGGGCGGGCTCTGGGCCTCGACATCGAACTTGTGCGGGTCGAGGAAGCCCGCCTGCGCGGGCACGATCCCGTCGACCTGAGTCCGCACCAGATACGGGGAGCTGGTGTCACGCGTGAGCGGGGCGAAGGCCGACGCAGAGAGATCGTAGGTGTTGCCGAGCACGGCGTCGGTCATGGCACCGAAGGCGGCGTGGAGCGAGAAGTCCCTCGGTCGCTCGTGGCTGAAGACGACGATCAGCTCCGCCCGGCCGGGGCCGAGGTTCTCGATGTAGTGCAGCGAGCCGGATGCGGCGTGGAACATCTGCCCGGGGCCGATCGTGAACGACGAGAACGCGTCCGCGTTGTCGAGCACGGCCACGAGCACCTCACCCCGGATGGAGTAGGTCAGCTCATTCGCGTTCGCGTGCCAGTGCGGCTCGCGCATCGTCCCCGGCTCGAGCACGAGACGTTTGATCGAGAGCCGCTCGAGGATCGGCAGCGTATCGCCGGTCACGGGGGTGACACGTCCGAGCTCGCTGTCGTGCAGAGGCTCTGCCGTGAGCAGTGAGGCGACGTGACGCGACGGCGATGTCATCTCAGGTCCTTTCGCGTGGCGGCGTGGCTAACCGACGTTGAACGTAGCGCGCTTGCCGGGCGTCAGATCACGAACGCTCTCGCGCGCAGCCAGCTCGGACAGCTGCGTCGGGTTCTCGCACACCGCACACGTGTCCCAGACCCACACGGCGTGTCCGGCGTCCTGGACCGCGAGCTCCTGACTGTCGGGCGAGAAGACGAGCGTCTGAATCGCGTTGGCGAGCGTGTGATGACGCACGAGCCGCAACGAGCGAGCGTCGTAGACGTCGACCGTGCCGTCCTGGCGACCGATCGCGTAGAAGCGATCGTCAGGTGAGATCGCGAACACGTTGCCCTCCGTCTGGGCCCCCGGGCGCTCGACTTCGACTCCGGAGGCGAGGTCGACGCGCACGAATGCCCCGCCCAGCACGGCCACGAGGACGTAGCGGCCGTCTGACGACAGGTGCGCCCCTGATCCGCTCGCCCGGTCCGGCAGGACAATCGTGCGCTTCACCCGTCCGGTGTGGAGGTCCCACACGACGACGTTGATGCAGCCGTCCACGACCGCCATCCACCGGCCGTCCGGTGTGAACGACGGCGCGGTCGCCGCGCAGCCGGCGCTGCTCTCACCGGACTGCAGATCCCGGGCGCGGCCGGAGTGCGGGTCGATGACCTTGGCGAAGAGCCGTCCGCCGTCGACGTAGGCGACGACGATCCGGCCGTCAGGCGCTACGCCCTGTGCGTCGAGGCGCGGGACGGCAACCGTGGCGACGAGCCGTCCTGTTCGTCCCTCGATCTCACGGATCCGCGAGGTGGCCGGATCGACGTAGCTGAGTAGCCCCAGCTGCGAAGTGGCTGCGAAGCACGCGGAGTTGCACGTGTTGAACACGCTGCCGGCGGGGAAACCGGGGAACCTGCGCACCACCTGGCCAGTGCGACGGTCGACGATCTCGCCGCGATCGCCGACCAGCACCACGCCGCTGCCGTCAGGAGTGAAGCCGACCGCGGGATCGGGCGGGGCCTGCAGGTGCAGCTCCTCGCTGCCCCGCGTGGCCCAGCTCCGGAGCACCCCATCCAGCGACACCGTCACCAGCGATCTGTCGCCCGGCGGGATCGCCAAGTCGCCGGCGCCGATCCCGCTGCTGCTGGATTCACGCACGACAAGTTGGCCCGTCGCGGCGTCGAGCACGTCGGCGGCTCCGGAGCTGTAGGCGACGGCGACGAAGCGGCTGTCCGGTGAGGCCTGGACCGGACTGGCGATCGCCCCGCGGGGTCCGTTGGCGGTCCACAGCACACGCCGCGTCCGGGCGTCGACCGCCCACGTCGCCGCGACGGCGTTGCTGCTGCTGGCGTCGATCTCCGAGCCGGTGATGAACCAGGTCCGCTCGTCCGGTGAGACACGGAGGAAGTTGACTGCGGCCAGTCGCGCACCAGTGGCCAGGGACAGGGTCTGTTTCCGCCCGGTGACGACGTTGAGCTCCGTCACGCCCGGGTACAAGTCCCCGTGACCTCGGGTCTGGCCCGTGGTGGCGATCAGCAGCTCGTCGTGTGAGGCCACCATCATGCCGTTGATGACGTTCTCGCTCGCGTCGCCGTGACCGATGACGCGCATCCGGTGCCGAGCGAGATCGACAGCCCCGACCGTGTCAGCGTCGGCGATGGCGAGGAACCCTCCCGGCGGACCGGCGACGTTGAGAATCGGGACCCGGGCGGTGAACATGTGACGGACGCGCCCGGTGGTCACGTCCACGCTGACCAGGTTCCGTCCGGCGGCGGCGATCAGCGTCCGTGCGGTCGGCCCCGTGACCATGTCGGTGGAGCTCGGCCCGACCCGCACGCGCTTGATGATGCGCCGGCCGGCGAGGTCGGCAACGACGACGTGCCCGTCACACGTGTTGTCGGCGGCTATCCGTCCAGCGTCGAACAGGAACAGGAAATTCGCCGTCAGACAGCCTTGCGGTCCGAATGACGGAAGCTGGGACCGAACCGTGTTCGCGTCCAGGGCTTCCGATGCCGCGAGCTGGGCTTCCGGCGTCGGAGCATCGTGCAGCGCGGACCGGGCCAGCAGCAGGGCACGTTGCGGGTCACGCCCAACCTGACTCTCCGACTCGGTGGCGAGCGCCTGGGACCGGGCTGACGCCTCCGCACCGACGGCGTCGTGCCGGCTGACCAGCGCGAACACGAGCAGCGCCAGCGCGGCGATGAGGAGGCCGGCGGCTCCCGTGAACGCGCGGCGGAGCCGGCGATTGGCTTTCAGCTGGCGGCGCTCGATCCGCGCCGACTCGTCGACGCTCGCGGTCAGGAAGTCCCGCTCGGCCTCGTTGAGCAGGGCTCCGTTCGCTTTCGCCCACTCGAGCGCCGCATCCAATCGCGTGCCGCGGTAGAGATCGGCGGGCTCTCGGTCGGCGGCGTCCCACTCGCGGGCGGCGTCGCTGAGCCGCCGATGCAGGCGAAGCCCTTCGCGGTCCTCATCGAGCCACCGGCGCAGCGTCGGCCAGCGACGGATGAGCACCTCGTGCGCAACCTGGGCCGTGCCGTCATCGAGGGTGATCAGCCGCGCATCCGAGAGCCGCTCGAGTAGGGTCCGCACGGCGGCACCCGAGGCGTCCTGGGGGACGAGCTCCGCGATCCGCACCCGGCGACGGGCGTCCTCCACGTCACCGCCGATCTCGGTCAGACGCAGGAACACGTTGCGCAGAAGGGGTCGCTCGGACTCCGGAGTGGCGTCGGCCACCGCATCGGCGGTCTGGGCGACGGCCGAGCTGACGCCGCCGCTCTCCTCATACGCCTCGACGGTGAGCGTCCTGCCGTCCCGGCGCTCCCACGTCTCGCGCAGCGCGTGCGACATCAAGGGCAAGGCGCCAGGTTCGCCGGCGACGTCGCGCAGCACCAGATCGACGAGACCACGCTCGAGCCGAAGCCCGGCCAGCCTGGCCGGCTCGCAGATGGCGCGCCGCAGGTCCTCATCGCGCATCGGGCCCAGCAGCACCTGGTTGTCCGCGACCGCACCGGCCAGCTCGGTGTCCGTGCTCAGCTCACCGTAGAAGTCCGCCCTCACGCCGATGAGGACCGGCCCCGGGTGCGACAGCAGCACGGCGATGAAGGCTGCCCGGCGCTCGGGATCATCACATTGCGTGAACAGCTCCTCGAACTGATCGACCACCAGCAACTCGCTGTCGTCGCCGCCGAGGTCGAGCGGGGGCAGGGCGCCGGGAGTGACGAGCCGAGCAGACCGCGCGCCTTCCACCTCGCCGTGTTGAACGGCGGCGAGCACGCCGGCCCGCAGCAGCGACGACTTGCCGCTGCCCGACGGCCCGACCACGGCGAGCAGCCGCCCCCTGGCGACCCGGGACAAGAGGTCGGCCACCACCTCCTCGCGACCGAAGAAGAGGTGCCGATCCTCAGGCTCGAAGGCGAGCAGGCCGCGATAGGGGCATTCGGCGACCGCCGCCGCCGTCATCAGACCCGGACCGGTGATCGCCTTGATCGCCTCGGGCCGCTCGATGCCCTTGAGCCGGTGGGCACCGAGATCGACGAATGCGTATCCGCGCGGAAGGTCGGGGCCGGCCAGGGCCGCCGTGGTCTCCGAGAGCAGAATTTCGCCCCCGGCCGCCTCGCCACGCACGCGCGCGGCGAGATTCACGGTTGTGCCGTAATAGACATCGCGACGTCGCTCCGCCTCACCCGTATGCAGCCCGAAGCGAGCGCGGATCGGGGCACTGTCGGGCGACGTCTGGTCGGCGAGGGCCCGGGTCGCATCGATCGCCGCCTTCACGGCGTCGGCGGCCGATTCGAACACCGAGGTCGTGGAGTCGCCTTCGCCCATCGACTTGATGAAGCGCCCACCATGGTCTTCCACGATCCCGGCGATCAGCTCGTCGTGCCGCACGAGCGCCTCCGCCATGGCCGTCGGCTGGCTCTCCCACAGCCGCGTGGAGCCCTCGATGTCCGACATGCAGAAGGTCATGACCCCGGTCGGCAGAGTCGCCGCCCACCCCGATCGCATGCGCTCCACCAGCTCGCCCGGCGTGGCCGGGCGGCGAGCCGGATCGGCGGCAAGCCCAGCGCCGATCGCAGCCTGGAGGCGACCCGCCTGCGCACCGTGGAGCCCCTCGAGCGCGGTCGGTGGCGCCCCGGCGGGCGGGGCGCCACCGAGCAGCGCACAGGCGGTTGCCGCGAGCGCGTATACGTCGCTCGCGCGGGAGGGCGCCGCGCCGGCTTCCAACTCCGGAGCCCGGTATCCGGCCGTGCCGCTTCGCCGGCCTTCGGACCCGAGCGTCGAGGAGAGCCCGAAGTCGACCAGCTTCACGCGACCGCCACGCGTGAGGATCAGATTGGCCGGCTTGACGTCCCCGTGGATGATCGGCGGGTCGTGGGTGTGCAGGAACGTCAGCGCCTCGGCCGCTTCGGCCAGGTAGGCCAGGACGCTCGAGACGGCGAGGCCAGGCGTGCCCTTCGCCCGGAGCAGCCGGCCGAGATCGGTGCCGTCGACCCAGTCCATGACGATCACGTACTGGTCGCCGTCGAAGAAGTCCTCTCGCACCAGCGGCAGCGACGGATGCGGCGTCAGCCCGAGGACGACCCGCGCCTCGCGGAGCAGGTCATCGCGCCCCTGATCGGTGCCGACCGCTCTCAGCTTGAGCGCCACCAGGCGGTCGTGCTGGTGATCGAGCGCCTTGACCACGCGTGCCTCGCCGCCCGAGGCCAAGAGCTCGAGCACCTCGTAGCGGCTCTTCAGCAGCGCGACTGATCCGTCCAGCGGCATTGACCAACAACGATCAGCCATAGCCCCGGGCCTCGAGACGACCTCATCTGGTGGTAGCGATGCCCGCGTTCAGCCTGGATCGTGGCCGCCCGCCGCCGTCGCGGCCGCGATCATCGCACACCGGGCCTCGCCCGACAACGGGCGCCCACTTGCAGGGAAGCCTCGCCCGGCCGCCATCATGTGGTGTCGTGGGGTTCGCCACCGTGATCAACCGGGCGCCGCGGCGCGCCCGCCTCACCGCGGCCGCGCTGCTGCTGGCGTGCGCGATCGCGCTGGCCAGCGACGGGATTTCGGCCGGGAATCTGACTTACCGAGCGCATAAGCCATTCGCGGTCGGCGAGCTGGTCGTGCGCTTCACCGACCACAGCCGGCGGGTCCGGTTCCCCGGGCAGCCGCCGCAGGCGCGGTCGCTGGTGACCGTGATCCGCTACCCCGCCGTGGGCAACGCGTCGAACGTCGACGTCACCGGCGCCGCGCCGGCGCGGTCATCGGGTCCGTTCCCGCTGATCGTCTTCGGCCACGGATTCAACGTCACACCGGCGATCTATGCCCGCCTGCTGCAGTCCTGGGCGAGCGCCGGCTACGTGGTCGCCGCGCCGATCTTCCCCCTCGGCAATGGAAACGCCCCGGGCGGCGCCGACGAGTCCGACCTCGTCAACCAACCGGCCGACATGAGCTTCGTGATCACGCGGATGCTGGCCACGAGCGCCGCCGCGAACGGGACCCTCGGGCGGATGATCGACCCGCACGAGATCGCGGTCTCGGGCCAGTCCGACGGCGGCGTCACCGCTCTTGCGACCGCGTATGACAGCCGATACGTCGATCGGCGCGTCGACGCCGCAGTGGTCATGTCCGGAGCCGAGGTCCTGGGGGGCTCCTACTTCCAGGGCCCGAATCCGCCCTTGCTCGCGTCGCAGGGGACCTCCGACGTGATCAACCTGCCCCCGAACACATACGACTTCTTCGCCGCCGCGCGCGCACCGAAGTTCCTGCTCAGGCTGCTCGGGGCGCCCCACCTCGGCCCCTACACGCACGAGCAGCCCCAACTCGCGGTGGTCTCGCGCACGACCGTCGCCTTCCTCGATCGCTACCTCAAGCACCTGCCTGGAGCGCGCGGGCGGCTCTGGCGGGCCGGCGACGTGCCCGGCGTCGCGACGCTCGGCGCCGGACCCTGACAAGAGGCGGCGCGGCCCCCGCGCCGCCGCGAGCGCCGGCGCGTCGTTGCTCAGGCCAGGTGCGCGGCGATCAGCCCCGCCACCGCGTCAGGGTTCTCGTACGCGAGATCGTGGGTGCCGCCGGGTACGACGTGGAGAGCGCTGTCCGGCAGCAGCTCGGCGAGCCGGCGGCCGACGGCCACAGGGCTGAGCGGATCGGCGTCGCCCCAGATCAGCAGCGCCGGGGCGGTCACGGTGGCGATCGCGGCGCCGTAGTC
>DATMGZ010000236.1:0-4848 GCA_035555155.1 Solirubrobacteraceae bacterium | reverse complement strand
CAACACGGCGAAGTCGTCGTAGCTCGAGTCCACGCGGCCGTAGCCGGGGTCGATCGCAACGTCGGTGACGCCGCTGCGCTGAGCCCGCGGGTCGCGCACGTCGGCGGCGCCGGTCACGACGACGAGGTCGGCGGCCGGGGTGCCGGCCGCGCAGTGGGCTGCGGTCAGGACCTTGGTCGGCGCGATCACCTCGCCCGAGCAGACGACTCCCGACTCGCCCGACAGCTCGATCCCCGCCGCCCAGGGCTGCTCACCGGCGCTCGCGTAGCGACCGCCGTAGACCGCCCCCGCCGGTGCGGCCACAACCAGCACGGCCAGGAGCGCAAGCACGAAAACCTGCGCCGCACCGGCCAGAGGCGGCGGCGTCAGACGAACCATCCGCCCGTGCCGTCAGGCGGGCTCGGGCTTCTCAGGCGCGACGCCGCGCGCCTCCGCGGTGCCACCCGCGAGTCCCGGCCGCGGCAGCGGCCGCGGCAGCTCGCGCCCCGCGCGGTCGGCGGGCGTGGCCGGCGGAACCGGCAGCTCGGGCGGCGGCGGTGCGGTCGAGCCGAACACGTCCTCCTCGGTCCGATCGTCGAGCAACGCCTCGAACTGCTCCTTCTCGATCGTCTCGCGCTTGATCAGAACCTCGGAGAGCTTCCCGAGGGAGGCGCGGTACTCATTGAGTATGTCCTTGGCCTGCTGATGGGCGGACTCGACGATGCGCCGGATCTCGTCGTCGATCTCACGGGCGATCTCGTCGGAGTAGTCGGGCTCGGCGGAGAACTCGCGGCCGAGGAACGGCTGGCCGTGATCGTGGCCGAAGACGCGCGGGCCGAGCTTCTCGCTCATCCCGAAGCGCATGACCATCTGCTTCGCGGTCGCGGTCACCTTCTCGAGGTCGTTCGAAGCACCGGTCGTGACCTCGCCGAAGACGATCTCCTCGGCGGCGCGACCACCGAGCGTCATCGCCATCGTGTCGAGCAGCTCGGCGCGCGTCGTGAGGAACTTGTCCTCGGTCGGCAGCGAGATCGTGTAGCCGAGCGCCTGGCCGCGCGAGATCACGGAGATCTTGTGGACCGGGTCGGAGTTGGGGAGGTAGTGCCCGACGATCGCGTGGCCCATCTCGTGATAGGCGGTGATCTTGCGCTCCTTGTCGCTCATCACCCCGGTCTTCTTCTCCGGGCCGGCGATGACGCGCATGATCCCTTCCTCGAGCTCGTCCTGAGTGATCTCGCGCTTGCCGCTGCGCGCGGCGAGCAGGGCGGCCTCGTTGACGAGGTTGGAGAGATCGGCTCCGGTGAAGCCCGGGGTCTGGCCGGCCAGCGCGTCGACGTCGATCTCGCGCGCCAGCGGCTTGCCGCGGGTGTGAACCTCGAGGATCTTGCGACGGCCGAGGCGGTCGGGCCGGTCGACGACGATCTGGCGGTCGAAGCGGCCCGGGCGCAGCAACGCGGGGTCGAGGATGTCCGGGCGGTTGGTGGCGGCGATCAAGATGATGTTGTCTTTCATCTCGAAGCCGTCCATCTCGACGAGGAGCTGGTTCAGCGTCTGCTCGCGCTCGTCGTGACCTCCGCCGAGTCCGGCGCCGCGGTGGCGCCCGACGGCGTCGATCTCGTCCATGAAGATGATGCAGGGGGAGTTCTGCTTGGCCTGTTCGAACAGGTCACGAACCCGGGAGGCGCCGACGCCGACAAACATCTCGACGAAGTCAGACCCGGAGATGGAGAAGAACGGCACCCCGGCCTCGCCGGCCACCGCGCGCGCCAGCAGCGTCTTGCCGGTGCCCGGTGGGCCGTACAGCAGCACGCCCTTGGGGATACGCGCGCCGAGCGCCTGGAACTTCTTCGGGTTCTCGAGGAACTCCTTGATCTCGTGCAACTCCTCAACGGCTTCGTCGACCCCGGCGACGTCACGGAACGTGATCTTGGGCGAGTCGACCGACAGGCGTTTGGCGCGCGACTTCCCGAACGACATGACCTTCGAGCCGCCGCCCTGAACCTGATTCATGAGGAAGATCCAGAACCCGATGAAGATCACGAACGGGAGGATGTAGGTCAGCAGCGAGAGCCAGCCGTTGCTCGCCTTGCCCTGAACGTCGAACTGGGTCGGGTCGGCGACGTGGTTCTGGGCGTCCGTGATCAGCTGCGTGGCGTACGAGTCCGGATAGCCGACCGTGTACTTCGTGCCGCCGTACTGAGGCAGCAGCGCGACGTCGACCGTGTTGTCCTTCGTCTTGATCGTCAGGCTCTTGACCTGGTTCGAGTTCAGCTCCGAAAGCAGATTCCCGAAGGACTGCTTCGGCGCGTGGGTCGAGTTCCCGATCAGCTTTTGGGCGAAGAATGCGAGCACCACCACGATCAGGATCGGGAAGGCTGCGCTCTTGAAGAACCTGGTCATGGCAATATTCTGCGCTTCCTGCGCGGGGGTGGAGAACCGACGATGATCAAGCGTAGCACCTGGGTTTGGGCCCCACGACAGGCCCGCAGCGGGACTTGCATAGCGGTGTTGCGGGCGGGTCAGTCCCTCAACGCCGCGACGTAGGGCAAGTTGCGGTAGTGCTCCAGGTAGTCGAGCCCGTATCCGATCGCGAACCGGTTCGGGATCTCGAAGCCAACATACCGCGTCGGCAGATCGACCTTGCGCCGCTCCGGTTTGGTCAGCAGGGCGCAGACCTCGAGCGAGCGCGGGTTGCGGGCGCCGAGGTTGCGCAACAGGTACTGGAGCGTCAGCCCGGAGTCCACGATGTCCTCGACGATCAGGACGTCGCGACCCTCGATCGCCGCGTCGAGGTCCTTGAGGATCCGCACGACGCCCGATGACTTCGTCGCCGACCCGTATGACGCCACCGCCATGAAGTCGACCTCGCACGGGACCTCGAGGTGGCGCATCAGGTCCGAGAGGAAGAACACGGCGCCCTTGAGCACGCCGATCAGCACCAAGTCCCGGCCGGCGTAGTCGCGCGAGATGTCGGCCGCCAGCTCCCGCACCCGCCGCGCGAGATCGTCGGCGGGGACGAGGATCTCGCCGATCGTGTCGTCATCCATCTCCGTGGATCTTATGGGCGGGCGTGCGGAGTGCGCTCGAAGTGCAGCACGCCGCGCACCGCGATCGCTCTGACACCGGCGGGCAGGTCGAGGGCGGCGGTGCCGTGGTCGCTCATCGCCACGACCTCCTCGGCCCGCCTCGCCACCCCCGGCGCCAGGCGCCCCGCCGCCTGATCGGCGAGCCGCTGGACCACGAGCCGGCGCACCGCCGGGTGCAGCTCCCGCAGCCGCGCGAGCTCGACCGTGGTTGCGCCCCCGAGCATGTCCTCGACCAGCTCGTCGAGCACCTCGGCTTCGGCCCGCAGTAGCTCGGCGAGCGCGAGCACGTTCGCCTCGGCGCCCGGGTGGACCTCGCGCAGCGCCGCGACGAGCCCGTGGCGGACCCGCCCGCGCGCGAACTCCGCCCCCGCATTGCTCTCGTCCTCGCGCCAGGTCAACCCGCGTGCGGCGCAGTGCCGCGCCGTCTGCTCGCGGGTGAAGCCCAGCAGCGGGCGCACGAGCGCGCCCTCGCGGGCCCGCATGCCCAAGAGCGCGCGGCGGCTCGGCGAGGACGCGAGCCGGTACAGGATCGTCTCGACCTGGTCGGTCGCGGTGTGCCCGGCAGCCACATCGGCGCCCCGGTCCGTCGCGACCCGAGCCGCCGCGCGGTAGCGCGCGTCGCGCGCCCAGGCCTGGAGGTTCCCCGACTCGGACCGGCGCGGACGCGCGACCTGGAGGTCCACGCCCAGCCGATCGCACAGCGCCCGGCAGTGGCGCTCGTCGTCCTCGGCGGCGCCGCGGAGCCCGTAGTTGACGTGAAGCGCCGAGACGGCGCCGGCGCCGGCCACCGTGACGGCCACATCGAGAAGGCAGACCGAGTCCCGCCCTCCCGACAGCATCACGACGACCGGTCGCGCCTCCGTCAGCAGACCGCCGTCGCGCACCCGGGCGGTGAGGTCGTCGGCGTTCCCGACCGCGCGGCCGGGGTCCGAGCTCACGCCTCCTCCTCGCCCTGGCGCGCGATGAAGATCTCGGTCGGCTCGGTGAAGCCCTTCAGCTTGACCTCCGCGATCCGCTCGAACTCGAGGTGCGACCCTGCGTGCTCGACGACCGGCCGGGTCACGAGCACCTCGCCGCCGGCCGAGCGGGCGGCCACGCGCGAGGCGATGTTCACGTCGCGCCCGAAGTAGTCGCCGTCTCGGTACAGGGCCGCTCCGAGATGGATCCCGATCCGGGGCAGCGGGCGCTCGGACTGCAGGCTCTGAAAGCCGACCGCCCAGTCCACGAGCGCCCCCGGGTCCGAGCCCACGATCATCACCTCGTCGCCTATCGTCTTGATCACCCGGGCCTCGTCCGGCAACGTGATCTCGACCGCCTCGACGAAGCGCTCGACGGCGTCGACGGCCTGGAGCTCGCCCTCCTCCTCGGTCAGCCGGGTGTAGCCGGCGAGGTCGGCGAACGCGATCGCCACCCGCATCCGCCCGAGGTCGACGGCTCCGTCGTCGAGGTCCGCCTCCATGTGACCGACGACGTCCTGCTCGACGAAGTGCTGGAGGTAGCGCTGGTGGACGTGATCCATGACCGGCGAGGCCAGCGGCAGAAGCTCGCGCGCCATTCCCTCCATCTCGTCGGCCATCTCGAGCCCGGACACCCCCGAGCGCATCAGCGGCTCGTGGACGTAGAGGTGGAACAGCCGCACCTCGGCGTCGGCGACCTGAGCCAGTGCCTGTCCATACACGCGCACGAGCTGCAGCATGGCCACGAGCGGGAAGCCCGCCGTCAGCACCGCTGCGGCGTACCGCAGCAGCTGCACGTCCTCCTCGGTCAATGCGTCGACCTGGGA
>DATMGZ010000235.1:0-2975 GCA_035555155.1 Solirubrobacteraceae bacterium | reverse complement strand
CGAGGACGAGCGCGAGCGCGAGCGCGCCCAGGGCCGCGACCCGAGCTACCACGTCAGGGACCCCGCGGACCGCCCGCCAGGCCTCGCCTCTGCGCCTCCGAACACTCCCCTCATCCCCTTGATCCCTATTTTGGCTCTCCTCCCGCCCAGGCCGTCGCTGACTTCGATGCCGGAAGCCCGCCGGATAGGGTCAAACCTGGATCGAGCCGCCCACAGCCTGTTCACAGCTCGACGCGATGATCGCATGGATCGCGGTGTTGCGGGGGTTATGCGCTTGTTTCGCTGCGACGTAGCTCGGTCCTCTTGGAGTAGAGATAACGCGCGCGTACTCCACTCCGGCGCATTCACGTCCCTTCGCTCCGACTAGGCCGCGCGACGGTAGGGTTGCGCTCACCCTCACGTGGGCCCCGCCAGACCGCGCCGAACAGGAGCAGAGAGCGATGAGCGACCAGACCGTCAAGTACCTGTTGAGCGAGGACGCGGTGCCGACGCACTGGATCAATCTGATGCCGGATCTCCCCGGCGATCCACTGCCGCCGCTGCATCCGGGGACCCTCGCGCCGGCGGGACCCGACGACCTGTCGCCGATCTTCCCGATGGGCCTGATCGAGCAGGAGGTCTCAGCCGAGCCGGAGATCGAGATCCCCGAGGAGGTGCGTGAGGCCTACCGGCTGTGGCGCCCGACACCGTTGTTCCGGGCGCGGCGGTTCGAGCGCGCGCTCGACACGCCCGCGCACATCTACTTCAAGTACGAGGGCGTCTCCGCGGCCGGCTCGCACAAGCCCAACACTGCCGTGCCGCAGGCCTACGAGAACGCCAAGGCGGGGATCAAGCATCTCGTCACCGAGACCGGCGCCGGCCAGTGGGGCTCGTCGCTCGCGTTTGCGTGCTCGCTGTTCGGCCTTGGCTGCGAGGTGTTCATGGTCGGCTCGAGCTACGACCAGAAGCCCTACCGCCGCTCGATGATGGAGACCTGGGGCGCCACCGTCCACCGCTCCCCGAGCACGCTGACCCAGGCCGGCCGCGACAACGCCGCGCACCCGACCGGCTCGCTCGGCATCGCCATCTCCGAGGCGGTGGAGATCGCGGCCGCGCGCGAGGACGCGAACTACTCGCTCGGCTCGGTGCTCAATCACGTGCTCCTGCATCAGACCGTGATCGGCCAGGAGGCGATGGCGCAGATGGCGCTGGCCGGCGAGATGCCCGACGTGGTCATCGCCTGCGTCGGCGGCGGCTCGAACTTCGGCGGCCTGACGATCCCGTTCCTGCGGCGCGTCCTGCGCGACGGGGCCCGCACGCGGTTCGTGGCCGCCGAGCCCGCCGCCTGCCCGACGCTGACCCGCGGCGTCTACCGATACGACTTCGGCGACACGGCCGGACTAACGCCGCTGATGCCGATGTACACGCTCGGGCACGACTTCGTGCCCGCCCCCGTCCACGCGGGCGGACTGCGCTACCACGGCGACTCGCCGCTGGTCAGTGGGCTCGTGCGCGCCGGACTCGTCGAGGCCCGCGCCTACCGCCAGAACGAGATCTTCGAGGCCGCCGTCCGCTTCGCCCGCACCCAGGGTCTGATTCCGGCCCCGGAGCCGGCCCACGCGATCCGGGCCACGATCGAGGAGGCCGAGGCCGCGCGCGCGGCCGGTGAGGCACGCGTGATCCTGTTCGGTCTCTGCGGACACGGCGACTTCGACCTCGCCGCCTACGACGCCTACCTGGCCGGCACGCTCGAGGACCCGGAGTTCTCCGAGGCCGACATGGACGCCGCGCTGGACCGGTTGCCGGAGGCGCCGGCGATCGCGTAGGCGGGCCGGAGGGCTCAGTCCGAGAACGGCCGCACAGCCGGATACAGCGCCTCGAAGCGCTCGCGCACGTCCGCGTAGGCAGCGACCCAATCCGACACTGGATCGAGCGTCGAGTGCACCTGCACGCAGGCCTCGACCGCGCCGGCTGGATCGGGCCAGTGACCGGCCGCGACGCCGCCGAGCAGCGCCGCGCCGTAGGCCGCGCCCTCGTCGACGGCGACGCGCTCCAGCGGCAGCTCGAGCACCGAGGCACAGATCTGCAGCCAGAGACGGCTCCGCGCGCCGCCGCCGCTGACGCGTCCAACCTCGGGCGTGCCGCCGAGCGAGCGCACGAGATCGAGCGACCCGCGCAGGCCGAACGCGACACCCTCGAGCACGGCCCGCACGAGGGCGCCGCGGTCGTGGCGGGCACTGAGCCCGACGAACGCGCCGCGGGCGCCCGGATCGGCGTGCGGCGAGCGCTCGCCCGTGAGGTAGGGCAGGAACAGCAGGCCCTCGGCGCCGGGCGGCCAGCGCTCGGCCTCGGCCAGCAGCTCCGCGACGGAGCTGCCCCCGCCGGCGACCTTGTGCCACCAGGCCAGCGACCCTCCGGCCGAGAGCATCACGCCCATCGCGAACCAGGCCTCGGGAAGAGCATGGCATGAGGCCTGGAGCCGGCCCTCGGGATCGGCGCCGTAGCGCTCGAGCGGACTGCACACGACGCCGGAGGTTCCGAGCACGAGCGACACCGGCGCCGGGCCCGTGGTCGCCGAGGCCGTGATCGCCCCGACCCCGAGCGCCCCGGCCCCCTGATCGCCGGCGCCGGCCGCGACGGGAACGCCGTCCGCCGACGCGCCGGTCAGGGCGGCGCTCTCGAGCGCGGGCGGCAGCCACTGCCGCGGCACCTCGAGCGCGCTCAGCACGGGCTCGCTCCAGCGGCGGTGCTCGACGTCGAACCAGCCCGTGCCCGAGGCGTCGGTGACGTCGGTGGCTCGCTCACCGCACAGCCGCAGGCGGACATAGTCCTTGGGCAGCAGGATCGAGGCGATCCGCTCGTGCAGCTCGGGTTCGTGGCGCGCCATCCACAGGAGCTTGGGCGCCGTGAACCCGGTCAGCGACCGGTTGCCCGTGGCGGCCACCGCCCCGGGCACGCCGCCGAGACGCCGCTCGATCTCGACCGCCTCCGCCTCC
>DATMGZ010000234.1:0-3033 GCA_035555155.1 Solirubrobacteraceae bacterium | reverse complement strand
ACCCGCGCGGCGGACGCCGTCGTGCCCCAGGCCCTCCCAGTCGGATGGGCGCTCAGCAGGCCGTTGATGATTGCGAGCATGCGCGACCCTGCTCCCATCGGGCCCGGCGGATAGACGCCGATCTCCAGGTGCGGGCCGGTCGAGATGCCTACGATCCCGTAACCGACCTCGCTGATCTGCTGGCCTGCGTGGACGCGCTGGCCGACCTGCACGGTGTCGGGGCCCGCGTGGCCGTAGTAGACCTCGAGTCCCTTGAGCGGACCAGAGGTGATCTGGAGGATCGGCGCGTTGGGACCGAAGCCGCTAATCCCCTCGCCGATAATCACGCCGTCACCCATCGCGTACAGCGGCGTGCCACCGGGAGCCGAGTAATCGACGCCCTGATCAACGTAGCCGTTGACGATGTAGTTGCGCGGGAGCGGCAACGCGACACCGTTGGTGAGGACATACGTCGAGGGCTGAGAGCTTGGCGTGCTCGGGGCCACAACCCCGACACTCGGGGAACCGCCCGAGCCCGCGGGCGCGCCGCCGACCGGGCCGGAAGGGGGGTTGCTCGCACCATTGTTGGCCGCGCGGCCCTGACCGGTCCCCGAGGCGCTGCCCTGACCGGTCCCGGAGCCGCTGCCCTGCCCCGCCTGCGAGTCGCTGCCCTGTGAGCTCGGCGCTGCCGCCGCGCCGTCCGCACCGGCAGCAGCCGACCCTGTGCCGGCGGGCTTACAGACCCCGACGGCCGGGGCCGAGCCACCGACGACTGGCACCGCAGGCGTGCCCAAGCGCGCACCCGCCGAGGAGCCCGATGACGATCGCGGAACGACCGCGGAGTTGTACTCGGCGACTGAAGCGCCGGGGCCGCCGGCTGCCGGCGCGCCATCCTGCGAGAGCAGCAGCACGGGGGCATCGAACAACAGCGCCCACGTCCTTGCGTCGATCGAGCCGGTTGGAGGAAGCCCGTGGCGACGCTGGAAGTCGACCACGGCCACGCGGGTGAGCGCGCCGAACATCCCGTCGACCCTCAGGTAGGTGAGCGGGACCACCTCGTTCAACCGGCGCTGCGCGGCCACCACGAGGCCTCCTTCGCTGCCCACTCGTAGCACCACCGGGCCACCGCTCGCGTCGAGCAGGCTGCGCGAGCCGGTATCGACGCTTCCCGACACCGCGGACCCCGAGCCGGCTGCGGCGGCGGCGCTCAACCGGGGAAGCACCGGAGCGGCGACCAGCGCAGCGCTGACCGCCAACGAGACGCTCTTGCGCTTGCGCCGGGCACGGCGGCCCACCTCGGCCAGGCGCCGGCGCTGCCGCGCGCGTGCGAGCGAGCGCTCCCACAGCTCGATGGACCCAAGATCGCGTGCGGGATGCATATCTCGCCTTACGTCGAACCGCGCAGTCGACACTCGGTGCTCCTTTCGGTTGGTCGCCTCCGAGGTGAGCTGTCGGGCTCGCGTGAACCGATCACGCTACGCCGCACTCAGGCGGCGATTCGCCCCCACGACCGAAGCCGCAATGGGTCCCCCGGTCTCCGCCCTGAGGACAGGACGGAGATTCGGCGTTTCAAGCTGTGGCGCAGAATAGCGAAGCAGCCGACGAGAAACGTGAGCGCGTGTCCGCCGCCGGGTGCCGCGCGCCCCCGCCGTAGCGGCACAGCCCCCCAGCCAAGGCGTTCAGCCGGCTCCGGCGCCACATGCTCCCAAGGGGCGAAGCAGGGGCAGACCCCGCGACCTGCTCGCACCCAAACTTCCCCGGCTGGCGCCGATTTGTGATCGGAACCAGGGCCTAATCACGCGGGGCGAACCCCGGTGCCGCGAAACCACCCCGCTCCCACATCCGCCCGGGCAAACCTCCGCCCCCGTCGCGCCATCCCCGAGGACAACGGGGTGCCCGCTGACGCCGCTGTCACCAGCGGCCTGACTCGCCGCGAACGGGGTGCCCACGCACAGGAACCAGTGACCCCGCTCGCGGCGATGCGCTGCCCCATCCCCGCGCCGGCCCGGGCGACACCGGCTGCGAGAGCCGGCCGACGTGAGCGGCGCGCGACTGGTCAGGCCGTCGTCAGCTCGCGCTCGGCACGCAGCCAGTTTCCGACGTGATCGCCTTCGCCCTCTCGACGTGGATGAAGTAGGCGCGCTCGGAGATCTCGTTGTGGCTGGGCTTGCGCCGCCTCGTCGTGGGCTTGCGCGAGCCAGCAGGTTTTGCGGGCTTGGCTGGCTTGGCAGGCTTGGCAGGCTTCTCCGTCATGCTCATCCTCCGAGGTTGTCCCGTTCGCTGTAGAACTTCGGCGGCGGTCCGGGTGTTGCGTCTCAGTCCGCGTGAACCGTCGCGGCCTGCTCGGTCGTGATCGGTTGGGCCGGGGAAGGGTGGATCTCCCTGGGGCTGATGGCCGTGCCAATTCGTAAGAAATCTCCTCTTCGCACATCACCGCCGACACGCTGCGCCAGCGGTTGAAACGCTTCGGGCTCGGGCGAAGCGTCGAGGGGCGGCACGCGGCCCTGCTTGCGCTCGCCGCCCGGCTCCCCGCACCGGTCCTCGCCGAGCGGATCGGCATCCATCAAGCCCGCGCGGCGCAGCAGCGGGTCCGCCTCGCCGGCGCGACCTACGCCGATCACGTCGCGAAGCGCGACCGCGACGTCTGAGCGCAGGGCCCGCGGCGCTAGCGTCCGCTGGGCTTGCGGGCGCGGTCGATCGCCGCGGCGCGTTCGTGCACGCGATGAATCTCATCGAATTCGCATGAACGCCTCCGGCCCGGGCCGTGAGCGGAAGGTTTGCGGGAGGTCGTGGCTGTCGGTTGGAGATGGGGGCTCGCCCCCATTCCGGTGGGATGGCTGGTCCGGGATCGTGATGCGAGAACCGATCAAGGAGGTCTTCGATGCTCACCGGCTGCATCCATCCCAACGACGCGGCGGCAGACGAACCGCGTTGCCAGGAGTCTGTCGATCTCGAGCTTCGCGTGCTGGTCGTCGATGACCACCCCGCGGTCCGCGCCGGGCTGCTCCAGTTGCTGGGGGAGCAGCCGGATCTGACTGTCGTCGATGCGGTCGG
>DATMGZ010000233.1:0-10321 GCA_035555155.1 Solirubrobacteraceae bacterium | reverse complement strand
AGGGGGAACGGGTCGCCACCCTTCCGTTGGAACCGCGGCCCCCAGAACCCGCCGGCCAACGCCGCCACGGCCCCCCGACCCGCCGACCTCGTACCCTTGCACGTCGTGCCTGGAACCGTGGTGATGAAGTTCGGTGGGACGTCGGTCGCGGATGCCGACCGGATCAAGCGTGCCGCGCGCCGGATCGTGGCCCAGCGGGAAGCGGGGCGGCGGGTCGTCGCCGTGCTCTCGGCGCGGGGGAAGACGACGGATGAGCTGATCGCGATGGCCGAAGAGGTCTCGCCGCACCCCGACCGGCGGGAGATGGACATGCTGCTCTCGACCGGGGAGCGGATCTCGTGCGCGCTGTGCGCGATGGCGATCAACGACCTGGGCCACCGGGCGATCTCGCTGACCGGCTCGCAGGCCGGGATCGTGACCGACACCTCGCACACGAAGGCGCGGATCCTCGACGTGCGCGCCAATCGCATCCGCGAGGCGCTGGACGAGGACCTGATCGTGCTGGTGGCGGGAT
Source organism: Solirubrobacteraceae bacterium (assembly GCA_035555155.1). Lineage (GTDB taxonomy): Bacteria > Actinomycetota > Thermoleophilia > Solirubrobacterales > Solirubrobacteraceae > Palsa-465. Next base: position 9,807 of record DATMGZ010000233.1, on the reverse strand, counting down.
TCCAGGGGGTGTCGACGAGCCGCGACGTGACCACGCTCGGGCGGGGTGGCTCGGACACGACGGCGGTCGCGCTGGCCGCGGCGATGGATGCCGACGTGTGCGAGATCTACACCGACGTGCGCGGCGTCTACAGCGCCGACCCGCGACTCGTCCCTGACGCCCGTAAGCTCCCGATGGTCAGCTTCGAGGAGATGCTGGAGATGTCGGCCTCGGGGGCCAAGGTGCTGCAGCTGCGCTCGGTCGAATACGCGCGCAACCACGGCGTCAAGATCCACTGTCGGGCGAGCTTCGAGGATGGTCCGGGTACCTTTGTGGTCGGAGAACAAGACACGATGGAACATCCACTCATCACCGCAGTCACCCATGCGACCGACGAGGCGCGGATTACGCTGCTCGGCGTCCCCGACCGTCCCGGCGCCGCGGCGGCCATCTTCGGCGCCCTCGCCGACGCCGGGTGCAACGTCGACACGATCATCCAGAACGAGCCGCTCGAGGAGGGCCGCGACGCCGAGGTGTCGTTCACGCTGCCCAGGGAGGACCTGGCCGCGGCCGAGGGCGCGCTCGAGCTCGTCATTCGCGATCTCGGCATCGCCCGAGTCGACACCGACCGCGAGATCGGCAAGGTCTCGATCATCGGAGCCGGCATGCGCTCGCACCCGGGCGTGGCGGCGAAGGTGTTCACGACGCTCGCCGGCGAGGGGATCAACATCGAGATGATCTCGACCTCGCCGATCAAGATCTCGTGTGTGATCCGGGCCGCGGACGTGCCCCAGGCCGTCCGCTCGCTCCACGACGCGTTCCAGCTCGGCGCCGAGGGGATCAAGCAGGAGGAGGGCGCGCGATGAGCGATCCGCGCGTGGCCGTTGTCGGCGCCACCGGCGCCGTCGGCACGACGATGCTGCAGCTGCTGCGCGAGCGGGGCTTCCCGGCCTCCGAGATCGTCCCCTTCGCCTCCGAGCGCTCAGCCGGGCGCGAGCTCGACGGCCTCACGGTGCGCCCGCTGGCCGAGAAGGAGATCGGCGGCTTCGACCTGGCGCTGTTCTCGGCCGGCTCGTCGGTGTCCCGCGAGTGGGCGCCCAAGTTCGTCGATCGGGGCGCTGTCGTGGTCGACAACTCCTCCTGCTGGCGGATGGACCCCGAGGTGGCGCTGGTCGTCGCGGAGGTCAACCCCGAGGCCCTCGACTCCCACACCGGCATCATCGCCAATCCCAACTGCTCGGCGATGCAGGCGCTGGTGGTGCTGAAGCCGATCGAGGACGCGGCCGGACTCGAGCGGATCGTGTTCAGCTCCTACCAGTCGACCTCGGGCACCGGCGCCCGCGCGGTCGAGGAGCTCAAGGACCAGTCGCACGCGATCCTGCACGGGATGGAGCCGCCGGCGCCCGAGATCTACCCGCACCGGATCGCCTTCAACGTGCTGCCGCAGGTGGAGACGTTCAAGGACGGCGACGACTACACCACCGAGGAGCGCAAGGTGATCGCCGAGAGCCGCAAGATCCTCGGCCTGCCGGAGCTGCGGATCACCGCGACCTGCGCCCGCGTGCCCGTCCTCAACTGTCATTCCGAGTCGCTCAACGTCGAGACGCGGAGCGACCTCCCGCCCGAGCAGTGCCGCGAGCTGCTCGCCGCCGCGCCTGGCGTGATCGTGGTCGATGAGCCCGCGGCGGGCCGCTATCCGCTGGCCTCCGAGGCGGCCGGCCGCGACGAGGTGCTGGTGGGACGGATCCGCCGCGACGAGTCCAACCCGCGCACGCTCAACATGTGGGTCGTCGGTGACAACCTGCGCAAGGGCGCCGCCACCAACGCGATCCAGATCGCGGAGCTCCTGATCGATCGCCGGCTGCTCGGCCGGGCCCGCGCCGCGGCCTGAGCGACCGCTCACCGACGCTCAGCGCCGCGCCCGCAGCTCGCGTCGCGTGGTGACGCCGAGTTTGCGGTAGATCCGCCGCGCGTGGGTGCGGACGGTCTCGATCCCCACGTGGAGCGTGGCCGCGATCTCGGCGTTGGAGCGGCCCACCTGCAGCAGCTCGAGCACGTCGGCCTCGCGCGGGGTCAGGAGGTCAGGCCCCTCGGGCGCGCGCTCGCGTGTGCCGCCCGGCGGCATCACGTGCAGCCCCCGCGAGGCGAGGTGGATCGCGTTGAGGATGTCGCGGGCCTGGGTGCCCTTGGCCAGGCACGCCGTCGCCCCGAAGGCGAGCATCTGACGGGATTCGGCGGGGGTCGGCCGGTTGGCCAGGACGACGAGCCGGGTCCCGGGATGGGCGTGGTGCAGCTCGCGCAGCTCGGCGGCGCTGCTCAGCGACCCGAAGTTGAGGATCGCCACGCTCGGCCGGTAGGCGGCCAGGGCCGAGGAGATCCGCTCGTGGGGCACGTTCGCGGCCACCAGCACGAGGCTCTCATCCTCGTCGATCAGCGCCTGCAGACCGCGGCTGACGACATCCTCGAAGCGGGCGATGGCGACGGAGATGGGGGGACGGGTGACCATGCTTGGCTCTCACGGCTCCGGTCGCCTCCGCAGCGTGTGCACAGAGTATCGGCAAATCGGAGAAAAGGGGTGAGTCGCGCGTAACCCGTTCTCGGCCGCGGCGTCCCCCTAAGATCACCCGCGGGAGGGGACGACGGCGGTCGGTACGCCCGCCACCATGCTGTCCACGCTTGTCGGTGGGAGGCAAGAGCTGGGAGGGAGGCGAGACCGCTGAGGACGGGGGCGACCTCAGCGGCACCCAAGGGGCAGCAGGGGCTGGAGTGGTGAGCGGGGTCCCGGAGGCGGGCCCCGCTCCCGCCCCTTGCGACGGCTTACCGCCCGTCGTCCTCAGGCGGCGGAATCGTCGCCTGCAGCCGCCGCCGCGCGGCGTCGATACGGCGCTGCGGCTCGTGTCCGTCGGCGCGGCCGGTGCGGCGGCGTCAGCGGAGCCCCCGGCGGCCGAAGGCCGACCCGAGGGCGCGTCGCAGGCCGCCGATCAAGCCCCCGCGCCGGCCAGCACCGAGGTTGACCAATCGATCACCTTGGTCGGCCGCACGATGTGCTTGTTCATCCCGAGGTCCTTGGGGGAGAGCCCGAGCGCGAGCCCGACGAGCTGCGGCAGATGCAGGACCGGCATCCCGAGCTCACGCCCGGAGATCTTGGCCGCCGCGGGCTGCTGCAGATCGAGGTTCAGGTGGCAGAGCGGGCACGGCACGACGAGGCAGTCGGCCTCGGCGTCGATCGCGTCGCCGAGGTGGCGCCCGGCCATCGTCAGCGATGCCTTCTTGTTCATGGTGATGATCGGGAAGCCGCAGCACTTGTACACGCCGGCGTAGTCGATCACGGTGCCGCCCAGGGCCTCGATGACCATGTGCAGATAGCGGTCGCGGGGGTTGTCTGAGTCGATCCCGAGGCGCTCCTTCGGCCGCACGATGTAGCAGCCGTAGAACGGCCCCACGCGCAGGTCGGTGAGCGGCTTCTTGACCTTCGCCTTGAGGTTGTCGAGCCCGATCTCCTCGACCAGAAGCCACAGGAAGTTCTTGTTGGTCAGGCCCTTCTCGTAGCGCAGGCCCTCGTCACCCAGCGTCTGGTTGACGTGCTCGCGGTACTCCGTGTTGGCGTCGAGCCGCTCCTGGCATTCGCCCTGCGCGCCCTGGCAGGTCGAGCAGATGTTCATCATCAGCTCGCCGTCGGTCTGCTGAGCCAGCGCGAACGTGCGCGCGTTGAGCGTGTCGGCCAGCTCCTGGTTGTGCTCGGCGATGACGCCGGCGCCGCAGCAGGAGGCGCGGTCGAGCTCGATCAGCTCGAGATCGAGGAGGGGGGCGACCTGGGCCATCGATCCGTGCAGCTCGGGCGTGAACCCACGGCTCACGCACCCCGGCCAGTAGGCGACCTTCATGCGGACTCGCTTTCAGTGTGGGTCTCGGCAGGTGTGGCTGCGGGCTCCTCCTCATCCTCGTACCCGACCACGTACAGATTGAGCTCGTAGCGCTCCTTCTCTCCCTCCACCTGCTTGAAGATCTGCTTGACCTCGGGCGAGGCCTTGTGGGGGTGCAGCAGCGCGCCCTTCAGGCTCATCTTCCCGCGCGTAATCGCCTTGGCCGCCACGGGCAACGAGCCGAGCAGCTCCGGCACCGCGCGGGGGTGGAACTTGCCGCCGTAGGAATCGGGCAGCAGGTCGGCCTCGTGCAGGAGGCCGTTGCGCTCGACGTTCTTGACGAACGCGTGCTCGTGGCGGTAGCCGTTATTGCGGTCCTCGATGTGCTCGTCATTGCCGGCGACGCGGCGCAGGCGCATGATCTGGCTCATCGGCGCGACGCCCTTGGGACAGGCGTCGATGCAGTTGAAGCAGTGAGTGCAGTCGTAGATGCCGTGCTCATCCTCGGAGAGGTCCTTGAGGCGCTCGAACTTCTCGGCGTCGCGGGGATCGCCCACGAAGCGGTAGGACTTGGCCAGCGCGGCCGGACCGACGAAGAGCGGATCGACCTCCATCGACAGGCAGTCCGAGACGCAGGCTCCGCACTGGATGCAGGCCATCGTCTGGGTGACGTCGACCATGTTCTCGTGCGGGACGATGTACTCGCGCTCGGGGATCGGCTCCTTGTTGATCAGCCACGGGGTGACGCGCTGGATCTTCTTCCAGTGCACCGCGTCCATGTCGACGATCAGGTCGCGGATGACGGGCATGTTGCCCATCGGCTCGACCTCGATCACGGACGGGTCGTCCGTGGTCGCCTTCGTCTGGCGCTTGGCGGCGTCATCGAGGTGCGTGTGGCAGGCGAGGCCCGGCTTGCCGTTGACCCGGACGCCGCAGGAGCCGCAGATCGCCGCGCGGCACGAGCAGCGGATGCCGATCGAGCCGTCGGTGTCGGCCTTGACCCTGAGGATCGCCTCGAGCACGGAGACGTGCCCTTCCATCTCGACCTTGTGGTCGTCCCAGTGCGCCGCCTGTCCCGACTGCGGGTCGTAACGGCGGATCCTCAGCGTGTACTCGGGCATCCGGTCAGTACGTCCTTTCCTGGGGCTCCCAGCGGGTGATCGTGACGGGGGAGTAGTCGACCTTCGGCTCGTCGGCGCCGTTGGCCGAGATGTCGATGTGCTTGAGCCATTCGTCGTCGTTGCGGGCGGGGAAGTCGGTGCGGTACTGCGCGCCACGGGACTCCTTGCGCTCCATGGCGGCGACCAGGATCGTCTCGGCGACGTCGAGCATGTAGCCGAGCTCGATCGCGCCGATCACGTCCTGGTTGAAGACGGTGCCGTGATCGTCGATCGACGCCTTGGGGGCCTCCTGCTTGAGCCGGCGGACGATCTCGTAGCCCGTGGCCAGGCCCTCGGCGTCGCGGAACACGGCGCAGTACTGGTTCATGGTCGTGCCGAGCTCGTCCTTGATCGCGGCGACGCGGCGGCCGCCGGGCTCGCGGTTGATGATCGCATCGATCGAGGCCTGCACGTCGGCGACAGTCGCCGCCGGCGTGGTGGGCATCGGCATCGCCTTCGCCTGCGCGGCCGCGTGCTCGCCCGAGCGGCGGCCGAAGATCAGCGTGTCGAGCAGCGAGTTGGCGCCGAGGCGGTTGCCGCCGTGGACCGAGACGCAGGCGACCTCGCCGGCCGCGTACAGGCCCGGGATCGTGGTCAGGCCGTCGGAGTCGGTCTTGACCCCGCCCATGATGTAGTGCATGCCCGGGCGGATCTTGATCGGCTCGCGGGTGATGTCGACGCCGGCGAAGTCGCGTCCGATGTTGACGATCTCGCGCAGGGCCTCGAGCGTGCGCTTGCGCGGCACCTTCGTGACGTCGAGGAAGACGGTGCCGTCGGGGAAGCCGCGCCCCTCGTTGATCTCGGTCTGCTCGGCGCGAGAGACGACGTCGCGCGAGGCGAGCTCCATCTTGTTGGGCGCGTAGCGCTCCATGAACCGCTCGCCCTGGGCATTGAGCAGCCAGGCACCCTCGCCGCGGGCGCCCTCGGTGATCAGGAAGCCGTTGCCCGCCAGCGTCGTGGGGTGGTACTGGACCATCTCCATGTCCATCAGCGTGGCGCCGATGCGGTAGGCCTGGGCGATCCCGTCGCCGGTCACGATCAGTCCGTTGGTCGTCGGCTTGAAGGCCTGGCCGGCGCCGCCGGAGGCGAGGATCACGGCCTTGGCGTTGAACACCTCGAGACGGCCGTCGCGCAGGTTGCGGCAGATCGCGCCCGTACAGCGACCGTCCTCGTCCTGGAGCAGGTCCGTGGTGAACCATTCCTCGTAACGGTCGAGCTGCTCGTGATGCTTCATCAGCTGCTCGTAGAGCACGTGCAGGATGGCCTGGCCGGTGATATCGGCGACGTAATAGGTCCGTGCGGCGGAGGCGCCGCCGAACGCGCGCGTGCCCAGGTGGCCGTCGGGCGAGCGGTGGAAGGTGACCCCGATGTGCTCGAGGTAGAGCAGCTCGTCGGGTGCTTCGCGGCACATGATCTCGATCGCGTCCTGGTCGCCGAGATAGTCCGAGCCCTTGACCGTGTCGAACGCGTGAGACTCCCACGAGTCCTCTGGATTGAGTGCTGCATTGATACCGCCGGCGGCCGCGACGGAGTGCGAGCGGACGGGGTGGACCTTGGAGATGATCGCTACCGAGGCGCCCGCGTTGGCGGCGGCGAGAGCGGCTCGCTGGCCGGCGAGTCCGGCGCCGATGATGAGGACGTCGTGGGAGGGCATGTGGGCGATTCTATTCATCGGCCGAGCTCCGGCGATCGCCGATTGACGCCGCCACGTTCGGCCAGCCGCCTAACAAGGGCGGCGGTAGCCGCCCCCATAAGCCGGTCACTCGCCCGCGACCGCCGCGCCGCCCCGCGCGCGTTCCCCGCTTCAGGACGCGGGTGACCCGAGCGCCGACTGCAGCGCCCGCCGAACCTGCTCGATCGTCACCACGCCGCTCAGCATGCCGTCGCGATCGACGGCCATCACCGCCCCGAGCGCGCCGAGCGATTCCGACGCGAGCACTTCGGTCAGCGGGCGGTCCTCGCTCACGCCCCAGGCGTCCGCGTCGCCGGCATCGAGCACCGCGCCGACCGTGAGCCAGCCCTCGCCGCCGTCGATCGCGGCCTGCACGCGCTCCTGACGAGCGATGCCGAGGAAACGGCCGTCGCGGTCGACGACCGGGAACCACGGCCAGCCGTAGCGCAGGAAGTACGCGTCGATGGCCTCCCCGACCGCCGTCTCGCCGGGGATCGCCACAGGCTGGCGGTCCATGATGTCGGCGACGCGCACGCCCTCGATCCGCTCGGTCAGCGCCGACTGGACGAGCGCGCCGCGAGCCGCCGAGCCGATCAGGAACGCGAGTGCGATCAGCCACAGACCGGCGAAGCTGCCGGTCCCGAGCATCCAGAAGATGCCCAGGCCGCCGAGGATGATCGCGAAGCCCTGTCCGAGCTTGGCCGCCACGCGCGTGCCGCGCGTCTTGTCGCCGGTTCGCTTCCACACGATCGCCCGGGCGATCCGGCCGCCGTCGAGCGGGAAGGCCGGCACCAGGTTGAAGATCAGCAGCAGCACGTTCCAGAACAGAAGCCACGAGAGCGAGAGCAGGACCGGGGTGATCGTGACCGTGCCGTCGAGCACGGCGGCGTGGGTGAGCCGGTGCGGGCCGACGATCGCCAGGTCGACCACGAGGCACACGAGGACGAAGCCGAACGTGGCGAGCGGGCCGGCGGCGGCGATCTTGAACTCCTCGCCCGGCGTGCGCGCGTCGCGGCTCATCCGGGTCAGGCCTCCGAACAGGAACAGGTCGATCGATTGCACCTCGATCCCCTGGCGCCGAGCGACCAGCGCGTGGCCGAGCTCGTGCACGATCAGCGACCCGAACAGCAACAGCACGGTGATCACCGTTGTCAGATATGCAACCGAGTCGGTGCTGTGCAGCGCCGTTCGGAACTGGGCCGATACGGTGAAGATCAGCAGGAACAGGATCAGAAACCAGCTGGCGTCGACCCCGATCCGGATCCCGAACGCGTCCATCAGCTTGATGGAGCCTGAGCGCCTGATCATGCTGCAATGGTCGCACAGCCGGGTAGGGTGACGGGCGGGGCGTTTCAGAGCTACAAGGAGCAACGGATGACTGAGCGTGTTGGGGAGTTGCGGGAGCGGCTCGCTGAGGTGGTCGACCTGCGGAATGCGGGGCGGCTCCTGCAATGGGACCAGCAGACGATGATGCCCCCGCGCGGCGGCGCGTCGCGGGCCGATTCGCTGGCCACGCTCGAGCGCCTGAGCCACGAGATGTTCGTCTCGGCCGAGACCGGGCGCCTGCTCGAGGCCGCCGAGGCGGACCTGAACGGCACCCCGCTCGACAGCGACGACGCCTGCCTGGTGCGGGTCGTGACGAGCCGCTGGGAGAAGGCGCGACGTGTGCCCTCCGAGCTGGCGGCCGAGCTCGCTCACGCCGGCTCGATCGGCCAGGAGGCCTGGGTCGAGGCCCGCAGCAAGTCGGACTTCGCGGCGTTCAGGCCTCACCTCGAGCGCAACCTCGAGTTGGCCCGGCGCTACGTCGACTGCTTCGACGGCTTCGACTGTGCCTACGACGCGCTGCTCGATGACTACGAGCCGGGGATGAAGACGACCGAGGTGGCCGCGCTGTTCGCCGAGCTGAAGGCCGAGCTGGTCCCGCTGATCGCCACGATCGCGCAGCGGCCCGACGCCGTTGACGCGTCCTGCCTGCACGGGCACTTCCCGATCGCCCGCCAGCGCCACCTGGTGGCCGCGGTGGTCGAGCGCATGGGCTTCGACGGCCAGGCGTGGCGGATGGACGATGCCGTGCACCCGTTCGCCACCAGCGTCGGATCCGCGGACGTGAGGATCACGACCCGCTGGGACGAGACCTACTTCGCCTCGGGCCTGTACGGCGCGATGCACGAGTGCGGCCACGGCCTGTACGAGGCCGGGATCGATCCCGCGCTCGCGCGCACGCCACTGGGCAGCGCCGACTCGCTCGGCCTGCACGAGTCCCAGAGCCGGATGTGGGAGAACATGGTCGGCCGCGGCGCGAGCTTCAGCCACTACCTCGCACCGCTCGTCGCGGCGGAGTTCGGCAACGGGCTGTCCGGCCTCGAGCCCGCGACCTACTACCGCGCCGTCAACAAGGTGGCGCCCTCGTTCATCCGCGTCGAGGCTGACGAGGCCACCTACGGCCTGCACATCGTGCTGCGCTTCGAGCTCGAGCAGGAGCTGATCGAGGGCCGCCTCGCGGTCTCCGACCTGCGCGAGGCCTGGAACGCCCGCTTCAAGGAGTACCTCGGCCTCGAGGTGACCGACGACGCCGACGGTGTCCTGCAGGACGTCCATTGGGGGGCCGGCCTGATCGGCTACTTCCCCACCTACGCGCTCGGCAACATGATCGCCGGCCAGCTGTGGGAGAAGATCGCCACCGATATGCCTGACCGCGACGAGCGCATCGCCGCCGGCGAGCTCGCCCCCCTGCGCGAGTGGCTACGGGAGAACGTCCATCGCCACGGATCGAAGTTCCGGACCCAGGAGCTGCTCCGGCGTGTGGTCGGCGGACCGATCGAGGTGCAGTCGTTCGTGCGGTACCTGAAGGCGAAGCTGAGGGATGTGTACGGGTTGTAGTGGCGGGTTCTCGGTGGCTGTCGGTGGTGCGCGTGGGAGGGCGGGCGTTGAACGGCTGGCTGGGGAAGGGGTGTGGCTGCGTTTGCGTGCCCGCCGGGCCGCCGGCGTCGGGCGTCGGGCGGCGGGCGTCGGGCGTCGGGCGTCGAGAGTGCGCTGATCATCTCCACCATCAGCGCGGAGTGCGCTGATCATTAGCACCGCGGAAACGGACAAATCGGTCGCGCCCGGTGTAATTGATCAGCGCATCCTGCCC
>DATMGZ010000232.1:0-47153 GCA_035555155.1 Solirubrobacteraceae bacterium | reverse complement strand
TCTGGGACAAGGTCCGTCTGAGCGTCGTCGCAGACTAACGAAACTAATCGCACCCCTGAAATCAGGCCAAAAGATTGCGCCACCCCCCTTGACTTTCATCGGTCCTCGAGAGCGATCTTCCCGACGTGCCCGGAGCCGACGATCCCTACGGCGACCGAGCCATCGACCCTGAGATGCGAGCTGCGAGAGGCGCGTTTCTGATGCCGCGCCCTCGCGTGCGGGCGGAGCGGGAAGGTGTGCAATGCGGGACTCGCCGGCTTCGGCGGGCTGGACCGACTTGGACGCGCCTACGTAGGGGTGTTCCCGATGGTCGAGGATCGGAGGTCGGTGACGACGTGGGCGACGTAGAGCTGTGCGTCGTGAGCAGCGGCAGGCCAAAACACTCGAATCGATGGGAAGGCACTCCGCGCTGCGCGGCACCGGTCCCGATGATCCCGGGCGTTGCTCGGTTACGGGAGCGCTACTTCCCAGCGCGAGACGGTGTACGGAATGCCGACGGGTCCTCCGACCATGAAGATCGCCGTGTCGTCGGCGGTGGCCCGGGCGGCGCGGAGCAACGCCGGATCGCGCACGAAGACGATCGTCCCGGCCGGCGCATCGATCTCCTCGCCGTCGACCGTGAAGACCGCATGTCCGGTCATCACGGCGAAGAGCTCCTCGTGGCCGTTCGTTTGGTTCTTCTCGTCGTCGGCCTCGTGATGCTCTTCGATCATCTCGTCGCCGGCGTTTCCGGTCGCGGCGTTGACGCCGAACGCCTGGACGTCGAAATGGCGACGGACGAGATGGAACGCGCAGTCGTTGATGTCCGTGTTCCCGGGGTCCACCTCGGCCAGGGTGTCCACGTCGGCCAGGCGAACGGAGCCGTACGGTGACGTGCGGGGATCGCTCATGGCGCCGATACTCCCACAGTGGCGCTCATGCGTCGAACCAAGCCGTCACCTGCACCGTGAATGGCCGCGGATCGCCTGGTAGACGGCGCAGTGCTCGTGGCATCGTCCACCAGGGCGCGCAGCTCGCTCTCTGCCGTGGGCGACGACACAGGCACCGCAAGGTCGCTGACAGCCAGGCGATGGTCGCCGGCGAAGTCACCGCCTGTCTGAGCGACATCCCACCGGGGGATCAGCTGGTCCGCTGAGCCTCGTTGAGATTCTTACCGACGTCAGCGCGGACGACGCTACCCGCGTCCGCGATCTCGGCCAGGACACGACCCCGCCATTCTCGCGTGACACCGGACCCGCTGGCGCTGCCGGAATGGTCGCCTGGGGGATCGCGTAGCCGCGGTCGGCGAGACGTCGTCTCATCCTCTGGCCGCATCCAGGACCATGGGGCCACGTGCGGTTGCCGGCGTCGATGCCGACGTTAGGCTCACACCCACGATGGCGGAAAGGAGGTTTGAGGTCGTGCGAGCTACGCCGGGCCGAGTCGGTGTGCTCGCCCCAGTTTTCGGCCGGGCGTTCGTCGAGGAGCCGATGACCTTGTGGTCATTGGGCGGCCACGGTGACGTCGAGGCGCGTCTGACGAGCGCCTTTGCGCGCTTTCTCGAGCAGGTGCTCGGTCTGGGGCTGGTGTGGGAGACCACCGGCGGCAGGGGTGCCGCTGTGTGGGTTCCACCCGACCGGTTCGAGGGCTGGGCGGTGCACCCGTGGAGTCATCCGCAGATCATCGGCGTGGCTGAAGACGGCCGGCGCTATCAGGCGTTCTGGGACTGGGTGGGATGTCATCACCCGGCCCAGCCGGTGTGGCTCTTGGACTCGATCGCGGTGGAGCCTGCGGCGCAAGGTCGGGGACTTGGCCTAGCGTTGGTCGCCGCCGGGCTCGCGTTGGCCCGCGCGGACGGGATCGGCGCGTTTCTCTCGACAGGAAGCGAGCGAAACGTCGAGATCTATCGGCGATGTGGCTATCGTCTGGCCGAGGTGGCTGACGCGCCCGAGGGCGGCCCCAAGATCTATTTCATGCGATCGGACCCCTACTAGCCCCGAGCCCAGGCGATCACGCCGGTCCGCCGGCGCCTCGCCCGCGGCAAGCTGGTCCTGATGGCTGGGAGGTTGGTGACGCGATCAAGGATTGGGAGGTTGGTCTGCCGATGCCTGGCTCTTGGCCCAGGAGATCGCTGGGGCGGATATGGTGCGATAGGAGACCATGGCCGAGCTGTGCAGCATCCTTCGCCTGATCACGGGCTCGTTCGCGACGCCGGCGGCCGATCACCGGGGCATGGTCGAGTGCGGGTTAGCGGTATGAGCGGGCGTGGTGCGGGGCCCGCCGTTAGGCGGGCTACCCCGGACATGCTCATCAATGTGGATCGGCTGGTCAGGGCCTACTGCGAGGAGCGTCCGGATCCGTCGGACCCGGCGCAGGCGGTGTCGTTCGGAACATCGGGACACCGGGGCACCTCGCTGGCGGGGACGTTCACTGAGTCTCACATCGTCGCGATCTCGGAGGCGATCGCACGCTACCGGACTGCGCAGGGGATCACTGGTCCTCTGTTCCTGGGGCGCGACACGCACGCGCTGTCGGCGCCGGCATTCGGCACCGCGGTCGAGGTGCTCGTCGCGAACGGCGTCGAGGTCACGGTCGATTCCGAGGACGGCTATACGCCGACGCCGGCGGTCTCGCACGCGATCCTGACCCACAACGCGCGTGGCGGGGCGCGGGCGGACGGGATCGTGATCACGCCGTCGCACAACCCGCCCGAGGACGGCGGCTTTAAGTACAACCCTCCGCACGGCGGCCCAGCCGACACGGACGTCACGCGGGAGATCCAGGACGCGGCGAACGAGCTGCTGCGGGCGGGGCTGCGCGGGGTCGAGCGCGTGCCACTCGAGCAGGCGATCAAGCGCGCGCGCCGCCACGACTTCCGCGCTGCCTACGTCGGGGACCTGGCCGCGGTGATCGACTTCGAGGAGATCGCGGGCGCCGGTATCCGGCTCGGGGTCGATCCGCTGGGCGGTGCGAGCCTTGCCTACTGGGAGATGGTCGCTGACCGTTACCGGCTCGATCTCGAGGTCGTCAACGACCGCATCGACCCGACGTTTTCGTTCATGCCGCTCGACCACGACGGCAAGATCCGGATGGACTGCTCCTCACCCGACGCGATGGCGGGGCTGATCTCGCTCAAGGACAGGTTCGACGTGGCGTTCGCCAACGATCCGGACGCCGACCGTCACGGGATCGTCACCCGCGAGCAGGGGCTGCTGAACCCCAACCACTTCCTCGCGGCGTCGATCGCCTATCTACTCGGCGGCGCTCGCCGCGCCTGGCCGGACAGCGCCGGCGTCGGCAAGACGATGGTGTCGAGCAGCATCATCGACCGCGTCGTCGCCGGGCTCGGGCGCCGGCTCGAGGAGGTCCCGGTCGGCTTTAAGTGGTTCGTCGCCGGCTTGCTCGACGGGACGCTGGCGTTCGGGGGCGAGGAGAGCGCTGGCGCGAGCTTCCTGCGCCGCAACGGCGGCCCGTGGAGCACGGACAAGGACGGGCTGATCATGTGCCTGCTCGCGGCCGAGATGACGGCCCGCACCGGCAAGGACCCAGCGCGGCTCTACGCGGACTTGACCGAGCGCTACGGCGCTCCGGCTTACCGTCGCGTCGACGCCCCCGCGACGCCGGAGCAGAAACGCCTCCTCGGCGGCCTCTCACCGGACGACCTGACCGCCAGCGAGCTCGCCGGCGAGCCGATCAGGGACGTGCTGACCGCGGCACCGTCGGGCGCTCCGCTCGGCGGCGTGAAGGTCGTGACCGACAGCGGCTGGTTCGCGGCGCGACCCTCAGGGACCGAGAATGTCTACAAGCTTTACGCCGAGAGCTTCAAGGGCGAGCAACACCTCGAGCGGATCCTCGAAGAGGCGCAGGCAGTCGTCGACACCGCCCTGGGAGGCTGAGATGGCGTCGATCTTCTCGATCGTGCTGCCCGGCGGAGAGGGCAAGCGGCTGGCGCCGCTGACCGCTCGCCGCTGACCGAGCCTGCCGGGAGCAGCTCCGCTCCAGTGGCGCCAGCAACACGTCGGCGACCGGTGCCATCGCCGGCGCCCGGGAATCGGCGACGAGCGGGTGCGTCCCGATGCGCGGGGTCGGGACCCGCATCCCGAGCGCTGAGTGCAGACGGCGCTGGTTGTAGTCTTCCTGCCAGTCTGAGATCACGTCCCGGGCTTCGGCCAGGCAGGAGAACTCCTCGACGTCGAGGAGCTCGTCACGCACCCGTGAGTGGAACGATTCGATGAACGGGTTCTGCCACGGCGAGCCCGGCTCGATGAACTCGCCCACTGCGATTTCGCAGGGCTTTTGTTGTTTGCTTCGCGCGCGACCGCCCGGCACCGAGCTACCGGACGGGTACGTGTTTGAGGCCGGTTGTGAGCAACCATCAGCAGTTCAATAACCAACCCGATCACGGCCGACGCTGGATTCGCATCCGACCGCGCGGGTCTCTCCGACGAGCGTCTTGATCAGCCCTCATGTCCCGGCCCACAGGCGTCGCAGTCTTCCAACGGCTCTTGGGGCAGTCAAGCCGATCGCGAGGGTCGGCCTCGACAGCCCGTATCGTTGCGGCTGACGAGATGCAGGAAACGCGCCACCAATTCCACGAATCGCTCAGGGAGCTCGAGCAGCGGACGCTCGGGGGCCTGGACATGGTCGTTGAGCAGCTGGACCGCGCGCTGGAGTCGATCAGCGATCAGAACGTCGAGCTGGCCGAGCTGATCATCGCCGACGATGACCGGATCGATGGGCGCTACTTGGAGGTGCATCAGGGTGTCCTGTCGCTGCTCGCCTTGCAGACACCGGTCGCCGGTGACCTGCGGATCGTCGCAGCGCTGCTGCAGGTCATTCGCTGCATCGAGCGGATGGGCGACCAATGCGCGAACATCGCCAAGCTCGTTTTGCTGTCGGGTGACGACGTGCCGAAGGACGCGGCCATCGTGGGCATCATCGAGCGCATGGGTCAGCTCGCGCGCTCACTGGTCATCGAGGCCAACGAGGCGTTTGCGACCCGCAACGTCGCCCTCGCCCAGGACCTCGTCCGCCTGGATGGGGAGATCAACCGACTGAACCGCGAGATGATCAACCGGGCAGTCGCCATCGGCGACGACCTGGAGGTCCGCGAGTGGGCGATGTTGATGATCCTTGTTGCCCGTTGCCTCGAGCGCATCGCGGGCAACACGGTCGATATCGCTGAACAGACGGTGTTCATCGTGACCGGACTGTTCCGCGAGTTCGCAACCGAACCGGAGCCCGGCTAGGCTAGACGCGCGTAGGAGGCGGCTGCCCGGGCCGAGGCGACCGAGGCCCCACGATCAGCCGATTCACGCCGGCGCCCCGCGGGATCGGCGGATGCTGGGAGACGCCGGGCAAGCTCAGTTCGAGCCGGGCGACGATCTCTCCGACGGCTATGTGGCGGGTTCCCGGACCAGTGCGCGCCACCCGCGATAGGTTGTGAGCGTCGCCAGCGAACCGGTGACGAGCATGACGATCAGTTGCGCGGCGAACGCGAGGTTCGTCGAAGCGAAGCCGAACGGCCCGTTGGGTGAGGCGGCGAGTCGCGGCGCGTCGACCTGGAGCGCGATCGCGTAGGCGGCGGCGGTGAGCGCGATTGCGACCATGGCGACGGTCACCACCGTGCCGGTGACGAGCGCACACAGCAAACGCTTGCCCGAGGCTGGGATCGCGAACAGCGCCCGGCGGGACGCCAGCACACAGACGGTGCCGCAGGCGGCTCCGGCCAGCGCCCACGCGATCCCCGCGAGGTGGGCGCCGGTGGTTCCATGGGGGGCATGTTGCGCGCTCTGCGAACGGGCAATGAGCGCGATGAGCGCCGTCAGGCCCGCGTAGACGGCGACGGCGAGGACGGGCAGGGCGACGGGCCCGCGCACGCGGCGGTCGCGCCGAGCGTGACCGAGCGCCGCCAGGATCAACGGCAGCGCCCCCGCCGCCACGGCGAGCGAGGCGACCACGGCCAGGACCTCGACGCCGACGTGAGCGGCCGCGAGCAGCCCGTGGCTGTCTCCGGCGGCTGAGTACGGCGGGTCTTCTGTGGCCTTGGCGAAACCGAACCCGGCCGCTGCGAAGACGACCCAGCAGGCGAGCACGCCGCTGGCGCTCGCGCGTAGGCGCTCGCCCACGCTGAGCGCGCCGGTGAGCCCCTCGTAGGGCCGCAGATGGGCGTCGAGCGCTCCGAGCAGCAGGTCGAACAACGTGTGAACGCCGACCGGCGTCTGGTCGAGCAGCGCCGACAGCTCGTCGCCGTAGCGGCGGCGGAAGGCGAGCGGGTACAGGTTGATCGTGAATCGGGCCGCGCGCCGGGTCATCGTGTCGCCCCCGCGACGCGCAGGCGGGCGAGCCCGCTCCGGGCGATCCGCTCCATCGCCCGCAACTGCTCGCTCAGCGCCGTTGCCCCGGCCGCGGTGAGCCGATAGGGACGCCGGCGGTCCTCGGCGGGAAGCGATTCGATCAGCCCGCGCTCCTCGAGGCGGGCCAGCGCCCCGTAGAGGGTCCCGGGGCCGAGCCGGACCCCGGCGAGCTCCTCGACGTCGGTGGTGATCGCGTAGCCGTGTTTGGGGCCGCCGGCCAAGCTGGCCAGCACCAGCAATCCGGGATCAGTAGATCGTTCGCCGATGTATCGCATGCCGTAATAGTAATCCGGATTCGCTCCGCCTCGCAAGACCGGCTCGCAGGTGGTGGGGTGGATACAAGAACCGCAGGAGAAACGGGCCCCCGGCCCAAGCATGCGGAAGCGCCCCCGGCCGAGGGCCGGGGGCGCTGAACGCGGCGTTCCTTCAGCGGGCCGCCTACGCGGCTTCGCGGAGCTCTGCGAGCTCGGTGTAGCCGGCCAGCCGGCGCAGACCCTGCTCCTCGAGCTCGCGAACGAGCTCGGTCGAGAGGCCCAGCTCCTTGCCGGTCTGGGTCGGCGTCCGCGGCTCGTCGCCGGCGAGTCCGAAGCGCAGGCGGATCACGTCGCGCTCGTCGTCGGGGAGCTGCCCGACCACGTCGTTGACGCGCTCGTCGCGCTCGCTGTCGGCCACCGCCTGCACAGGCTCGGGCTGGTCGCTCGGGAGCAGGTCTCCCAGGGCGGCCTCACCGTCCTCGCCGACGGGCTGGTCGAGGCTTGTCAGTCCGCGACTCAGCTCGCGCAGCTCGGCAACCTGGTCGACCGGGATCTCGGCCGCGGCTGCGATCTCCTCGTCGGTGGGGTCCCGGGACAGCTTCGTGCTGAGCTCACTCTCGATCTTCCGCACCTTGACCTGCCGCTGGGCGACGTGGACCGGTACGCGGATCGTCCTGCCGTGATTCTGCAACCCGCGCTGCATCGCCTGCCGGATCCAGAGCGTTCCGTACGTCGAGAACTTGAAGCCACGCCGCCAGTCGAACTTCTCGACTGCGCGGATCAGGCCGAACATGCCCTCCTGTACGAGGTCCTCCATGGGCAGCCCGTGGCCCTGGTAGCGACGCGCCTGCGAGACGACCAGCCGCAGGTTCGCATTGATCATGCGGTCCTTGGCGGCCAGGTCACCGCGCTCGACGCGCTTGGCCAGCTCGATCTCCTCGTCGGCCGTGAGCAGCGGGTGCACCCGCGCTTGGCGCAGGAACAGGTCCAGCGCCTCGGGCGTGCCCGCGGCGGTCAGCGTCTGCTCGGCGGCCTGTGCCGCTCCGCCCTTCCGGGCGGCCGAATGAGCAGTACGGCGCTGACGCTGCCGGCGATTTCCGGGCTGGGCACCGGCCCTCGCGCGCCCGCCGCGCGTGTGCTCGGTATGGGTGTCGGTATGGATGTTTTCGTCGTGGTCGCTGCGCCGGCGAGCGGCGCCGTCTCGACCCTGGGTCTCAAAGGTGTTCAGCTCAATCTCCATTTGATGTTCGATGGATGTCGAATTATAACATTTGGTTCGATAACTGTCGAACGATCTTCTATCCTTCCTGCTTCCCCCGTCAGGGCGCCCGAGAGCGCCGGGGAATGCAGCCACGAATGGGATCTGGAGAGTCAACGACGAGCGACGCCCGGCGGCTGAGTCTGGCGTTCCTGCCGCCGCCACCGGTGCGCACCGCGTTCGAGTGGCTCTCCACGCTCGAGCAGGACCGATGGCCCGAGCCCCCACAGGGCGACGGCCGCCCTGTGCTGTTGCTACCCGGGTTCCTCGCCGGCGACGCGAGCCTGACGCGGATGGCCAGGTGGCTGCGAACCGGCGGCTTCGAGCTCGCACGCAGCGGCATCAGCTGGAACACGAACTGCATGGAGCCGGTCGTCACCTCCGTCGTGGAGCGGGTCGAGCGGGCCGTGGAGCGCGCCGGCCGGCCGGCGATGCTCGTCGGTCAGAGCCGCGGTGGAACGATCGCCCGTGCCGCCGCCGTGCGGCGGCCGGATCTGATCGACACGATCGTCACCCTCGGCTCGCCGATCCTCGACCAGCTCGACGTGTACCGCTCGGTCTGGCTATCGATCGGTGCCGTCGGCCTGCTCGGGACGCTGGGCGTGCCCGGGATGTTCAGCTTCAGCTGCCTCAACGGCGACTGCTGCCAGGACGCCCGGGAGGATGTGTCGGCACCGTTTCCTGAGGACGTGCGCTTCATCTCGATCTACTCGCGACGCGATGAGGTCGTGCGCTGGCGCTCGTGCCTCGACCCCGCCGCCGTGCACGTAGAGGTCGACAGCACGCACCTTGGGATGGGCGTCGACCGCGAGGTGTGGCAGGCCATGACGCTCCACAGCACCGCCGCGCCGTAGCCGCGCCGCTCAAGCTCTCACCTGGTTGGGGTGATGGCGTCATCCCCGGCGGCTGGAAGGATCGTCGCACCGTCGCCACCATCGGCCCGATTGCCAGCGGCGGGGCGCCAGGCCATGAACGGTCTCCTTGCTCAAGTCCTCGTGCTGTCGCTGACGGCGATGTTCAATCCGTCGTTGCTGGCGGCGCTGACGGTGATGATGCTGTTGCCAAGCCCGAAGCGGCTGATGCTCGGATACCTGCTGGGCGCGTACCTGACCAGCATCACGCTCGGCCTCGTGATCGTGTTCTCGCTGGGGTCGAGTGCGTCGAGCACGGCCAAGAACACGATCAGCCCGACGGAGGACATCATCGTTGGGGTGATCGTGTTGGTGGTTGCCGTGGTGCTGGCAACCGGTCGGGACGCCGGCTTCCAGGAGCGCCGGCGGACGAAGAAGGAGGCCAAGCTGAAGGCCCGGGAGGAGGCGGGCAAGCCGACCGAGGCGCTGCC
The DNA here is from genome assembly GCA_035555155.1 of Solirubrobacteraceae bacterium. Taxonomy (GTDB): domain Bacteria; phylum Actinomycetota; class Thermoleophilia; order Solirubrobacterales; family Solirubrobacteraceae; genus Palsa-465. The sequence goes on along the minus strand of DATMGZ010000232.1, from coordinate 37,964 downwards.
GCTGCGGCTGCTGGGCAAGGGCGACCCCAAGGTGACCTTCGCCGTCGGCGTTGTGCTCAGCTTCCCCGGCGCGTCGTATCTGACCGCACTCGACAAGATCGCCAAGGACAAGCCCGGCACGACGCAGACGGTGCTGTTGGTCGTCACCTTCTGCCTGATCCAGCTGCTGCTGCTCGAGGTGCCGCTGCTCGGATACGTGTTCGCGCCGGATGAGACGGCCGGCAGGGTCGCCGCATTCCGCTCGTGGATGGGCCGGAAGGGCCGGACCGTCGCCGTGCTCGGGGCCTTCCTGATCGGCGGCTGGCTCGTGCTCAAGGGCCTGATCAACGTGTCCTAGCGATGGCTACTAGCTAGGTGGCGGGCGCCGGCGTCTCGGCGACCGGCGTCTCGGTCCTGACCTCCGCCGCCGGCTTCGGCGCGGCCACCCGGTCGAGGGCGACGCTGGCCAGGTAGGCCACCACGGCGCCGACGATGATCAGCGGCCCGGCCCCGGGATCGCTCTTGCTCATCAACAGAGTCGCGAGGACCACCGCGGAGAGCGGGAGTCGCAGCATCGCGGCCACGCCCGCGGCGATGCCGACACCGATCGCGCCGGTCATGTCGAACCCGGGCAGGTGCGACGCTAGGATGCCGGCCGCCGCCCCGACGAACATCGCTGGGAAGGTCGGGCCGCCGCGGAAGGATCCGAGCGAGACCCCCCAGGCCAGACCCTTGAACACGATCACCCAGATGAGTGCGGCCACCGACCAGGTGCCCGCGTTCGCGGTCAGTCCCGGGAGCGCGTCCTGGCCTGAGAACAGGACCTCGTTGACCCCCTTGCCGGTGATCCCGTGGAAGGCGAGGGCCAGTGCGGCGACCACGATTCCGGCGAGCGGGATGAGCAGGAACGGCTTCCGCATCGCGATCGGGTTCCAGCGCAGCCCGATCTGGCGGGCAACGAACGTCACCAGCGCCATTGCAACCGCGAGCGGGATCGTCCACAGGAAGTCCGGCACCGTCGGCGTCGCGAACGCCGGCAGGGTAAGCGGGCCGAGCGCGTACGCGCTCGTGCTCAGGCCGGTCAGCGAGCCCATCCCGATCGAGACGAGCGAGCCGATCCCGGCGGCCAGCAGTCCCGGCAGCAGGAGCAGGGGAAGTCGCTGGCGGTCGAGGCCGAGCGCCTCGAGCAGGATCACCGCGGCGATGATCGGTGAGCCGAAGATCATGGCCACCGCAGCGAAGCTCCCGGAGGCGGCGATCACCGCCTGCGCTTGGTCGGGGGTGTCGCGTTTGACGGCGCGAATGGCGAACAGCCCCAGCCCGGCTCCGAGTCCGATCAGCGGAGCTTCCGGGCCGACCACCAACCCGAGTCCGATCGACGCGAGCGCCGCCAGCAGGAGGCCGGGAAGCTCGATCGGCTGCGTCGGGCCGCCGTCGACCTTGAGACCGCCGGCCGGCAGGTGGCCGCCACCGCCAGGGAGGCGCACGATCGCGAGCGCGGTCGGCAGCCCCGCCAGTCCGAGCACCACGATGTAGAACCAGGAGGGCGTGCCGTTGTGGTAGCCGAGGTCCTTGGGGAGGTCGGTGAAGACGCCGGTTTGGATCTGGTGGACCAGCTCCAGGAAGGCCCACGCGGCCAGCGAGACGACGATCCCGACGACCGCCGCGAGTGCGAGCAGTACGAGCAGGGCTCGTGGCTTGGGCGCCGGCGCTGCGCCGGGTTCGGGAGCGGCCGCTCCGGCGGGCGGGTTGGCGGGTTGGGGCATCGCGCGCACGCTACGCGCGCGATGCCGGCCCGGCATCCCCCAGAACGGGTGAGAGACCGGACCCTGGACTCGACCGCGCGGAGTCCAATCTTCACGCGTGCCCGGCCGCTCCTACTCCCGTCTTAGCGACGTCTTCACCCCGGCTTCGCTGTGGCTCCGATGCTGGTACTCGGACACCCTGATCCCGATCGGAGGCCGAACATGGCACACCTCAACTCGACTCTCGCACCGGTACCGGCGCCCGCCGCGCCGACCCGGTTGCGTGGCGCCGGGGCTCCGGTCACGACACACCATCGCGAGCTCGAAATCGTGATTCCCGTCTACAACGAGTCAGCGGGCGTGGAGCGCTCGGTGCGCCGCCTGCATCGGTTTCTCACGTCCGACTGCCCGTTCTCGTGGCGGATCGTGATCGCCGACAACGCCAGCACCGACGAAACCCTGGCGCTGGCCGTCGCACTGAGTCGTGAGCTGCCGGACGTGGAGGCGCTCCACGTGTCGGCGAAAGGCCGCGGCCGGGCGCTCCGGGCCGCGTGGTCGGCCGCCGACGCGGACGTCCTGTGCTACATGGACGTCGACCTCTCCACCGATCTGGCGGCGCTGCTGCCGCTGGTCGCGGCGCTCGTCTCCGGGCACAGCGACATTGCCATCGGCACGCGCCTGCATCCGGCCGCGCGGGTGCGGCGCAGCGCGAAGCGCGAGTTCATCTCGCGCTCCTACAACCACCTGCTGCGGCTCCTCCTTCGCGCGCGATTCAGCGATGCCCAGTGCGGGTTCAAGGCGATCCGCGCCGATGTGGCGCGCCGGCTGCTGCCGGCCGTGCGCGACGAAGAGTGGTTCTTCGACACCGAGTTGCTCGTGCTCGCGCAGCGGCGTGGGCTGCGCATCCATGAGGTGCCGGTCGACTGGGTCGAGGACGCGGACTCGCGGGTGCACATCACGGGCACGGCCCTGGCCGACCTCCGCGGGGTCGCGCGACTTCTGGCCGCGAGCCCCGTGGCACGCTTCATCGCCGTCGGAGTGCTCAGCACGATCGCGTACGCCGGCCTCTACGTGATCCTGCGCAGTGGCATGGGCGCCGGGGCGGCAAACGCGCTCGCGCTCGCCGCGACCGCGATCGGCAACACCGCCGCCAACCGGCGCCTCACCTTCGGGGTTCGCGGGCGGGTCGGCCTCGGACGCCATCTGGCGCTCGGCACGATCGTGTTCGCCATCACCCTGGGGCTCACCGACGGCGCGCTGGCGTTGCTGAACCGCATCGCCGGCCACCCGCCGAGGTGGCTCGAGGTCGCCGCTCTGGTCCTCGCGAGTGCCTGCGCCACGGCGACGCGCTACGTGGCTCTGGCCGGTTGGGTATTCGCGGCTGAGCGCCGCGCCGCCGCGCCGTCCGCCGACCGCGTCATCCCATCCGGATGACGCGACCGCGAACGGGCGCTGTCAGCCTGGCGGCGATGAGCGACGGCACCACCGCTTCCCGCGCCGAGCGGGAGCCAGATCGTGAGCGAGTTCGCCGGCGCAAGCTCACTCGGCGAAGCGGCGCCCTCACCGCGGCCGGCGCGGCGGAGCCCGAAACCCGCTGAGCCGGCCTGCCGTCGCGTGTCCCAGGGCAAGCCGGAGGCACCCGATCCGAGCATCCCGGCGCCACGCGCCATCATGTGCGGCAGATGTCGGCGAGTGAGCTGCGCCAACAAGCCTCGCGCCCCATGCGAAACCGGTCGCCGTGGGTCTGGTCGGGAGTGCTCGTGCTGGCCGTCGTGTTGTGGGGCGGCTACTCCGGTCGCATGTCGTGGACCGGCATCAACGGGCATACGGCGACCCTGTGGGACTGGCTGCACCTGCTGCTGCTCCCGGCCGCGTTCGCGCTCCTGCCGCTGACGTTGAGCCGGCGCGCGGGCCTGACGCGTCGCCACAAGTCCATGGTCACCGCCGCCGTGGCGGCGTTTGCGTTGCTGGTTCTGTTCGGATACGTGATCCCGTGGGCGTGGACGGGCTTCAGCGGCAACCGTCTCTGGGACTGGTTGGAGCTACTCGTCCTCCCGATGGCAATCGCGCTGACGCCGCTCTACGGCGTGTTCCGGGCCGGCTGGTCCCGGCGGCACACGATCGTGGTCATGTGCGGCCTCGCGGCGCTCGGCGTGATTGTGCTGGGCGGATACCTCGGGAACTGGACGTGGACGGGCTTCCACGGCAATACACTGTGGGATTGGCTGCACCTGCTGCTCCTGCCGTTGCTGCTGCCGACGATCATCGTGCCGGCGCTGCTCGGCGTGACCGCTGCCCGGCTGGTGATCGCCGAGGAGGAGCGGGAGTTGGACGCTGCCGCGGGGGACGAGGCCGAGGAGTCGGACGCCGAGGCCGACACCACGCTGCGCGCCGCCCCGGCCCCGGCCCCGGCCCCGGCGTCGGCGCCGCCGCGCTCCGCGGGGAGCACCGCCGCGCCCGCCCCGGACGGTGGCGGGGAGGCCGGCGGGGCGCAGGCCTCCCCGCCGTGACGGCCCTCGAGGTCGACCTCCCGGTTCGGCTGCGCCCGCGCGCTCATGCCGACGGAATCGTCGGCGTCGCCGCCGGGCTGCTGGTCGTTCGCGTGACCGCGCCGCCGGTCGACGAGCGCGCCAACCGCGCGCTCTGTCGCGTGCTCGCCAAGGCGAGCGGGATCCCCGCGTCGAGTGTCACGATTGTAAGGGGCGCGCACGCGCGCGAGAAGCTCGTGCGCCTGCGCGGGATCGATCGCGCCGGTCTGGAGCGGCGGCTGGGGTTGGAGCTTCCGGCGCGCGGATAACCTAACGGCAGGATGAACGTGGGGCGCACGGATCGCGGCGGGTGGACGCCGCGCCACAGCTGATGGCCGGGAGGGCGCTCGTCACCGGCGCGACCGGGTTCATCGGGGCGCGACTTGCCCCGGCGCTGGCCGACGCCGGCTGGCAGGTGCGCTGCATGGTGCGCGACGCGGCCGGGCCACGCGCGGGCCCGCTCGAGCGGGCCGGCTTCGAGCTGCATCAGGGTGACGTGCTGCAGCCGGAGAGCCTCACGGGCGCCGGAAAGGATGTGGACGTCGCCTACTACCTGATCCACTCGATGGGCCGGGCCGGCAGCGGCGACTTCGTCGCGAGCGAGCGCGCCGCCGCCACCGCGTTCGCCCGCATGGCGCGCAGCGAGGGCATCGGGCGCGTCGTGTACCTCGGGGGTCTGGGCGATCGCCCCCAGTCCAAGCATCTGCGCAGCCGTCACGAGACGGCCATGACGCTGGCGGCGCAGGGGCCGCCGTTGACCTACTTCCGCGCCGGGATGGTGGTGGGGGCGCAGAGCGAGTCCTACCGGACGTTGCGCTACCTGGTCCAGCGCCTCCCGGCGATGATCGCCCCGGCCTGGCTGCAGAACGAGACGCAGCCGATCGGCATCGACGACACGCTCGAGTACCTCCGGCAGGCCCCCTCGGTCGAGGCCTCGGCCGGCCGGGAGGTCCAGATCGGCGGCCCGGACGTGCTGGCCTACGGCCAGATGCTCGACCGAATGGCGACGGTGCTCGGCGTGCGGCCCCGGCCGCGGATCCCGGTTCCTCTGATCACACCGTGGCTGTCCTCGTTGTGGATCGGGTTGGTCACGCCGGTTGACGCCGGGGTTGCCCGGCCGCTGATCGAGGGGCTCGCGGTCCCGACGGTCGTGACCGATCCGTCGGGCGCACGGTTGTTCGACATCGAGCCGATCGGGTTCGACGAGTCGCTGCGCCGGGCCGTCGCCGACGATCCGGAGATCTCGGCCGCGGCGCGCTGAGCACCGACGGCCCGCGGCCCTGGTCCGCCGCCGAGTGGGGACCCCGGTGCTCCGCCGCCGAGGCGCCCGGTGCTCCGCCGCGCTATCTCCCCTCGCGGGCCTGCGAGAACACCATCGCCGTGTTCTCGTCCATCGAGAAGTCGGTGCCCCCGTCCTCCCGGGCCTCGGTGCGGATCGGAAACTCCCTGGAGAGCTTGCGCGACCAGCGCCCCGGCCACGCGAGGATGCCCGCGACGCCGTGTGCCCCGTTGGCCAGGGCCAGGCGGGAGGCGAGCTCGTTACCGGAGAATCGCCCGCCGGGGCTGTCGATGAGAAGATCGAACAGCTCACGCGCGGGGTCCGACAGCTTCCGGTACAGCCACCGAGCCTTGTCGCGATCATCGGGCGACCACGGCACGGGCTCGTGGCCGGGCGCACCGTGACCGCGATGCCGACCGGGGCCACCCCGCCTACTGCGGGGCGACCCCAGTCCAGCTTGCGGCGCCGAGAGGAACTCGGCGAACCACGCATAGAACTCGGCGACGCGCTCAGCGGGCACCTCGACCGTGATCTGCTTGTCGGGCACTAGATCTGGACTGTCGGCGTCGACTCGGCCGCTGAGGAGCTCTCGGCTCCGCGGCGCCGGCCGCAACGACCGTGCTCGGGTCCGGAACCGTGCTCCGCCATCGCCAGGTGATACATCGCGCGACGGATGTGGTGCCGGCGATGGCCTCCGTGACGGCCGCGCCGGCGGCGATGGCCACGGCGCCCATACTCGCCGGCGGCGAGGAAGCGCTCGTAGAGCGCCTGGAACTGCTCCACCCGATCCTCCGGGACCTCGACAGTGACCTGTCGCTTCTCGGTGGCTTGGGTGTCCTGCTGTGGTGTGGATGTCTTTTCTACAGACATGATGCTCCTTTGGTTGTTGAAGTGGAGCATAACTCCAGTCTCTACTTAAGTCAAGAGATAACTCCACTTAGACATGGGAAGGTCGGCCCGGGACGGGTAGTAGGGTCAGGCAATGCAGCCACAACCCGCTGCACCGCGCCCGATTACGATCGTCCTCGCGGACGATCACACCGTGATGCGCAGCGGCCTGCGGATGCTGCTCGATGCTGAGCAGGACCTGGTCGTGGTCGCGGAAGCCGGCGACATCAAGTCCGTCTTCGTCGCCGTTCGCGGGCATCGTCCGACGGTGCTCGTGCTCGACCTCAACATGCCGGGCGGCTCGAGCGTCGAGGCGATTCCGCGCCTCACGGCGATTTCTCCCCGGACGTCGGTCGTCGTGCTGACGATGGAGGCCGACCGCGCCGTCGTCCGCGACGTGTTCGGGGCCGGGGCGAGCGGCTACGTGCTCAAAGAGGCCGCCGGGGAGGAGCTCGTGCGCACGATCCGGAAGGCCGCCACCGGGGCGTGAGCCGACCATTTGCGTTCTCAACTAAATGTTGATATGCTTGAGCCGTCAAGCAAAACACGGTGCGTCTCAGAGATCGCACCCAACTGAAACTCGGAGCTCAACATGTCAGTCACCACCACGGCAGTCCCCACCGGCACCTGGAACGTCGATACCGCACATTCAAAGGTCGGCTTCTCCGTCAAGCACTTGGGCATCGCCACCGTCCGCGGCCAGTTCGGCGAGTTCGAAGGCACGCTCGAGCTGAGCGACGACCTGTCCAGCGCCAAGGCGTATGGCCGCGTCAAGGCCGCCTCGATCGACACCAGCGAGCCGCAGCGCGACGAGCACCTGCGCTCGCCGGACTTCTTCGACGCCGAGCAGTACCCGGAGCTGACCTTCAACTCCACCCGGATCGAGCCGGTGGATGAGGGCAGCTACCGGATCATCGGCGAGCTGACGATGCACGGCATCACCCACGAGCTCGTCCTCGACGCCGTCATCGAGGGCACCGAGACCGACCCGTGGGGCAACGAGCGCGTCGGCCTCGAGATCGTCGGCCAGCTCTCCCGTGGCGAGTACGGGATGAAGTTCAACCAGGCCCTCGGCAGCGGCAACGTCGTCGTCTCTGACAAGGTCAAGCTGGCGCTCGACATCTCCGCCGTCAAGGCGTAATCACTCCGAATCCGGGTCTCCGCCGGCGGCAAGCCTGTCGCCGGCGGGGCGTCACGACAGCCGCGAACACCTCCGCCACACCCGGTCGCCCCTCACCCGAGCAGCACGTGCAGCACGTGCGGCGCCACATAGACCTCCCACAGCGCCGTGAGCACGAGCACGGGGATCGCAATCGCCACTGTCACCACAGTGGCGGCGAGCAGCTTGTCCCACTCTCCGCGCCGGCTGGCGATGACCCAGGCCGCCAGCGGCAGGAACAGGGCTGTGAGCTCCGTCAGCGCATGGGGAATCAGGCCGAGCAGCAGCAGTCCAGGGGGCGCGTGGACGGTCCCCGCGACGCGGGCCAGGCTGGTGCCGAGCACGTACGCCTGGGCGCTGAGGGAGAAGGTCGTCGCGCCGACGACGATGGCGATGGCGATGCGCCCGCCGCGCTCGTGGATCGTGCGCATCAGCCCCGCGCGCTGCGGGGCCTGGAGCGGGAGTGAGCTGCCCGCGATGAACCCGGCTACGCAGGCCATCGCGTGGAGCGCCAGCACGAGGGCGTTGCGGCCGAGGATCCGTACCACGTCTGCAGGCGTGCCCGGGGCCAAGGGCGGATGACGGACGGAGACGAGCCCCGATGGGTGGGAGACAGCACCGATCAGCCAGACCGCGAGCAGCAGCGCGGCCGCGGCGGCGACGCTGCCCGCCAACCAGGCGCGCAGGACCGGCCACGGTCGCCGGTTCCACGCCTCCAGCGTGCCACGCGTGTTGCGGACGCCGTGAACGAAGGCGTAGGCGGAGGCATCCATGCCGACATCATCGACGTGCGCTGCCGTCGGGTTGAGATCCGGGCCGCCCCGAGCGTCGCACCATTTCCAGATCCAGGCCCTGTCACCTGAAAGTGGACAAATGTCCAATGCCAGGCCGGACAAATCTCCACATGTCGGGGTTCGACGCGGGCGCGCGACCGCGCGCGCAGGCTCCCGACCACCGTCGCCGACACCCCTCCGCCGAACCCTATACTTGCCAGATCCCCAGCGAGGAGCGGCGCGTGCAGGAGATGGTCATCTACGGCGTGAGCTTCGACATGGTCGGCAAGCAGCCCATCGTGCTGCTCAAGACCGTCGACAGCAACAAGTTCCTCCCGATCTGGATCGGGCACCCCGAGGCTGCGGCAATCCTGATGAAGCTCCAGGGTGCCTCCACGCCCCGGCCGATGACGCACGACCTGCTGTCCGACGTGCTCGGCGAGCTCGAGGTCGAGTGCACCCGCGTGGCGGTCACCGAGCTGCGCGAGAACACCTTCTATGCCTCGATCAGCCTCCGGGCGAACGGCCGCGAGCTCGAGATCGACTCGCGTCCGAGCGATGCTCTGGCGCTCGCCGTCCGGGCCGGCGCGCCGATCTTCGCCGCCGACGAGGTGATCGCCGAATCGGCGATCGAGTTCGAGCACGAGGTTGAGGACACCGAAGAGGTGGTGGAGAAGTTCAAGGACTTCCTCGACCGGGTCACGCCCGAAGACTTCATGGGCGAGAGCTGAGCGCTCCCTCCACCTGCCGGTGGTGGTGGATCAGCAGGGGCTCGTTGCGCCCGTAGATGACCTCGGGCATGAGGCCGGTGCGCAGCGAGCGATGGATGTCCTGCTGCTGGTCGAAGTCCTCCTGGAACACGACCCGGGATCGGGATCAGGCCGAGCTCCGTCGTGTGCGCGTCGCGCAACGTGAAGAAGCGCTGCAGGATCTCGTGCTGGGTCTCCGTCCTCACCGGGCTAGCACCGGTTCGAGAATCCGTGCCACCAAGGCGTCGAAGCCTATCCCGGCCGCGTCGGCGGCCTGCGGCAACAGACTCGTCTCGGTCAGACCGGGAATCGCGTTGGCCTCGAGCACGTAGAGCTCGTCCGTATCGCGTTCGAGCATCAGGTCGACGCGCGCGAACCCCGCGCAGCCGAGCAGTGCGTACACCTCGAGCGCGAGCTCGCTGGCGCGTGCGTCCACGGCATCGTCGAGCGCGGCCGGGCAGACGAAGCGCGTACGTCCGATCTCGTAACGGGACTCGAAGTCGTAGAAGTCCTCCTGCTCCGGCACCGCCTCGACGATCGGGAGCGGCCGCGGAATCCCGCCCTGATCGAGGATCGAGACCGCGAGGTCGCGTCCGGCCACGTAGCGCTCGAGCAGCACCTTGCGGTCGTAGGAGAACGCGGCCACCAGCGCGGCGGGAATGTCCGCCGGCGTGCGGGCGAACTTGATCCCCAGCGCCGAGCCCTGGCCGGCCGGCTTGACCACGATCGGGAACTGCAGCCGCTCCTCGATCGCCGGCAGCGCCTGCGCCGCACCGAGCTCCTTGAACGCGGTCTCGCTGAAGGCGAAGAAGTCGGGAGTGGGGATCTCGCGGTCGCGCATCGCGTGCTTGGCGAGCACCTTGTCCGCCATGCGGATACAGGCCGAGACCCCCGAGCCGGTGTACGGGATCCCGACCACCTCGAGCAGCTCCTGGACGGTGCCGTCTTCACCGTCGCGCCCGTGGAGGGCCACGAACGCCGCATCGGGCCGCTCGGCGTCGAGCCGCGCGACGAGGTCGGCGCCGACGTCGATCGAGATCACCTCGTGGCCGAGCCGCGCGACCGCATCCTCGACCCGAGCCCCGGATTTCAGCGATACCTGGCGCTCGAGCGACCGGCCGCCCTTGAGCACCGCGATCCGACTCATCCAGAGCCGGCCCGCTTGCGCTTGGCCGGCAGGCGCAGGATCTTGGCCAGATCGGGGTCACCGGCGCTCGGCTCGAGCTGGCCGGAGGGTCCGCCGGGAGCGGGCGCCGTCCGCCTGCGGCCGGTGACGGGATCGGCCGCCCCGCTCTGTGGCACGGCGCCGGCCCCTGCGCCGGCGTCGGTGAGCGTTCCGTACAGGTCGACCTGTTCACGGACAACCTCGGCGATCCGGCGGATTCCTTCGCGGATGTCGTCCTCGTCGACGCCGGAGAAGTTCAGCCGCATCGCCGACCCACCGCGGCCGTCGACGAATGCCGCCCGTCCCGGTACGAAGGCCACGTGCTGCTCGAGCGCGCGCGCGAGCAGGTCGGTGGTGTCGATGTAGTCGGGCATCGTGGCCCAGATGAACAGGCCACCCTCCGGGTGGGTCCACTCGGCCTCGCGCGGGAACTGCTCGGCCAGGGAGTCGAGCATCACGTCGCGCCGCCGCCGGTAGATCTCGATCAGCGACCGGACGTAATCGTGCCAGGGGCCGGAGTCGAAGTAGGCGGCGACGAAGCACTGCGAGACCGAGGACGAGCACAGGTCCGCGGACTGCTTGCCGATGTTCATCTTCTGCAGCACCGGGCTGGGAGCGGCCGCCCAGCCCAGCCGCACGCCGGGCGAGAGGATCTTCGAGAACGTGCTCGCGTAGATGACGAACTCGCCGCCGTCGAGCGAGCGTAGCGTGGGCAGCGGGGTGCCCTCGTAGCGCAGCAGGCCGTAGGGGTTGTCCTCGAGCACGAGCAGCTCGCGCTCGGCGGCGATGCGCACCAGCTCCCGCCGGCGCTCGAGCGACATCGTGACCCCGGCGGGGTTGTGGAAGTTCGGGACCGTGTAGATGAACTTGGGTCGCCGGCCGGTGCGGTCGAGTTCGTCAAGCGTCGCTCGCAGCTCGTCGATCCGCATCCCGTCGCGATCCATCGTCACCTGCACCACGTCGGCCTGGTAGGCGCAGAACGTGGGCACGGCGCCGGGATACGTCGGCGCCTCCGCGACGATCACGTCACCGGGGTCGATCAGCGTCTTGCACACGAGGTCGATGACCTGCTGGCCGCCGGTGGTCACGAGCACCTCGTCGGTGTCGATCTCCATTCCCTCGGCGCTCATCACCTCGATGATGCAGCGCTTCAGCAGGGAAAACCCCTCGGTCGGTCCGTATTGGAGCGCCCGCGCGCATGACTCGGAGGCGACCGTGCGCATCAGCGAGGCATACGATTCCGGCGGGAACGACGATGTGTCCGGCAAGCCGCCGGCGAGCGAGATCACGTCGTCGCGCTCGGTCAGCGCCATCAGATCGCGCATCGCCGAGGACTTCATGACCTTCGTCCGCGCGGCGAACAACGACGCGTAGCGTTCGATGTCGCGGGCGGTGGTTCGTGGTGGCCTAGCACCGGGGTTCACGCGTGGTACCTCCCGCCGACCCGTTCACCGTCTATCGTCACGCCCCGTCACGGTACAGCACGATGCACCTCGTCTTCGACATCTTCCAGGGGATCGGCATCGCCGCGGCGGTCGGAATCAGGCCGTTTCTGCCCACGCTTGCCGTGGGCGGCCTCGCCGCCGGGGACGCCCAGATCAGCTTCAAGCACACGGACTTCGCTTTTCTGCAGAGCCCGGGATTCCTGCTTGGAATCACCGTCGGGGCCATCCTGTTGGCGCTGGCCGAGCGGCGGATGGCCCCTGAGCGGCTCGACAACGGACCGGTCGCGCTGGTGGTGGCGGCGATCTCGTTCGCGCTCGGCGCGCTGCTCTTCGCCGGCGCGCTGAGCCAGGACCACTATGCCGCCTGGCCGGGCGTGATCGCCGGCATCGCCTGCGCATTCGTGGGGATCGTGGCGACGCGACCGCTGTTCGCTCGCGTGCGTGCGCGCCTCGACGCGGCGGCGGCATCGGCCGTGCCGATGTATGCCGAGGGCAGCGCGCTGCTGCTGGCGATCCTCTCGGTGCTGCTCCCACCCGTCGGCCTGCTCGGCCTGCTCGGCCTGCTGTGGCTGATCCTGGCCGACCGCCGCCGCGAGGGTCAGAAGTACGCCGGGCTCCGGATCCTCCGGTGAGCAAGCCCAAGAAGCTCGTCCTGGTCGTGATCGACGCGCTCAAGCCGGCGATGCTCGATCGCGCGATCGCCACCGGGCGCGCCCCGGCGCTGGCCCGGATCGCCGAGCAGGGGGTCTACGTCGACGACTGCGCCGCGGTGTTCCCGTCCGTGACGCCCGTATGCGCCGCTTCGATCACCACCGGTGTGGGCCCGGACCGTCACTGGATCCCATCGATGAACTGGTATCACCGCGAGGAGGCGCGCTACGTCGAGTACGGCTCGAGCTTCTCCGCCAGCCGTCAGTTCGGCGTCCTGCGCTCGCTCACCGACACCGTCTACCGGATGAACGCCGAGCACCTCTCGCACGAGGTCGAGACGGTGTTCGAGACGCTCGACGACGCCGACGTGCGGACCGCGGGCACGACCTACCTGATCTACCGCGGCCGTCATCACCACGAGGTCGCCAACGAGACCGCGCTGGCCCGGATCGTGACCTCGACGCTGTTCCGCCGCACGATCGACGGCCCACGCGAGCTGTTCTACGCCGACCTGTACGCGACCCGCAAGACCGGCTGCCGCGGGCAGCTCGGGATGCCGGGCGTGCGCGACCAGCACACCGGCTGCGTCGGTGCCTACCTGGTCGAGCACGACCTGTTCGACTTCATGCTGTTCTCGCTGCCCGACAACGACGCCTGGTCGCACAAGAACGGACCCCACGCCCAGGTGACCTCGATCGCCGCCGCCGATCGCCAGCTCGAGCGGCTGATGCACGCCGCCGGCGGCCCCGACGCGTTCTTCGAGGACCACGCGATCATCGTCGCCTCCGATCACTCGCAGGCGGCGGTCGAGGAGCGGATCCGGCTCGACGGAGCGTTCTCGGACTTCGACGTGGCCACCAACAGCGCCGCCCGCTCGATTGGGGCTGAGGTCGCGCTGAGCCCGGCCCAGCGCTCGGCGATGGTCTACGTGCTCGACGAGGACCGGCGCAGCCAGGTGATGGAGCGCTCGCTCGACGCCGTTCGGGGCCTCAAGGGCGTTGACCTGACGCTGTGGCTGGCCAGCCCGCGCGAGGCCGTGATCCACAGCGAGCGCGGGGAGCTGCGGTTCTCGCCCGGCGGCGACGTCACGGACCCGCGGGGTCAGCGATGGTACGTGGAGGGCGCGCTCGCCGCGCTCGCCGCCGAGGTGCGTGACGGCCGCTTCCTGAGCCCTGAGTACCCCGATGCGCTGACCCGCATCTGGTCGGCTCTGACATGCCCGACCGCGGGCGACATCCTGCTCTCGGCGGCGCCCGGTTACGAGTTCGTCGACTGGGGCGGAGCCGACCACGTGGGCGGCGGGAGTCACGGCTCCCTGCACCACTCCGACTCGCTCGGAGCGCTACTTTGGTGTGGCACCGGACCGGACTCCCGCGACGTCCGAGAGCAGTGGTCGCTGCGGGATATCGCCCCGATGGTGCACGAACACTTCGGATTAGGCCCTGGTTAGCGATTGCCCCCTCTTACAGAAGTCCGACACGACGACGCTACATTTCCGGACATGGCCGATGATCTGTCGGGCGCCGTCGAGCTGCCCTTTAGGCACCGCATCCGCCATGGCGTTCGGAAGCCGCACAACTGGCTGCAGTTGATCCGCTTCGCCGCGGTCGGCGCGAGCGGGTATGTCGTCAACCTGGTGGTGTTCGCCCTCTGCGTCCACGCGCTCGGGATCGACTACCGGGTCGCCGCGGTCGTGGCGTTCGTCGTCTCGGTGATCAACAACTTCTGGTGGAACCGGCACTGGACGTTCGACGCAAAGCACCACGCGCCCCTGTTCCAGGCCGCTCGCTTCTTCACCGTGTCGCTGGTCGCGTTCGGCTTCAGCTACGTGGTCCTGATCTCCCTCGTCGACGGCGCGGGGATGCCGAAGGTCGTCGCGCAGGCGATCGCGATCGCCGCGGCAACGCCGCTGTCGTTCATCGGGCAGAAGCTGTGGAGCTTCCGGGCCTGAGCTCCTCGCCGGTCTCCCGCTTCGCGCTCCTCCTCGTCGTTGCCGTCCTGGCGCTGCTCTGGGCGCCGGGGCTCGCCCCCGCCGCCACCACGACGACGATCGTAGATCCCAACACGCCCGTCCTCGTCACCTCCCAGGGGCGGGCGCCGGTCGGCTACCGGCTGACCGCAGCCCAGGTCGAGCGCATCGCCGCGCGCGTCGGCAAGGTCCAGGACGTTGTGCGCCGGCATCGCGGCTCCTACCCGGCCGAGTACACCAAGGGGCCGGGCCGCTGGCAGGTGAGCTGGTTCTCGCCCGGCGGCAAGGAGATCGCCCAGGTCTACGTCGACGACGGGACCGGCACCGTCACCGAGGCGTGGACAGGGTTCCAGGTCGCATGGTCGATGGCCCGCGGGTATCCGGGCGCGTTCGGACGCCGGGTCAACGCGTGGTACGTGTGGTTGCCGCTGTGCCTGCTCTTCGTCGTCCCCTTCCTGCCCCGCCGCCGCCGGCCCTCGCTACTCCACCTCGATCTGCTCACGCTGCTGGGCTTCTCGGTCTCGTTGGCGTTCTTCAACCACGCGCGGATCGGCCTCTCGGTGCCACTCGCCTACCCGTGCCTGCTCTATCTGCTGGTGAGGATGCTGTTCCTCGCGCGCGGCCGCGGGCGTCCCCGCGAGCCGCTGCGGCTGCTCGTGCCGGTCTCGTGGCTGGCCGTCGCGCTTGTGTTCCTGGTCGGCTTCCGCGTCGGGCTCAACGTGACCAACTCGAACGTGATCGACGTCGGCTATGCCGGCGTGATCGGCGCCGATCGCATCGTCCACGGCAAGCAGCTGTACGGCGGCTGGCCGAGCGACAACGCCCAGGGCGACACATACGGGCCGGTCAACTACTACGCCTACCTACCGTTCCGCCTCATCTTCGGCTGGAGCGGGCGCTGGGATGACCTCCCCGCCGCCCACGCGGGGGCGATCGTCTTCGACCTGCTGACGATGCTGGGCCTGTTCCTGCTCGGCCGGCGCGTTCGCGGCCCGACCCTCGGCGTGGTGTTGGCCTACGCCTGGGCGGCCTATCCGTTCACCATCTACGCGCTCAGCTCCAACAGCAACGACAGCCTCGTGTCGATGCTGCTCGTGCTCACGCTGCTCGTGATCACCTCGGCGCCGGCCCGCGGTGTCGCCGCCGCGCTGGCCGCGTTCACCAAATTCGCCCCGCTGGCCCTGGCGCCGCTGTTCATGCGTGGGGTCGATTCGCGCCTGCGCGCGCGGTCCGTGATCGCGTACGCAATGGCCTACGGGATCACCGGCCTGGTGGTGATGGCCCCGGTCCTGCTCGGCGGCAACCTGAGCCGGTTCTGGCACGACACGATCACCTATCAGACCGCCCGCGGCTCACCGTTCTCGATCTGGGGCCTGTGGGGCGGACTCGGGGTCGAGCAGCACATCGTCCAAGGGGCGGCCGTCGCCGTGGCGATCGCCGTCGCCTTCGTGCCCCGCCGCCGCGACGTGATGCAGGTGGCCGCCCTCGGCGCCGCCGTGCTGATCCTCTTGCAGCTCGGGATCACCCACTGGTTCTACCTCTACATCGTGTGGTTCTTCCCCCTCGTGATCATCGCCCTGCTCGGCGTGTATCCGGAGGCGCCGGCGCCGCGGGTGGTGACGGTGGAGGGGCCGGGGAGCCTGGTCGAGGCCTCGTCTTCGTCGGTGGGAGTGCCGGGGCCGGCGTAGACGGCGGTCGGGGAAGGTTGCTGCGGCCGCGTTCTCGCCACCGAGACCGCACCTACGCCACCCCGACCCCCGGCTCCAGCACCTGTTCGATCGAACCCGCGTGCATCGGCCCGTCGGCCCGGATCAGCACGCCGTTGAGCCACGGATCCTCGGTCGAGGTCTCGAACCGGACCGGCATCTTGGTGATCATCGACTCGAGTGCCTGCTCGCGCTTGACGCCGATCACGCCGCCGCGCGGGCCGGTCATGCCGACGTCGGTGATGTAGGCGGTCCCGCCGGGCAGCACGCGGGCATCGGCGGTGGGGATGTGGGTGTGGGTGCCGACGACGGCGGTCACGCGGCCGTCGAGGTGCCAGCCCATCCCGACCTTCTCGCTGGTCGCCTCGGCGTGCATGTCGACGAGGATCTGGTCGGCCTGTCCCTTGAGCGCGTGGAGAGCGGCGTCGGCCTCGGAGAAGACGGGCCGGCCGGCATTCATGAACAGATTGCCCGAGAGCGATACGACTCCGAGGCGCACGCCGTCGCGCTCGACCACGCACCAGCCGTGTCCGGGCTGGCTGCGCAGGAAGTTCGCCGGGCGCAGGATCGGTTGGTGGGCGTCGAGGTAGAGATAGATCTCGCGATGGCGATAGGTGTGGTTGCCCAACGTGATCACGTCGATGCCGGCCGCGAACAGCTCATCGGCGATCTTCGGCGTGATGCCGAGGCCGCCGGCGGAGTTCTCGCCGTTGACCACGACAAAGTCCGGCTCGTGGCGCTCGCGGAGCGCCGGAAGCAGGCTGAGCAGGGTCCGCCGGCCGATCCCGCCGACGATGTCGCCGACGAACAGAATGGATACGCCCCGATTCACGTCTTCTCTTTCCGCATACTTCCACTTGTATGAGGCGAATGCTTCCACGGCCACGGAGCGGGCCGGAGCCCCCGGTCGCCGAGGACTCGCTCGAGCCGGAGTCGGTTCCGAGGGCGGCAACAGTCCCACCCGTCGTCGTTCCCCGCTGGATCCAGCTGGTGCTCCTCCCGATCGCCCTGCTCGGCCTGTGGGCGCTGGCGCGCGCGGCCGGAACCGTGCTGCTGATCCTGATCGTGGCGAGCATCGTGGCGCTGATCATCAACCCGCTGGTCCGCAGGCTCGAACGCGGCCGGATCCCACGCGGCCTGGCGATCCTTCTGGTCTATCTCAGCGCCTTCGCCATCCTCGGGGGCATCGTCGTGCTGCTGTCGAACCCGATCAGCACACAGATCAGCCACTTCCAGAAGAACGTCCCGCACCTGGTCGACCAGGCCAACAAGGACCTGGCCAACGTCCAGAGCTGGCTCAACCGCCACGGGATCAACATCCACATCCAGCAGCAGGGTCAGACGGCGCTGCAGACGCTGCAGAAGAATCTCGTCAAGCGCTCGGGCGACATCGTCGCCTTCTCCCGTGACCTGCTCCAGAACGTGGTCACGATCTCCTTCGACCTCGTGCTCGTGCTCGTGCTGTCGGTGTACCTGCTCGTGTACGGGAAACAGATCGGCGAGTTGGTGCGGCGGATCATGCCGCCCGGGGACGGCACGCCGGCTGACGACTTCCCGCTGCTCGTCCAGCGCGCCGTGTTCGGCTACATGCGCGGGCAACTCCTGTTCAGCCTGATCATGGGCACGAGCGCGGCGGTCGCGCTGTGGATCTTCGGCGCCGTCGGGATCTTCCCGGCCGGGCAGGACTACGCGGTCTTCTTCGGCGCGTTCTATGGGCTGATGGAGTTCATTCCGTACATCGGCCCGATCATCGGCCCGCTTCCCGCCGTCGGCGTGGCGCTGTTCAACGATCCGATCAGCGCGGTCTGGGTCGTGCTTCTGTTCGTCGCACTGCAACAGCTCGAAGGCCACTTCGTCGCCCCGCAGGTGTTCCGGATCTCGCTGCGGATCAACCCGATCCTGATCATCCTCGCGCTGCTGGTCGGCTATCAGCTCTACGGGATCGTCGGTTCGCTCGTCGCACTGCCGTTCATCGCCGTGCTCCGCGAGACAATCGTCTATCTGCGCCGTCACCTCGTGCTCGAGCCATGGGGCACCGCCGCCCCCGTCGCGGGCGTGCTCCCGGTCGGCCCCGATCGCTGCCCCGATTGCGGTCGGCAATCCGGCGCCGGCGACGTGTACTGCCGTTCGTGTGGCGCCTCGCTGGAACCGAGAGTCGGCACTCCCGGGTAGCCTGCACGGCAGTGCAGTCGACCGCCGCTACGGGTCAGGAGAGCACCACACTCGCCGCCCTCGAGCTGACCAAGCGCTTCGGCGCGCGCACCGCGCTGAACGCGATCAGCTTCGAGCTCGAGCCGGGCGAGCTCGTGGCGCTGATCGGACCCAATGGTGCGGGCAAGACCACGCTGCTGTCGATGCTGGCCGGCGTCCAGCGGCCCTCGAGCGGCGAGGTGACCTTGCCGCCTGAACGGATCGGGTGGGTGCCGCAACGGCCCGCGCTGTACTCGAAGCTCTCGGTGGCCGAGAACCTGCGCTTGTTCGCGCGCCTGGAGAAGCTCGCGGACCCCGAGGCGGCGGTGACGAGGATGCTCGCGCAGACCGACCTCGAGGATCGGGCCGACGAGGAGGTCGGCCGCCTCTCCGGAGGCAATCAGCAGCGCGTGAATATCGCGATCGGGCTGCTGTCGGCGCCCTCCGCGCTGCTGCTCGACGAGCCCTCGTCCTCACTGGACCCGCGCCAGCGCGAGCGGCTGTGGACGTTCATCGGCGGTCTCGCCGGCCGGGGCACGACCGTGGTCTACTCGACCCACAACGTCGCCGAGGCGGAGCGGTATGCGGACCGCGTGATCGTGCTGGCCGACGGCGAGCTCCTGTTCATCGGGACCCCGGTCGAGCTCGAGGCGACGGTCGGCGGCGACCCGCGCGACTTCGAGGCCGCATTCGTGCGCTTCCTCCACGAGCGGGGTCACTGATGACCGCTCCCCGCCCACGTGGAAACTACTAGCGATCCCTGACGATGCGCTGGTTGTTCATCAAGGACCTGCAGATCCTGCGCCGTTCACCGCTCCTGGTCGGCCTGCTGATCGTGTATCCGATCGCGATCGCGCTGATGATCGGCTTTGCCCTCTCGAGCCCGCCGGGCAAGCCCAAGGTCGCCTATTACAGCGCCGTGGCTCCCGGCCAGGGCACAATCAACTTCGGCTCTCAGAAGATCAACATCTCCAGCTACGCCGGCCAGCTGTTCCAGTCGATCCAGCCGATCCGAGTGCATTCGCGTGACGAGGCGATCGCCAAGGTGCGCAGTGGCGAGGCGCTCGCCGCGCTGATCATCCCGGCCGACATCCCGCAGCAGATCCAGAGCCTGGTCACGACCGGAGTGGGCAGCCCGACCGTGGAGCTCGTCCTGAACTCGAAGGATCCCCTCGAGCGGCAGTTCGTCGACCAGGCCATCAACTCACGCCTGGGCGATGTCGAGCAGGCCGTCTCCAAGCAGGTGCTGCGCGTCGCCGTGAGCGATCTGGGCCAGGTGCTCAACGGCGGCAGCATCCAGTTCCTGGGCCAGAGCTTCCCGCTGCTCGGCCTGCGCAACTCGCGCACGATTCTGCGCGGCACGATCGCCTCGCTGCCCGCGGGCTCGCCCCTCAAGGTCGCGTTGCAGCAGGTGGTCGACTTCTCCAACCTTGCCATCGAGGGGCTCGGGTTCGCCAGTCCGGTGCTGGGGTCGATCGGGACGCCCTTGACCGTCAACCGCACCGAGCTCTCGGGGTCAACGACGCCGACCGACGCGTACGCGGTCGCCATCGCCGTGATCGTGTCGCTGATGTTCTTGGCGCTGTTGCTGGCCGCCGGCATGCTGGCCATCGAGCGCGAGGAGCACGCCTACTCACGCCTCGTGCGCGGATTGATCTCCCCCGGGCGGCTGCTGGGCGAGAAGGTGGTGCTGTCGGCGGCGTGCGCGGGTGCCGTTGCCCTGCTGATGGCCGCCTGCGTGTCGGCCTTCGTGCACCTTCAGTGGGGCCGCTTTCCGCTCTGGGTGATCTCGCTGGCGTTCGCCGCGCTCGCCTTCGGTGCTCTCGGGGTGGCGATCGGCGGCCTCGCCCGCGAGGTCCGGGCGGCCTCGCTGCTGGCCTTCCTGCTCGCGCTGCCGATTGCCTTCGTCGCCCTCGTGCCGGCGAACGCGGTGTCAGGCGGGCTCAAGGTCGTGCTCGATGTGATCGCATTTGTGTTCCCTTTCAAGGCCGCGCTCCAGGCGGTCGGGAACGCGATCAACGGAAGCGAACCGGGGCTTGGCTGGCCCGTGCTGCACCTGCTGGTGCTCACCGTCGTCTTCTGGGTCATCGCCCGGCTGTCGGTGAGGCGGTTCGCCCAGTGACCGCGACCGGCGATCAGCGCCCGCGAAGCCTGCCGGCCATCTTCCCGCGTCGTTAGCGCTTGCCCGTCATGCTGCGGAACATGAGTCCGCAGACCGCGGCGATGATGATCAGGATGATCGGCCAGCCCGCGCCGACGACGCCGAACACCGAGAGAACGAGGCCCGCCACGCCCAGCGTGCCGGTGACGCCGCTGAGGACCACCAGCCTGTAGGCGCGCTGCTCGCGCACGCGACGCGGTGTGTAGGAGCCACGCTTTTCGAGATTGCTCACAAGCGCAGACTAGCGCTCCGCCGCCTCCGTGCGGATAGGGTGCGGGCAGTGAGCGACTCGGGGCCGCATCAGATCCTCTTCTACGACTACGTCGACGACGTGCTCGCGCGCCGCGATCCGCACCGCGACGCCCACCTCGCGCTGCTCCGGGCCGAGCGCGACGCGGGACGCGTGGTGATGGCCGGCGCGGTCGGAGATCCGGTCTCCGGCGCCATGTTCGTATTCCGTGGGGCCGATCCCGAGCCGGCCGAAACCTTTGCCCGTCGTGATCCGTACATGGAGGCCGGTCTGGTGACCGGATGGCGCATCGAGCCCTGGAACGTTGTGGTGGCGTAGCGGCGTCCGCGCTCGCGGCGTCGGCCGGCGCCGCGAGTCTGACCCGACCCGGGCGGGGCTGGAGCGCCGGTATGCTCGAAAGGGCGATGGCATTTCCGCAGACCCGCCTGCGACGACTCCGAGCGACCCGCGCCCTGCGTGGACTCGTGCGCGAGACTCACCTGCACCCGGCCGATTTCGTGTACCCGATGTTCGTCGTCCACGGGCCCGACCGGCGTGAGGCGATCGAGGCGATGCCGGGCATCGACCGGTTGTCGATCGCCAACGCCGTGACCGAAGCCGAGCAAGCCGCCGCCCTCGGGATTCCCGCGGTGCTGCTGTTCGGGATCCCGGCCGCGAAGGACGAGAACGGGTCGGGGGCCTGGGACGACGAGGGCGTCATCCAACTGGCCACGCGGGCGATCAAGGACGCCGTGCCCGATCTGCTCGTGATCACCGACCTGTGCCTGTGCGAGTACACGAGCCACGGCCAATGCGGCGTCGTCCGCTCCGATGGCGTGGTCGACAACGATGCCACGCTCGAGCTGCTCGCCCGCACCGCCGTCTCGCAGGCCCGCGCCGGCGCCGACGTCGTCGCGCCGAGCGACATGATGGACGGCCGTGTCGGCACGATCCGGGCGGGGCTCGATGACGAGGGCTACTCGGCCACGCCGATCCTCGCCTACTCGGCCAAGTTCGCCTCCGCCTTCTACGGCCCATTCCGGGAGGCGGCCGGCTCGACCCCGGCGTTCGGCGACCGCCGTGCCTACCAGATGGATCCGGCCAACGCCGAGGAGGCGCTGCGGGAGACGGCGCTCGACGTCGACGAGGGTGCCGACATCGTGATGGTCAAGCCCGCCCTTCCCTACCTCGACGTGATCCGGCGCGTCAAGGACGAGACGCACATGCCCGTCGCCGCGTACAACGTCAGCGGCGAGTACGCCATGATCAAGGCCGCCGCCGCCGCCGGCTATCTCGACGAGCGGGCCGCCGTGCTCGAGACGCTCACTTCCATCCGGCGCGCGGGCGCCGACTTCGTGATCACCTACCACGCTAAGGATGCCGCGCGATGGCTTCAAGAGACGTGACCGCCACACCCAAGCTGAGGAGCCGCAAGTACGGCGCCGCGATCCCGCTCGACGAGGTCGACCGGAGGTTGCTGAACCTGATGCAGGGTCGCTTCCCGATCGCGCAGCGTCCGTATGCGCAGGTCGCCGAGGCCGCCGGGCTCAGCGAGGAGGAGACGATGGAGCGGGTCCGGCATTTGCTCGATGAGCGGATCATCCGCCAGGTCACGCCGATCTTCGACACGCGGGCGCTCGGGTACTCCTCGATGCTGGTCGCCGCCAAGGTCGACCCCGAGAACCCATGGCGCGCGGCCAACATCATCAACGCGCACCCCGGCGTGTCGCACAACTACCTGCGCAATCACGAGTTCAACATCTGGTTCACGATCGCCACCGAGCCCGATTCGCCGCTCGGGCTCGAGGGGACGCTCGAGGTGCTCGGCCGGATCGCCGGCGCCGAGTCGATCCGCCAGCTCCCGACGCTGAAGCTGTTCAAGATCCGGATGGACCTCGAGATGGAGGGCGGGACCGATGCGCTGGCCAAGGCGGCCGAGGCCGTCGAGCCCGCAGAGACCGAGCGCCAGCCCTACGACGACCTCGACATCGCGGTGATCAAGGCGCTGCAGGGCGATCTGCCCGTCGTGGCCGAGCCGTTCGCGCCCGCGGCCGCCGAGCTCGGGATGTCCCAGGCGAAGCTCCTCGCCCACCTCGAGGCGATGCAGGAGCGGCGGCTGCTGCGCCGGGTGGCCGCGATCCTGTTCCACCGCCGCGCCGGCTTCAGCGCCAACGGGATGGGCGTGTGGAAGGTCCCGGACGAGCAGATCCTGGAGATCGGGCCGAGGATGGCCGCGTTCCGCGGCATCTCGCACTGCTACCAGCGCCCGACCTACGCGGACTGGCCCTATTCGGTGTTCACGATGGCGCACGGGCGCTCGAAGGAGGAGTGCGATGCGATCCTCGACTCGATCGCCGAGAGCACCGGGATCGCGGAGCGCTCGACCCTCTACTCGTCGACTGAGTTCAAGAAGATCCGGCTGCTCTACTTCACCGACGACTACCGGGACTGGGAGCGCGAGCACGCGAGGATATGAGGCCCACGGCGCGCACCCAGACCGACGCTCGATGAGCGCCACGCGACTGAACTCCGCCCGCTCGGAGGAGCTCTACCGCCAGGCGCTCGAGCTGCTCCCGGGTGGGGTCAACTCGCCTGTGCGCGCGATGCGCGCGATCCGGCGCGACCCGCTGTTCATCGCGCGCGCGGCGGGATCGCGGATCTGGGACGTCGACGGCAACGAGTACGTCGATTGGGTCGGCTCGTGGGGCCCGCTGATCCTCGGCCACGCCCATCCCGCCGTGATCGAGGCGGTCATCTCCGCGGCCCGGGACGGGACCACGTTCGGGGCCCCGACCGAGGCCGAGGTCTCGCTCGCCGCCCAGGTCGCCGCCCGCATCCCGTCGGTGCAGATGCTTCGGATGACCTCATCGGGCACCGAGGCGACGATGAGCGCGCTGCGGCTGGCCCGGGCGGTCACCGGGCGCGAGCGGGTGCTGAAGTTCGCCGGGGCCTACCACGGGCACGTGGACGGACTGCTGGCGCAAGCCGGCTCGGGACTTGCGACGCAGGGGATTCCGGCCAGCCCGGGCGTGACGGCGGCCGCCGCCGAGGCCACCGTGATCGTCCCCTGGAACGACTTCGACGCCGTCCGCGCCGCCACCGAGCGCCACCCACTGGCGGCGCTCGTGGCCGAGCCGGTTCCGGCGAACATGGGCGTCGTCCCGGCGGCCCCCGGGTTCCTGGAGTTGCTGCGTGACCGTGCGCGGGCCAGCGGTGCGCTCCTCATCTTCGACGAGGTGATCACCGGCTTCCGGGTCGCTCGGGGCGGGGCCCAGGAGCTCTACGGGATCACGCCGGACCTGACCATCATGGGCAAGGTCCTCGGCGGCGGGCTTCCGGCGGCGGCCTATGGCGGCTCGCGCGGGCTGATGCGGCGCATTGCGCCGGCGGGCGACGTCTACCAGGCGGGGACTCTGTCGGGCAACCCGCTCGCCGTCGCGGCCGGCCTGGCCACGCTCGCGCTGCTCGACGGCGCCGCCTACGAGCGCCTGGACACGGTCACCTCCCGCCTTGCGGCCGGCCTGCGTGAGGCGGCGGCCGAGTCCGGCTGCGCAGTCGAGGTCCAGCACGTGCCCGGGCTGCTGACCGTGTTCTTCACCGCGGCGCCGGTCGAGGACTATGCCGCCGCCGCGGGGTGCGACCTCGACGCCTACGGGAGCTGGTGTCGGGCGCTGCTCGCCCGTGGGATCTATCCACCACCGTCGCAGTTCGAGGCCTGGTTCCCCTCTCTGGCCCACACCGACACCGATGTCGACCGCACCATCAGCGCCGCGTCGGAGGCCTTTAGGGAGGTCGCGTCCCGATGAGGAGCGCCGGCGACGGCGCGCAGGCGCTGCGGGCCGCGCTCGAGGCCGAGGGCGGGACGGTGGCGGCGTTGCTCGAGGACCGCATTCCGGTGGCGCCCGCGCTCGACCAACCCGGCCCGGCACAGCTCGCCGCGGCGGGGCCGCGCGCGCGCTCCCGCGCCGCCGACTACGAGCTGCTGATCGAGATGATCCTCGAGGGCTCCCGGCTGCACTACGGCGCGCCCGTCGTCGTGCGCACCGAGGACCGCGATCTGGCCCTGCTCATCGGCGACCAGCTCTACGCGCTCGGCTTGGCCCGGCTCGCCTCGCTCGGCGACGTCGCGGCGGTCGCCGAGCTGGCCGATGTGATCTCGCTCGTGGCCCAGGCCCACGTCGCAGGGGACCCGTCGCTCGCGGACGCCGTGTGGCAGGCGGGCGCGGTCGCGGTGGGATGGGGCGAGTCGCGCGAGCACGAGGCGGCGAAAGCGCTCGCGCGCGCCGGGCAGGGCGGCGCCGTCCAGACGCTGGAGGAAGTCGCGGCGGCCGCCCTTCGTGACGCTCGTCTCGATGTTGACGATAGGCTTCCGCGCGCGCTTCAATGATTGAGACGGTCTTTAGGCGAGGCATCAGTGGCTGACAGGCACAAAGAGACAAAGTCGAAATACACGGAAGATCGGGGCATCCCGGGCGCCTTCGAGGGTGAGACCGTTTCACGGCGCCGGTTCATGGACCTCGCCGCGAACGGCGCTGGGATAGTCGCCGCCTCCGCCTTTCTGCTGCCGGCGCTGGGCTTCGCGCTCGGGCCCGTCTTCAGCCGTGAGCCGTTCGCCTGGCAGCCGATCGGTCCGCCGTCGGACTTCACGCAGGACACCTACAAGACCGAGACGATCACGATCGTCCCGGGCCTCGGCGAGGTCGGCAAGTCGACCGCGTATGTGCGGGCCCGCAACCCGGCCATCGACACCGAGGCCGCCGACCAGTGGAACCAGTTCATCGCCCTCTCGTCGCGGTGCATGCACCTGGGCTGCCCCGTGCGATTCACGGCTGCCGCCGCGCGGTTCATCTGCCCGTGCCACGGCGGCGTCTACAACTTCCGCGGGATCCCGGTGGGCGGTCCGCCGGTGCGGCCGCTCGATCGCTTCTACACCCGCATCAACAACGGCCTGGTCGAAATCGGCCCGCGCTACTCGGTCAATTCCGAACTGCGGCGCTTCTCGGCGCGTGATCCCGGGCAGCCGCTGGACGGGATCGGGCAGTATCTATACCCGGCGCGTTTCTCGACCTCTGTGCGACCCTCCAACTGACAGTCATGCCCAAACTTCCCGCACCACCACTCCCCAAGTCCCTGATGCCGAAGCCGAAGCGGCCGGGTACGGGCAACGGCAACGGCAACGGCGCGCCGGAGCACCATCCCGCGGCCGAAGCGGGGATCAGCGTCGTCGACTGGATCGATGAGCGCACCTCGCTCTCCGGCGGCGTCCGCTGGATGCTCTTCCGGAAGGTGCCACGCGGAGTCAACTGGTTCTACACGCTGGGCTCGGCGACCATGTTTGCGTTCCTCTCGCAGGCCGTCACCGGCGTGTTCCTGGCCATGTACTACCGGCCCGACGCCACCGGCGGCGCGTACGAGTCGATCCGCTACGTGACCGACCAGGCGTTCCTCGGCCAATTCGTGCGCGGCATGCACAAGTGGGGCTCGTCCGTGATGGTGATCCTGATCTTCCTGCACATGGCCAGGACCTTCTTCTTCGGCGCCTACAAGTACCCGCGTGAGGTGACATGGATCATCGGCGTCGTGCTGCTGATCCTGACCATGGCGATGTCGTTCACCGGCTACCTGCTCCCGTTCGACCAGCGCGCGTACTGGGCCACGATCGTCGGCGTGAACATCAACGGCACGGGTCCGTTCATCGGTCCCTACCTGTCCGACTTCCTGAGAGCGGGGCCCGAATTCGGGGCCACGACGCTCTCGCGCTTCTACGCGATCCACATGCTGCTCGTGCCCGGATTGATGGCCGCCCTGATCGGCGCCCACCTCTACCTCATCACGAAGCTCGGCATCTCGGCGCCCCCGTGGCTCAAGGGCGAGCCCGCGCCCGAGCTCGAAGAAACCGAAGTGTGAGGACGCTGCCGTGAACCAGGCCGAGAAGGAGGCCTACCTCCGC
Organism: Solirubrobacteraceae bacterium; assembly: GCA_035555155.1. GTDB lineage: Bacteria > Actinomycetota > Thermoleophilia > Solirubrobacterales > Solirubrobacteraceae > Palsa-465. Next base: position 11,398 of record DATMGZ010000232.1, on the reverse strand, counting down.
GAGTACTCGATTCTGAAGAACGAGGGCAAGCCGTTCTTCCCCTACGCCGTCACCAAGGACGCGGTGATGGCCGTGATCGTGATGGCGGTGATCATCTTCCTGTCGCTGTATCTCGGCGCGGAGCTTGGCCCCAAGGCCGACCCGACCACGACGACCTACGTGCCGCGCCCGGAGTGGTACTTCTTCTTCCTGTTCGAGGTGCTTCGGGTCGTCAAGCCCCCGGCGTTCACGCCGTTCGCCACGATTGGCGTGCCGACGATCTGCATGGTCCTGCTGTTCCTGCTGCCCTTCTACGACCGCAGCCCGGAGCGCCGCATCGAGCGCCGCCCGATCGCGCTCGTCTCGGGCATCGCGGTGATCCTGGCCATCGCCTATCTGACCTACGAGGGCGCCAACTCCGGTTCCCCGAACCAGGTCGACATGAAGCCGCCCTCGACTCTCAACGCGCAGGAGGTGGCGACGTTCGAAGCGGGCAAGCTGGTCGTCGGCCAGTCGGGCTGCCTGGCCTGTCATAAGATCGGCGACAACGGCAACGATGGGCCGGGTCCGCAGCTGACCCACATCGGTTCCAAGCTGCGCCCGGCGGCCATCGCGCAGACGCTGCTCAACCCGACCGCTCCGATGCCCTCGTTCAGAGGCCTGAAGCAGCAGTATCCGCAGAAGTTCACCAACCTCGTCGGCTTCCTCTCCGAGCTTCAGTAGCAACTGACGGCAGGCCCGATGACGTCGAGCTCTTCGCCGGCTGACCGCGGTGCCCCCGGCACCCTGGAGGAGCCCCAGGTGCAGGCGATGTTCGACCGCATCGCCGGCCTGTACGACCGCATGAACACGGTCATGACCGCGGGGCTGCATCACGCCTGGCGCCGTCGGGCCGCCGATCTGGCCCGGCTCCGCCCCGGCGACCGGGCGCTCGATGTCGCCACGGGCACGGGTGATCTGGCCTTCGAGCTGGCGCGGCGCGTCGGCGCGGCGGGCGAGGTCATCGGCTCGGACTTCTCGGAGGGCATGCTCGCCCTGGCCCGCGCCAAGGGCGAGGCGGGCGATGTCGGCGGTGACATGGCGGCCGTCCGCTTCGAGCACGGCAATGCGCTCGCGCTCCCCCGCGCCACGGGCGAGTTCGATGCGGCCACGGTCGGCTTCGGCGCACGCAACTTCTCCGACCTGCCGAAGGGGCTGAGCGAGATGGCGCGCGTGGTGAGGCCCGGCGGCCGCGTCGTCGTGCTCGAGATCACCTCGCCGCAGCGGCCGCCCCTGTCGACCTTCTTCGAGCTGTGGTTCGACCACGCCGTGCCCGCCCTCGGGCGGCTCGCCGGGGACCCGCAGGCCTACAGCTACCTGCCGAGCTCGGTGCGCCGCTTTCCCGGCCCGGAGTCGCTAGCCGCCATCATGTTCGAATGCGGCCTGCGCGATATTCGGTACGTCCTCACCGCGGGGGGGATCATCGCGCTCCACGTGGGGACGGCGAGGTGAGCTCCGTGACGGCGGTCGTGATGGCCGCCGGCGAGGAGATCCCGGCCCTGATGGATCGCCTCGAGCGACGCATGGCGACGCTCGCCGATGGCCACGGGCCGGTGCTCGCCCGGCACGCCGGCGACACGCTTGCCGCCGGCGGCAAGCGGCTGCGCCCGTTGCTCGTGTTCCTGGCCGCCGGCGTTCCTCCGCCCACCGGGGACGGGATCGTTCGCTCCGCGGTCGCGGTCGAGCTGGTGCACGGCGCGACGCTCGTGCACGACGACGTCCTCGACGGCGCGGCGCTGCGGCGCGGGCGCCCCACGGTCGTGGCCGCGGGCGGGCGCCTGCTGGCCACGGCGGCGGGCGACCTGCTGTTCTCGCGGGCGTTTGCCGAGCTGGCCGGCTCCGGCTCCGCGGAGCCGGTGCGCGTCCTGTCCGGCGCCACCTCCGAGCTCGCCCGCGGGGAGCTGATGCAGCGGGCCGACGCCTGGAACCCCGAGGTCACGCTGAAGCGCTATCTGGAGCGCTGTCGCCTCAAGACGGCCGTGCTGTTTCGCGCCGCGTGTGAGCTCGGTGCCCTCGAGGCCGACGGGCCCGTCAACCTGCTCGGCGGCTTCGGTGAGCAGATCGGCGTGGCGTTTCAGATCCTCGACGACGTGCTCGACGTCTCAGGGCCCCCGGAACGGACGGGGAAAGCGCGCGGCACTGACCTGCTCGATGGGACCGTGACACTGCCGCTGATTCTCGCCCGCGCCCGGGATCCGGAGCTGGCCGCCCTCGACCCGCGCACGATTCGCACACCGGCCGACGCGGACGGCGTGTGCGAACGGATTGCCGCCACGGGAGCGCTCGAGGTCGCGAAGGCCCGCGCGCTGGAGCTGGTCGCCGGGGCCAAGCAGGCCCTGCCCGCGCTGCCCGAGCGGCAGCGGGCCGCGCTCGAGCTCGTCGCCGATGGCGTCGTCGAGCGCTACGCGTAGCCGGACGCCGGCTAGAAGTCTTCGGGAAGAATCAGGTCCGACCGCAGCGCGTCGGCGAAGCGATCGACCTGGTCGGCCATGTTGGCGTGGGTGAGGCGCTGAAGGTCGCGCAGGATCGCATCGACGCCCTCGTCGAGCTTCTCCTCGAAGCGCTCGATCTCGCGCTGGTGGTAGACGCCCTCGCCCTCCCACATGCAGTTGGGGCAGCGCAGCGTCAGCTCCCAGTTCTCCCCGCCGGCACCGGTCCAGGCGACGGGCTGCACGAGCTCGCAGTCGCACTGGGGGCAGACGTGGAGGCCGGGCGCAGCGTGCTCGGCCTCGTCGTGGAAGCGGACGACCTCGATGCTGCGGCCACTCGGCAGGACGATGCGGCGGACAGAGTGTTGGTTCGAGTTCTGTTTCATGATCGCGGCCTCTCTGATCCTCATCATCGGCCGCTCGGCGCGATTGCTTTAGCGGCTTCCTCAGGCCTACGGACAGACCGCTCGCTACCCTTGAAACTCCCCTGTCTGGAGGCTGCAGCGATGCTCCGTAACCCCACCGCAGATCTGCTCGTCGTGCTGCTGATCGTGCTCCTGTTCCTCGGGCCCAGGCGGTTGCCGACGCTCGGGCGCCAGCTCGGCCACGGGCTGCGCGAGTTCAAGGACTCGATCACCGGCAACCACGGCCACGAGGAGAACCCCGAACTGGGTGATTCCGCGGCCGGCGCGCGGCCTGCGCCACCTTCGGGCTCAGGGTCCGAGCACACCTAGAGCGGGATAGGCTGGCTTGGAGATGGCGAAGGTTCTCCGGCCCATCGGGCACGAAGATCACCTCAGCATCGTCGATCATCTCGACGAGCTGCGCTCGCGCCTGTTCGTTTCCGGCGCCGTGCTGGTGGTCGCATTCGGCTTCTGCTTCTGGCAGAACCAGGCGCTGCTGAAGATCCTCAACCGCGCGCTTCCAGCCTCGCCCAAGACGAGCGCGAACCATCTCTCCGGTCTGACCAGCGACTCGGTTCGGGCCGCCCACGGCCTGGCGCTCGCCGCGGCGGCCGAGGCGCGGCTCGCGCGGTCGCCGACCCAGTCCACGGCCGACCGCCAGGCGTTCGCCCAGGCCGCCGCCGGGGACGCGGCCGCCGCTCGGGCGCTGCCCCAGGCGACGCCGCAGCGGCTACCGATCACGATCGGGATCGGCGAACCGTTCACCACCACGATCACGGTCGCCTTCTACTTCGCGCTGCTGTTATCGCTGCCTGTCCTGATCTACGAGGCCTATGCGTTCGTGCTGCCCGCCTTCACGCCCGGAGAGCGACGGGTCGCGGTCCCCCTGATGCTGCTGGCGCCCCTGCTGTTCCTGATCGGCGTGTTCTTCGCCTACTTCGTCGTGCTGCCGCCGGCGGTCCACTTCCTGCAGGGCTACAACAGCCAGAACTTCGACATCCTCGTGCAGGCCAAGACGTACTACTCATTCCAGGTGATGACGATGCTCGGCGTGGGCCTGGCCTTCCAGATGCCGCTGGCCCTGCTCCTGCTCCAGCGCCTCGGCGTGCTCAGCGCGCGGACGCTCACCCACCAGTGGCGCTACGCTGTCGTCATCTGCGCCGTGATCGCAGCGGCGCTGCCGGGAGTCGATCCCGTCACCACGGCGCTGGAGATGGTTCCGCTCCTACTGCTCTACCTGCTCAGTATCGTGATGTTGCGTTTCGCCGACAGACGCGCTGCCAAGCGCGCCGCCGCGGAGCTCCAGCAGATCGACAACGGACTCGACCCCACCTGATCCACCCATGCTCTTCGACCTACGTGGCCGCGGCCGTCGCCGCACTGTGCAAGTCATCTACCTCGGCCTCGCCGTGCTCATGTTCGGCGGCCTGGTGCTGTTCGGGGTCGGGGCCGGTAACGGTTTCGGCGGTCTTCTGAACGCGTTCACCGGGAGCGGGTCGAGCACCGCCGCGGTCCAGTACGTGAGCCAGCAGGCGAAGAACGCCCAGAAGCTGACCGTGCAGCAGCCCAACAACCCCGCGGCCTGGGCGGCGCTCGCGCAGGCCCGGGCCTACGATGCCGGCCAGGGCTCCAACTACGACGTGAACGCCGGCAACTACACCGCCGCCGGCAAGAAGGTCGCTCAGGCCTCGGCTGACGCCTACGCGCGGTACCTGGCGCTGGAGCCGCACCCCAACTCCGACCTGGCCCGGCTGATGGCCGTGCGCATCTATGCGCCGCTGTCCCAGTACGCCAACGAGGCCGCGGCCTGGGAGGTCGTGACGCTGGCCAACCCCACCGTCTTCACCGACTACGAGTACCTAGCCGCCGCGGCCTACCAGGCCGGACAGACGCGCAAGGGCGACCTCGCCGCGGCCAAGGCGATCAGCCTCGCACCCAAGGTCCAGCAGCTGACCGTCAAGCAGCAACTGCAGCAGGCCAAGTCAGCGGCCACCGGGTCGTCCACCACGACCACGACGACGCCCTCGACAACCACCGCCGGCGGCTAAGATCCCCGACTTCAAGGGCCGTTAGCTCAACTGGTAGAGCAGGGGACTCTTAATCCCAAGGTTGGAGGTTCGAGTCCTCCACGGCCCATTTGAAAAGCCCCGCCGCGGCGGGGTTCCTCACACGAGGCCTCCCGCCCCGCGCGGTGTAGCCGCTTCTGCTGCTGACGAGCGGCGATTGCAGAGACGGTCCGCCCGTGTCGGCTACGCGAGTTATGCTGGTCTGAAAGGGACCCATGGGGCTTCGGCACTTATCCGCGTACGTCGTTGTGCTGGTGGTGAGCGGCGTGGCGGACATCGCCGCGGCGCTCAGCGTGTGGCGCGGGCGGGGGCGGGTCGCGCGCGCCAGCCTGTGCGCCGTGCTGGTCGCCGCCGCAATCTGGTGCGTAGCCTACGCGCTGGAGTTGGCGACATCGGGCGATAGCCGTGTTCTGTGGGGCGCGCTGAAGTTCATCGGCACGACCCTGCTGCCGCCGGCGTGGCTGATCTTCGCCCTGCAGTACACGGGGAGGCTGACCCGGCTGGGAGGGCGGCTGCTCGCCGCGCTCGCGGTCGAACCGGCGCTCGTCCTGTCGTTGCTGGCATATTCGCCGACGCGCTCGCTGATCCGCTCCTATCCGACGGGCGAGCTGCGGGCGCCGCTGCCCACCGTCCGCCTCGGGGTCGCCTACTGGGTCCACTTTGTCTACACCAACGCGCTCGTCCTCGCCGGAAGCGCAATCCTGCTGCTCACGCTGATGCGGATCTCGCGCCTGTACTGGCGCCAGAGCGTCTTGCTGGGGGTCGCGATCTGCCTGCCGTTGATCGCAAACGTGATGTCGAGCTTGGATGTCGCGCCGTTTGCGCAGTTCAGCGCGGCGCCGGTCGCGGTCTCATTGTCGGCATGGACGCTGGTCCTCGGAGTGCTTCGCTACCAACTGCTCGATCTGCGTCCCGTCGCCCGGACACTGGTCGTCGAGACGATGCGTGACGCCGTCGTCGTGGCCGACGCGCACGGGCACGTGGTCGACGTCAACCCCGCGGCGCAGCGACTGCTCGGTATCCCCGCCGCAGCGCTGATCGGATGCCGGGCCGACACGCTGTTTGCCGACCACGAGACACCGGACGGACACGGTCCGATGCCACCCCACGAACTGTTGCGAGAGGCCCGGGACCGCAGAGGAGACCTGGAGCTCGTCGTGACGCCCTTGATCGACCCCCGCGGGGCGACGGCTGGTCGCGTGCTTGTGTTCCGCGATGTCTCCGAACGCAAGGAGCTTGAACGCAACCTGCGGCACCTGGCCTACACCGACGCGCTAACCGGCCTGCCCAACCGAACGCTGTTTCACGATCGGCTCAAACAGGGGCTGGCGGTCGCTTCGCGCCGGGACAGCCCGCTGGCCGTCTTGTTCCTTGACCTGGATCGCTTCAAAGTCATCAACGACAGCCTCGGGCATGACGTCGGCGACCGCGTATTGATCTCCGTCGCCCGGCGCCTGGGCGCGTGCCTGCGGGACGAAGACACGCTCGCCAGGCTCGGTGGGGACGAGTTCGCGATCCTGCTGCCGGAGACATCGGGCGCTCGCGGCTCTTCGTCGGTGGCCGCCAAACTGCTCAGAGCCCTGGTCGCTCCCCAGGTTATCAATGGCCATGAGTTGACCGTGGGCGCGAGCATCGGTATCGCCTTGTTTCCGGAGAACGGAAGCGATGTGCAGTCGCTGCTCCGCTCGGCGGATGCCGCGATGTACAGCGCCAAGGCGCGCGGGCGGGGGCGAGCGGCATTGTTCACGCCCGATCTTGGGGAGCGCTACACGCTCCGCCAGCAACTCGAAGTCGAGCTACGGCGTGGTCTGCGCACCGGGCAGCTGCGGCTGGCGTTCCAGCCCTACCACGAGCTGAACTCGGGGTCGATGGTCGGCTACGAAGCTCTTGTTCGCTGGAAGCATCCGCGCAGCGGCCTGCTTGCGCCGGCGAGCTTTCTCGCGCTCGCCGAGGACGCCGGCCTGCTTGAAGCGATCGACCGCTGGGTGCTCGACGAAGCCTGTCGCCAGGCCCGCAGCTGGCGCTCCCCGCTGGCGGTCTCGGTCAACGTTTCACCCGGGCTGCTGCGGGCAGGCGACCTTCGTCAAGACACCGCCCACATTCTCGGGCAGACCGAACTTGACCCGGGGCGCCTGACGCTCGAACTGAGCGAACGTACCCTCTTTGACGATGAACCGGAAGCGTTCGGGATGCTCTCGGAGATCGCGACCACCGGCGTCGGAGTGGCGCTCGATGACTTCGGCGCCGGGTACGCGTCGCTCGGGCACCTGCGACGACTGCCGCTCACACAGCTGAAGATCGACCGCTCGCTCGTCGCCACTCTCGGTCAGAACGGCGACTCGCCGATGGTTGCGGCAGTGATTAGCTTTGCGCACGCGCTGGGACTGTCGGTGACCGCCGAAGGGATCGAGCATCCCGCCCAGCTGGAGCGCCTCGTGGATCTCGGATGCGACTTGGGCCAGGGATTCCTGTTCGGGCAGCCGCAGCCCGCCAGCGCCCTGAGTGGCTCGTGAGGACCGGACAGGTGGAGGCTGCGACTCTGATCGTTTGCGCGCGCCCGGCGCGCCGCGGATCGCGGCGCCACTGAGCTCGGTCAACGCGCGACGTGCATCCGTGGGTGCGCGACGTGCATGCGTGGGTGCGCGAGATGCATGCGTGGGTGCGCGACGTGCATGCGTGGGTGCGCGACGTGCATGCGTGGGTGCGCGACGTGCATGCGTGGGTGCGCGAGATGCATGCGTGGGTGCGCGAGGTTGCTCCCGGATGCGGTTGACGCCGCGATTGCGTGACCGGGCATGAGCACGAGAGCGGCCAGCACGGCTCCGAGGCCGGCGAGCTGACGGGGTACCTGTATGTATCGCATCGGTTGCGCACCTTTCTTGATTTGACGCTCCCGGGCGATTGGTCGGTCAGCAACCGGCGATAGGCACGGCTCGACGGAATACCTGGACGGATGTTGCCCGGGCAACCTCCGCAGCTACAGTGAAACGAGAATGTCGTTCCAGCCGGGCCTGGAGGAACAGGAGCTGCTTGCGGACACTTTCCGTCGGGCCGGCGCGGTTATGACGCCGCGCGAGCGCTTCGCGGAGGTGGTCGTGACTGTTGGCTTCGTTGTCGCGGTCGCCGCGCTATGGCTGATCCAACCACCGGATTCGTTCGATGTCGCGCCTGCTGCGGTCTGCTTCCTCGTCCTCGTGCTGGCGGCGCTGGTGCGGATCGACACGCCGTTCGGCTTCACGGTCCCCACTCAGGTCGCGTTCGTCCCGCTGCTGTTCGCGGTGCCGGTCGCGATCGTGCCGATTGCGGTGCTCGTGGCCCTGGCGATCGCGCGCCTGGGCTACGTCGTGCCCGGAGGGATGCCGCGCAGCAGGCTGATGCAGTCGGTCGGAAACGCATGGTTCTCGATCGGGCCGGCGGCCGTGTTCGCGATCGCGAACACGGCACCGCGCGACGCCGGCGCGGGGCTACTGCTGGCGGCGCTCGGCGGGCAGTGTGTCGTCGACTTCACCGTCTCGACGCTCAATTTCGCGATCGCCAGGGGCGTTTCCCTGACCGCACAGCTGCGCGACTGGTGGGTCTACGGCATCGATGCGGCGCTCTCCCCGATCGGACTGGTCGTCGCCGAGGACATCCACGCGACACCCGCGGCGGCGCTGGCTCTGGTTCCGCTGCTGGGATTGCTGGCCGTCTTTGCGCGTGAGCGCCATCAGCGCCTGGAGGGCCTGCTCGAACTCAACCGCGCTTACCGCGGAACTGCGCGGGTCCTGGTCGACGTCGTCGAAGCCGACGACACCTACACGGGCGAGCACAGCAAGTCCGTGCTGGACCTGACGCTCGCCGCGGCCAAGCAGTTCGGCCTCAGCCCCGAGAAGCGGCGAAACGTCGAGTTCGCGGCGCTGCTTCACGACGTCGGCAAGATCGCGATCCCCAAGGAGATCATCAACAAACCCGGGCAACTAGATCTACAGGAGTGGAAGGTGCTCAAGGGCCATACGATCGAGGGCCAGAAGCTGCTCGACCGCGTGGGCGGGTTCATGCGCGAAGTGGGGCTGATCGTCCGCTCGCATCACGAGCGATGGGACGGCAGCGGCTACCCGGACGGCCTCTCCGGGGAGGACATTCCGCTGGAGGCGCGGATTATCGCCTGCTGCGACGCCTGGAACGCGATGCGCACCGATCGCACCTACCGGAAGGCGCTGTCGCACGAGCTGGCAGTCGGGGAGATGGTCTCGAACGCCGGCCGCCAGTTCGACCCCCACGTGGTCGAGGTCCTGCTGCAGATCATCGAGCAAGAAGCCGACGGCTCCCAGCGAGGGGGGTCGACGAGCTCGTGACGGCCGAGCGCGACTGCCGGCCGGCGGCGACACGCTGCTGCTGGCGGATCTGGTCTTTGCTGAATGCGTCTACGTGCTGGAGTCCTTCTATGAGGTCGACCGCCCACGGATCGCGGTATTGATGCGCTCGACGCTCGCGCTCGGATGCATCGAGACCCTGGATGGAGCGCTGCTGCGACGTGCGCTGGAGCTCTATGAGCTTGACCGACTGGACTTCGCCGAGGCACACCTCGTCGCGCAGGCCGAAGCCACGGGCGTCGCGGAGATCGTGCCGTTTGACGGCTCGATCGACCGTGTCGACAGCGTTCACCGACGAGAGCCGTAGTCAATAGCCGGGCTTGCCACGGTTTGCGTGACACCGGTGTCCACTCGACGGGGCGGGGCTACTGCGTGTCGTCCAGAGCGGCAGCGACGATTGGCCGGTACGCCACCGGCGTAGCAGAGCCACGGCACGCGCTGACGCGCTCGGTCATGCGTGCGCTCGACCCGAAGAACCTCCTGAACCGGGGGGAGATCCTGGCGAGCCCTGCCGGCTGTTGGAGGCTTCGGTCAACCGCTCGTGCAGCCGTTGACGCAGCTCGTCGGAGTCGTAGTGGCGGTGCGCGGGGCGTTTGCGCGCGACGATGACGCCCGTCGCGGCGACACCCGCGAGGCCGGCGAGTCCGATGATCTTCCACGATGCGCGCACAGGTCGCATAGGTTAGTTCGGTGAACGGTTCGACGGTGGCGCTCGATCAGGCCATCGAGATGGCCTCGACAGGCGATATCTGGCTGTTTCGCGGACGCTCCGCCGCGGACTTGGCGATCCGCGCCATGACCAACAGCCCGGTAAATCATGTCGGAATGGTCGTCGCTATCGACGACCTGCCTCCGCTGCTTTGGCACGCCGAGCTAGGTCGCTCCCTACCGGACGTGTGGACTGGTCAGCGACAGCGCGGCGTTCAGCTGCACCACCTTCGCGATGCCATCATCACGTGGAATGAGCGTTACAAGCAGCGCGCCTGGGTCCGGCAGCTGGACGGGACGATCGAGCGCCATCACGAAGACAGGGTGATCGAGGTCATCGACCGCTACGACGGCCTCGCGTTTCCTACCACGCTCGGGTTGATCAGGCAGTGGGTCAGGGGTCGCATCCGGCGCACCTCCTCGCTCGAGACGCTCTATTGCGCCGAGCTCATTGCGACGACCTACCAGCACATGGGGCTGCTTCCAACCCACCGGCCGGCCAGCTGGTATGACCCCGGGCGCTTCTGGAGCGGAGACCACCTCAGCCTCGTCCCGCCGTTCTCGCTCGGCGCCGAGATCGCGGTGCGCTGAACCCGTACGTCGCTCAGCCTGAGCGACCTTACCCCAGCTTCGCGTGATCATCCGCGGTCCGAGAGCGCTCCTCGACCTCACCCGCACGATCGCGATCAAGTCGACCTCGCTCAGGACGCGGCGGACGACATCTACTCTTGTGATTAGGCCGGCCCGCGTGGCGCGACTCCTGCGGTAACGACGTTTCGCGACTCTTGCGTCCGGCTGGGCTCTCCGCTCGGCCTCAACCAAATCCGTCTTGCCGTGGCAAGGGTCCTCGAAGAGAATCGCCGCACGATGTTCGCGAACGATTGGAGGTTGCCGTGCCGCTCTACCTAGGTCACTTCAAATACTCCGCCGAGGCGATGAAGGCGATGATCGAGAACCCGCACGACCGCGGCGCGGTCGCCGCCGAGGCGGCCGCGTCGCTTGGATGCAAGCTGCACGGCATCTGGTGGGCGTTCGGCGAGCGCGATGGCGTGTTCCTGTTGGAGGCACCGGACAACGTCGCTGTCGTCGCGCTTGCGATGGCGGTCGGCGCGAGCGGACAGATCAGCACGGAGACCACCGCGCTGCTCGACATGAACGAGGCACAGGAGGCCATGCGCAGGGCCGCGACTGCGACTTTCCGCCCGCCGAGCTAACCGGCCGCCGGCCATCCATCCGTGCTGCTCGGCCTCACGCGAGGAGCCGTAAACGCTGGTATGCCGGATCGCAGCGCGGGCGAGCGAGCTAGGTGCGAGGAACAAGCACGAGCTTGCCGGCTACGTGGCCCGCCTGCCCCTGGCGATGGCTTCGGCTACCTGGCCGAGCTCGAACGAGCGAGTACGGACCTCGAGCTTTCCCTGCTC
>DATMGZ010000231.1:0-6560 GCA_035555155.1 Solirubrobacteraceae bacterium | reverse complement strand
CCGACGAGGCCAACGCGCTGATCGCCACTGATCCGATGGCGCTGCTGATCGGCTTCGCGCTCGACCAGCAGGTCAGCGTGCAGAAGGCCTTCTCGGGCCCGCTCGTGCTGCAGGAGCGCCTGGGAACACTCGACGCGGGTGCGCTCGCGGCGGCGGACCTCGAGCCTCTGTTCCGCGAGAAGCCGGCGATCCACCGCTTCCCCGGCTCGATGGCCACGCGCGTGCATGAGCTGGCCGTGTACGTGCGCGACAACTACGACGGCGATGCCGCCCGCGTGTGGACCGACGCCGCCGACTCCGACGCGCTGCGGGCCAACCTCGCCGCGTTGCCCGGCTTCGGCGATATGAAGATCAAGGCCCTCGGCGCGGTTCTGGCCAAGCGCTTCGGGATCGATGCGGCCGAGGACCTCGTGCCGTGGCACCCGACGCTGGGCGACGTCGACTCCGCTCAGGCACTGGCCGACTACCAGGCGGCCAAGCGGGCCCACAAGGCCGAGTGGTCCAGGGCCCAGGCCCGCTCGTAAACCGCGGGCGCTCAGTCGCCCGTATGACGGGTATGGAGCGCGTCTGGGACTACCCACGTCCGCCGGCGGTGGTGCCGTGCGAGCCCCGCATCCGCGTGGAGCTCGGCGGCGAGGTACTGGCTGACTCGATCCGGGCGCTGCGCGTCCTCGAGACCAGCCACCCGCCTACGATCTACATCCCGCCCGCCGACGTGCGTCTCGAGCTGCTGGAGCCGAGCAGCGCGCGCACCACCTGGTGCGAGTTCAAGGGCTCGGCCCGATACCTCGACGCGGTGGTGAGCGGCCGGCGAGCCCGCGCCGTCGGCTGGACCTACGCGAGTCCCACGGCGGGCTACGAGGCGCTGTGCGATCACGTCGCGTTCTATCCCGGCCGCGTGGACGGCGCCTGGTCCGGCGCCGAGCGCGTGGAGGCGCAGGCGAGTGACTTCTACGGCGGCTGGGTCACGGCGGATCTGGTGGGCCCGTTCAAGGGGCCGCCCGGCACGCTCGGCTGGTGAGGCGCCGCGGCTAGGCGCCGCGGTTGACGAACTTCACGTAGGCCCGGCACGGCTCGCCGCGCAGGCCGGGACACGGCGGCAGGCCGGTGGGCGCCGCGATGCCCGGGACGACCGGCAGGATCAGACGTGAACGCAGCGAGGGTGAGAACGCGACCGAGACCGACGCGGACCCCTTCGGGCTCGTCTCGGCAAAGCCCCAGATCGGCTGGTCTCCACCCGGAGCGGCGATCGTGATTCGGATGCTCGAGCCGCGCCGGTACATGTGGCCCTCGTAGTAGAGCGGGACCGTGACCAGCGCCCAGCGGCCCTTCGGCAGCGGCGCAACGTCGGCGCGGCGGAGCGTCGGCACCGGGGCGAGCAGCGTGCTCTTGGCCGGATCGAGCTTGCGCTCGCTGGCGCGCAGCCAGCCGTTCTGAACGAACGTCTCCTTGCCGTCGGGACGCGCCTCCGAGACGGTGACTTGGAAGTCGACGCTGGGCGCGGAGGACTTGACCCACAGCTGGACCGCGCCGGGGCCGACGACTGCGGTGTTCGCCGACAGAGGCTTGGTCACGTACGAGAGCGCCGTGCCCGGCTTGCTCTGCACCCAGTTGTAGTTGGGTGTCGCGGTCCACAGCCCGCCGGGTCCGGAGCCCGTGTCGCCGGTGAAGTCGGTGAACGGTCCGGCCGACGTCGTCCACGTGAACGTGTCGGTGCCGAGGTTCGACGCGGTGCCGGCGGCCAGTGACCCGCCCGGCGCCAGATACCAGGAACGGGCGACGGCTCCGGGCAGCGGCCAGCGCGAGAACGACTGCTCGAAGCCGGCGCCCGGGGCCCCGGGCGTCACGCCCGCAGCGCCGTTGTCGAACAGGATGCGGACCGACGCCGTCCGTTCGAACGCGGCCAGCGCGGACGCGTAGTCGGGCTGGGCCTGGATCGGGTCGGCGGGTAGTGTCATGCCGGGGATACCGAGCGCCGCAGTGAAGATCTCCGGAGCCAGCGCCCTGGCCGACGGCGTGAGCCGCGGCGCGACCCGGGCGATGTAGAGCTCGAGAAAGTCGTATAGGCGCGTCAACGTGGCCGGGTCCAGCGAATCGGCGTGGACACCGTTGCTGAACGTGAACCACTTGTGCCGAGTTCCGCTGAAGTTCGCGGCCAAGTCGGCGCAGTGGCCGCCGGTCTGCTCATCGGTCCACTGACAGGCCAGGAACACGGGCGCCTTGATTCTGTGCACAAAGGTGATCGGCGACACCGGGTCGGCGACGGAGGGCACGTGATACGCGTTGGCGCGGGTCTTCGCGATGAGATCAACCGCGGCGCCGTGCAGAACCTGATTGGCCTTGCAGGTGAGGTCGCCCTGGTGGATGCGCCTGAGTGCCCACGCCTGGCCGCCGGTGCTTGACGCCGGCAGCGCGTCGTGCACGCGCTCCTCGGCCCAGGCGAGCGCAAATCCGGTGTTGAGGAGGCCGCCCGGGTACAGCGTGGTGGCGCTGTCGTCGATCACCGACAGAGGCGTGATCGCGGCCAGGCTCGGCGGCCGGGTCTCGGCCACGAACAGCTGGCTGATGCCGCCGTAGGAGATGCCCGTCATGCCCACCTTGTGGTGCAGCACCCACGGCTGCCGGGCGACGGTCTCGATCACGTCGTATCCGTCGAGGCCCTGGAGCGGCTCGAAGTAGTCGAATGCTCCACCCGAGCAGCCCGTCCCGCGCATGTTCACGTCGACGACCGCGAACCCGAGCAGCGTCGCCGCCGCGCTGATCCCCTTCTCGGCGCCGGCCGGGTTGGCGTAGCCGTAGCCCGCGTACTCGATCAGCGTCGGGTACGGACCCGTGCCGCCGGGCAGCCGGACGTCGATGGCCAGCTTGGTTCCATCGCGGGTGATCAGGTAGCCGTAGCCACGGGTGGGAATCGTCTGCCGATAGCCGTTTGTGCTGGGAGGGGCCGAGCGCTCGGGAAGCACGGTCAGCGGACCCGACTGCGTGCCTCCGCCGGCGGTCAGGTGCCGCACCCGATAGCCCGCACCCGGTGTGATCACGCGGAACACCGCCCCGCCGAGCGCGTCGGCGCGCACGGTCGCGACCTGCGCCCCGTGCCGATTGATCAGGCTCAGTCGCTCGCCGCCGGACGCGCCGGTGACGTACACCTGCGCAACGCTGCCATGAGCGCTGAATGTGGCGGCGCGATACGTCGGCGTGGCGCCCGCCGTCGCGGCGGTCACGAGCACCAACGCGACCGTGACGAGCACAGCCCGACCAGCTCGCGGCCGGGCCGCTCGACCTCTCCTCTCCATTTGTCGCACGCTATCAGCCGCGCTTGTCGGGCTCCTCGGGAGTGCCAAGCGCCGCGATCGCCGCCTGGACGAATCCGTCCGCCATCACGTCGCCGATCCCCCCGATCGGGAGCAGCCGCGGCACATCGAGGCGTGCCTCGAGCTCGAGCTCGATCCGCGTGTCGCCGCGGTCCTCGAGCCGCCAGATCACGTCGAACTGCTCGTCATCGCCGGGCTCGTTCGGAAGCCGCGTGAGCCTGACGGTCCGCGGCCGGTCGAGCGCGATCGCGAGGACGAGTGGGAAGTCCTTGGCCAGCGGGCCGTAGGCGACGTGCAGCGTCACGTGTGCACGGCTCGGGGTTCCTTCCGCTCCCGTCTCGATCACCCGCACCTCGCGGACGACGTCGGGATACCACCGTGGATAGCGGTCCACCGCAGCGAGCAACGCGAAGCACTCCTCAACGGTCGCCGGGATGACCGCGGACCCGGTCCCGCGCAACGACTTCATCCGCGCGACGGCAGCGACGGCAGCGACGTCATCCGCGCGATCGTAGCGACGCCCGCCGGCGTTTCGGCTGCGCGCGGGCGCGCGCGCTCAAGGCGCGTGGGCGCGTGCTTGCAGGCCTCGGTTGCCGTTCGCGCTGAACTCTCGTTAGGCTCCGCGTCGTGTGAGCGTAACCACGCTTGTGCTGCACGGCCAAACGCGCAGCATCCACTGTCCATTCGACCGGCGGGTAACGGCGCCGGCAGACCTTTCGGAGTTGAACATGCCACCCGCCAAGAGGGCTACCACCACCAAATCGACCGCCGCCTCCCGCAGCAGCGCGGCCAAGAAGCCGCGCGCCGCCACCGCATCGACCGCGTCGAGTAATTCGTCCGCCGGCCTTACGCCGGCCACGCGCCGCAAGCTCGAGCTTGCCGCCAAGCGGCTCGAGAAGTCGCTAGGGGAAGCCGGCGATGCGCTGACCGCGCTTGGCAGGGATGCCGGCAAGGGCGCAAGGCTCGGCTACAAGGAGCTGGCCAAGGGACTGAAGGCGATGCAGCGCGAGGTCGCCAAGACCAACAAGCTCCTCGAAAAGGACCTGGAGCAGCTGGTCGCCGCCGTCACCCCGTCGCGTCCCGCCGCCAAGCGCACCACCGCGGCCAAGCGGACGACCGCCACCAAGCGCACGCCCGCGCGCTCCACGGCCTCGAAGTCCAAGCCGGCCGCCTGACGCACAGCCGCACCGCTCGGACGCGTGGGCGCGTTCCGAGCCCCGCCTGAGGACCGCCCGCCCGCGCGGTCGCCCGCGTGTGGTCGTCGGGCGCGGTCGGCCGCTACCCGCGGCTCGCCCAGGCCGCGGCGCCGGAGCGCGGCCCGAGCGGCGACCGCCCCGGGAGGGTTGAGACCGGGACCCGGCCGCGAACACGACCGCCGTCGGCTCGGTCACAATCCCGGCGCTGTGTCTGCGCACGTTCTGATGTCCCTCCGACTGGGCCTCCCGCGCGTCACCGCCGTCTGTGTCTCGCTCGCGGCATGCACCGCGCTGCTTGGCTGCGGCGGCTCGCAGACGACTGTGGCCTCTCAAAGCGCGTCACGGCCGGCGAGCCCGCCGGCGTCGAGCGCGTCAGCGAGGAGCACGACCACCGTCGCCACCGCGCCGTCGGCGCCGGTCGTCCACCGCGTGCGGCCGCGGCCCCGGGTCCCGCGCCCGTCGCCCGGGTCGCTGCCGCAGACCGACCGGCTGCCCACCGCCGACAGGGCCGAGTTCCGGACACGCATGGACGGACTGTGGCACGGGATCGCCACCGGCTCGCTGGACCCGGCGCTCCCGGCGCTGTTCCCCGAGGGCGCCTACGCGCAGCTCAAGGCGATCGGCGATCCGCGCGGCGACTTCGTCAACCGCCTCGAGGCGGATTACCGGCTCGACCTGCTCGCCGCCCACGCGCTGCTCGGGGCCCACGCCGCCACCACGCACCTGGTCCGCGTGATCGTCCCGAGCGACTTTGCCCACTGGGTGCCGCCGGGCGTCTGTTACAACGACGTCGGCTACTACGAGACCCCCAACTCGCGTCTTGTCTACAGCGAGGACGGGCAGATCCGCTCGATCGGGATCGCCTCGATGATCTCCTGGCGCGGGGTCTGGTACGTGATCCATCTCGGCGCGATCCTCCGCACCGGGTACGGCGGCGAGGTCGACGATCCGGAGCCCGGCACCGGGACGCCGGCTTCGTCCGGGACCTGCTGAGCGCGGCGCGCCGGTCCGGCCGCACGCTGTTCTTCATCTCGTCCCGGAGCTACGCGCGGACACGGGCCACCGTCTACCGGGGACGCTCACCGCCACTCGGGTGCGCGACGTCCGGCGCGTCCCCGGTGTCGTCGTCCCCCGCTTCGGGATCGTCGACTTCGACGTGGACGTCGACGCCGGCGGCTCCGCGCTGTACGTCAGCGAGGGGCGGTTCGGCCGCGGTGCCGGCCCCGCGGCCGCTCGGCTCGTCGTCTTCACACGCGCGCGCACGGGATTCGTGCGTGTCCAGCGTGTGGGCGCCATCACCGGCTTTGCGGAAGCGCCGTCGCTGAGCTCCGACGGACGCACCCTGTACTACCACCGCCGGGTCGGCCGGCGGTTCGGGATCTACTTCGTCACCCGGTGAGGTACACGTAGCGATAGGCGTGCTCGAACCCGGCTGTCCGATAGAGCTCGAGCGCCGGAGCATTGTCGAGCTCGACCTGCAGGTAGCCGACGTCGGCGCCACGGTCCCGGGCCCAGGCGGCCAGCGCCGTCAGCGCGGTACGTCCCGCTCCGCGACGTCGCTGCACCGGCAGCGTGGCCATGTTGAAGATCCCCAACCGGTGCCCGTCCAGAACCCCGAACGCCACGGAGGCCTCGGCCTCATCGATGGTCACGGTGACGAACGCGCGCTCACCGGTCACGCGGTCGAAACGGGGCGGCGACCGCCGCACACTGGGCCGAGTCGACTCCCAGCGCTGCCTGCCACGTCGCCCACCAGGCAGCCGACGGCGCGGGATCGATCCTCACCGCGGTCCGGGGTGGGGTTCGCTCGGCGGCGATCGCCGCGAGCTCGCATCGCTGCACCCCGGTCGGCGTGGCCGCCGCGTATCCCCGTTCAAGCAGCACCCGCTCCAGTCCGTCGGGCTGCGAAGCGGGTGAGATCTGGTACCGGGGCGGCATCCCCCGGCTGGAGTAGAAGTGCTCGACCGAGGCCAGCTTCACCTCGAGTTCGTGCTTGCGATCATGCGCGCGCGGCCAGGCCGAGTTGGCGCGCTTGGTCGCCAACCCCGGCGTA
>DATMGZ010000230.1:0-10290 GCA_035555155.1 Solirubrobacteraceae bacterium | reverse complement strand
GGAGAGCAGCCCCCGCCCCCGGGCCGCACGCCCCGTCTGGGTCAAGGATGGCCGGGCGGGGCGCTCCCCGAGGGCCCCGAGCGGGTTCCGTGGTTCGCGGTTGCCTCCGGCTTCTGACATGAAGCGGCGGCTCTGACGCCGCCGCTTGGGGGGCAGAGCATCACGCGAGGCTACGCGAGCGCGCCGACCTGGTGCTCAAGGGCTCCACCATGTGGCGGAGCGCCTCACCGAGGTACACCGGCTCCACGCCAACGTCGTTCATCAGCATCTCCGCGCGGTGAACGTAGCCGCGGAACTCGTCGTCGTGACGCAGGGTGCTGATCTGCCCAGGGGTGCCGCGGACGATCATGAAGCCGCCGAGACGGCGGGGACCGCCGCCATGAGCCCCGAGCAGGAACGGCTCGAAGCCGCTGATGTGACCCTCCTCCAACAGCTTGTCGTGGTAGGCAACCACTTCGGAGAACAGACGCAAGGCTTCTTCCTGGCGACGGGAAGAAGCCTCCCCCCAGCTGAAAGACGCCTCCCCCCAGCTGATGAGCAGCCCTGAATCGAGCATTCGGGCCACCTCCTTCTCAAGCGCCGCGTCACCGCAGCGCGGTGGATTGGGCACCCAAACGTTAGATCGACAGCGATCGGGCGACAAACGAGTGGACTACTGCACCGCGCCCGTAGAAGCGTGCAATCGTGGTGTCGGCCGGGCCCCCGGCGCAGGGACGAGCCCGAATAGCCCGGTCTCAGGGGGGATTGCCGCGAGCAGACTGACCCTCGGCCCGACTGGCACTTCCGTAACCTCCAACGAGCCCGACCACGGTGCTCTGACCGAGAGCCTCGACCTCGACTGCGTGGTGGGAACGGGGAGGGTTATAGCGACGATCTACCTTCGTTCGGGTGGGCAGGCCAGCGGCGTGCTCGGGCAACAGAGCGACCCGCGTCCAGTCCGAGCCGCCGACATCTGGCCGGGTGACTGCTGCGACCGCTTGCGCGCATCAGTCGCAGCCGCCTCGAAGTCGCTGAGCGGCCCCAGGTCCTCACGACGACCACGAGCGATCCACTCGCGCACCGTGTCGGCACGCACACCGGCGGCGCGAGCAGCATCGGGGATCGACGCGCCAGCGGCCACACGCCCAAGGATCCCGCTGCGAGTCCGAGCGGTGACTTCGGAGCGCTCACAGCCCCTCACCCGCCCCCCAGGAGGTCGGCTGTTCTTCATGGCGCGTGGTTTCACTGGTCTCTCGTAGGCCTCGGGGGTCCCCCCGTGGGCTACGTCCGCCCTGCAAATCCATGGTTCTGGGCGTGGCTGGCCTGCTCGCCCTGCTGAGCCCGGCGCGCCTGCGCCCAGACCCCCCGGACGTGCTATTGCTGCTATTGCCGGGGGGGTCAGGTGCGGGCATGAACCTGCGTTCTGGTACCCGCCCGGTACCCGCGAGCGAGACGGCTCGGGTGGGAAGTGCCGCAGTTGCAGCGGCTTCACGATGGCCCGGCTGGGACTCGAACCCAGGACCGACGGATTATGAGTCCGCTGCTCTGACCAACTGAGCTACCGGGCCGTGACCGTGGCGACGCTACCACCGGCGCGCGTGCGCCGCGCACGAATGCCGGGCGTTCGGGTACTCTGCCGGGCGCAATGCTCGTCGCCGCGACCGACTCCCTCGGGTTCAGCCTCGCTCTGATCGCGACGTTCATCGGAATCGGCGTGATCGTCAACGTCCTGATCATCTACGTCGTCTTTCAGGCGTGGGGCGAGCGCAAGCAGAATCGCGAGCGCCAGGAGAGCTTCCGGACCTAGTCAGTGTCGGAGCGACTCTGAGGAGTCGCTGAAGGAACGCCACGGGCAAGCGTCGAATGAGACGCCTGCCTATGAAGCCATCCTCCAGCTCGACCGCCACCCCGGACACCACCCCCGGGCATCAGGCCCTGTCGGCATACATTCGTGCGCGGTTCGACGAGTTCTCGCGCTCCCAGAAGGACGTTGCGCAGTACATCGTCGATCACCTCGATGAGGCCGCGTTTCAGACCGCGGAGGAGCTCGCCCGGCGGGCGAACACCTCGTCGAGCACCGTCGTGCGCTTCTCGCAGGCGCTCGGCTTCGAAGGGTTCCCGGAGCTGCAGCAGGCGGCCCGGGACGAGTATCGCCGCCGCGGTCCGGGTGGCACCGAGACGCCGGCGGCAGCGCCGCTGTTCTCGCTCGACCACACGGAGTTCGAGGCCGCGCTCGCCGCGGACCACGTCAACGTGGAGGACACGGCGCACAAGCTCTCGCGCTCCGACGTGGAGTCGGCGATCGACGCGATCGTCTCGGCCGAGAAGGTGCTGATCGCCGGCACGGATCAGATGGCCTTCTTCGCCAGCTACCTGCGCCATCTGCTGATGCTGCTCGACCTCCGGGCCGAGATCGTCGCCAGCCCCTCCCAGGAGGCGCTGGGACGGCTCAGCCGGATCGATGAACGGACGCTCGTCATCGGCCTGTCGGCCGGGCGCCCGCATCCGCTGATCACGCGCACGATGAAGCTGGCCCGTCACCGCAAGTCGCCGACGCTGGCGATCACCGACGCGACCCTGTCCGAGGTCGCCCGCCTGGCCCGCATCCGCCTCTACTACTCGTCGAACACGCCGGCGTTCGTGCGCTCGCACACCGCGCTGCTGTCGCTGATCCAGGCGCTGGCCTACGGGGTCTATTCGCGCGACGCGCAGCAGTACGACGTGCGCATCAAGGCCTTCCGGCTGAAGTAGCCGGCCGCCCTGCGCCCTCATCGGGGCGCGATGACGAGCGACTGCAGCGCGCGGCCGACGCGGCCGCGCTCATCGAAGAGGACGCTCTCGGCCAGCCCGACGCCGTCGGCGCCGATCCGCATCGACGATTCCAGGGCGATCCACTCGCCGCCCGGAACCCGCTCGATGTACAGCGTCAGGTCCGGGTTGATGAACACGTAGTCGTCCCAGGACACTTGTGAGGCGATCCCGTTGCCGAAGTCGCCGGCGGCGGCCAGGCGCTCGAGTCCGGTCGGCGCGAGCCCCTCGAACAGGGGATGGCGCAGGCGGAACCAGGCCGTGGCCGGCCCGATCTCGTGGAATCCGCCCCGCACGAACCGGATCTCCATCGCGTGTGTGCCGAACATCGTTGCGCCGCGGATCGGGAAGTCGCTCTCGGCGCCGTGCTCTGGGGGCGGCGGGGGTGCGGGCCCGATCGTCGCCGCCGCCGGCGGCACGCCCTGGGCCCGCTGCACGCGCAGCGCGCGGGCACGCACGACCTCGGTGCCGTCGGGTCGATGGACCGACGCCTCCAGCATCTGCACGCGCCGTCCGTCCCGCGCCACCTCAGTGTGGACGTCGAGGTCGCCGAGCGGAACGGGGCGCATGAACTCGTAGGTGATCCGCGCGAGCTCGAGCTGCTCGCCGCCTGGGAGCTCGGCCAACGCGTGCATCAGCAGCGCTGCGGGCGCACCACCGTGCTGGGCCTGGGGGTCCCACGGCCCGCGGGCGAGCTCGGTCGCGTGGTAGCGACGGCGGCCGGCCTGACCGGCGCCGGAGGGGGTGAAGATCGGAGCCGGCACGGCGGGCGATCCTAACGCCGCTCGCGTCCTTGCGTAAACTGACTGACGGCGATGCACGATGACGCTGACATAGCCCGCGACGAGGCCACCTTCACCGTCAAGGCCGGATTGGCCGAGATGCTCAAGGGCGGCGTGATCATGGACGTGGTCACCCCCGAGCAGGCCAAGATCGCCGAGGACGCCGGCGCGGCGGCCGTGATGGCGCTCGAGCGCGTGCCCGCCGACATCCGGCGCGACGGCGGCGTGGCGCGCATGTCCGACCCGGAGATGATCCAGGGCATCCAGGAGGCCGTGACGATCCCCGTCATGGCCAAGGCGCGCATCGGGCACTTCGTCGAGGCGCAGGTCCTCGAGGCACTCGAGGTCGACTACATCGACGAGTCCGAGGTGCTGACGCCCGCCGACGAGGCCAACCACATCGACAAGTGGGCATTCAAGGTCCCGTTCGTGTGCGGCGCGACCAACCTCGGCGAGGCGCTGCGGCGCATCGGCGAGGGCGCGGCGATGATCCGCTCCAAGGGCGAGGCCGGAACCGGCGACATCGTCGAGGCGGTCCGGCATCTGCGGATGATCGGCGGATCGATCCGCCGGCTCAGCACGCTCGACGACGGCGAGCTGGCCACGGCCGCCAAGGAGCTTCAGGCGCCGCTGAACCTCATTCGCCAGGTCGCTGCGGATGGCCGCCTGCCGGTGGTCGTGTTCTGCGCCGGAGGGATCGCGACTCCTGCCGATGCCGCGCTCGTGATGCAGCTCGGCGCCGAAGGCGTGTTCGTCGGGTCGGGCATCTTCAAGTCAGAGGATCCAGAACGGCGTGCCCGCGCCATCGTCGAGGCCACGACCCACTTCCGCGACGCCGCCCGCGTCGCGGCGGCATCGACCGGCCTCGGCCAGCCGATGGTCAGTCTCGAGACGTCCAAGCTCGACAACGAACAGCTGCTCGCGCCTCGCGGCTGGTAGCCGCATGAGCCTGTCGGTCGGGATCCTGGCCCTCCAGGGCGGATTCGAGGCGCACGCCAAGATCGTGCGCGGGCTCGGCGCCGAGGCCAGGGAGGTCCGCGTGCCCGCCGACCTCGATGGGCTCGACGCGCTGATCCTGCCCGGCGGCGAGTCGACAGTGATGACGCTGGGAATCGAGCGCGAGGGACTCGCCGGCCCGTTGCGCGAGCTGGTGGCTTCGGGGCGACCGGTGCTCGGAACCTGCGCCGGCATGATCATGCTCGACCGCGCTCACCTCGGCTTGCTCGACGTGAGCGCCGAGCGCAACGCGTTCGGGCGCCAGCTGCGCTCGTTCGAGGCCGAGATCGAGATCGAGGGCGTGGCCGGCGGCCCGGTCCACGCCGTGTTCATTCGCGCGCCCTGGATCAGGGACTACGGCGGGTCCGTCGAGGTGCTCGCCCAGGTCGACGGTCATCCCGTCGCCGTCCGGCAGCAGAACCTGCTCGCGGTCGCGTTCCATCCCGAGCTCGCGGGGGAGACCCGGCTGCACGAGCTTCTGCTGGCGATGGCCGCCGCCTCAGGCGGCGATCAGACACCCGCCGTGTCGCGCTCGGAATAGGCGCGAAGCGCGCGCTCGAACTCGTTCCAGTCGAGTGTGGGGAGGCCGTCGGGCTCGGGCGGCGGACGCTCGTCGACCGGATCCTCGCCGCCACGGGGCGGATCCTCGGAGTCGGTGCCGCGCGAGAGCCACGCCGCCAGGGCGCAGATGATGATTCCGGCCGCGTAGACCAGGCCGGCCAGCACCGGGTGATGGGTGAGCGAGGCCAGGCCGCCGACGGCGTAGAGCCCCAGTGCGGAGAGCACGAGGCGGCGCAGGTCGGCGCTCGGCACCGAGCGGCGTGGCGCCGCGGCGCAGGCGCTGACGAGGATCGCCGCGGCGAGAACAATCGCCAGGACGAGCTTCCACGCAGCTGACGGCGGCATCACCATGGGTGCAGACCCCGATGATCGACCGCGACGGTCGATTAATCAAGACCCCCGCCCGAGCTGTGGACGGCCGGGGGAGCCGGCCGATCAGACCACCAGGCCGTGCCGCATCGTGTTCTCGGTCACCGCCCGCGGCTCGACGAAATGGAGCAGGTAGTCCGGGCCGCCGGCCTTCGTACCGGTGCCCGAGAGCCGGTTGCCGCCGAACGGCTGCCGGCCGACCATCGCGCCGGTGGTCCCGCGGTTGACGTACAGGTTGCCCACCGGGCTGCGGCGGCGCACGTATTCGATCGTCGTCGGGTCGCGTGCGAACAGGCCGCCGGTGAGGCCGAAGCGCAGGCCGTCGACGACCTCGCATGCCTGCTCGACGCTGCTCACGCGCTCGATAGCCAGCAGCGGCCCGAACACCTCCTCCTCGAGCACGTCCGACCCGGCGGGGAGGTCGGCCACGACCGTCGGCGGGCAGAACCAGCCTCGGCCGGGCACGGGCTCGCGCCGCGCCACGACCCGACCCTCGGCGGCCGCGAGCTCCGCGAAGCGATCCACGCGCTCCTGGGCGGAGCGCTCGATCACGGGTGGCACGTCGGTCCCGAGCTCGGATGCCTGTCCGACGACCAGCACCCGCACGGCCCCGGCGACGCGTTCGATCAGGGCATCGGCGATTGCGTCATGGACCAGCACGCGAGACGCCGCCGAGCACTTCTGGCCGGCGTACACGAACGCCGAGGAGACGATGGCCGGGACGGCTTCGTCGAGGTCGGCGTCGGAGTCGACGATCACGCAGTTCTTGCCGCCGAGCTCGGCCACGACACGCTTGAGGTGTCGCTGCCCCGGCGCCGTGTCGGCGGCGCTGCGGATGATCTCGAGCCCGACGGGCAGCGAGCCGGTGAACGCGATCGTATGCACCTCGGGGTGGGCGACGAGCGCCGAGCCCGCATCGCCCTCACCCGGGAGCAGGGAGATCGCGTCGGCGGGCACGCCGCCGGCGCGCAGGGCCTCCAACAGCATCTGGGCACTGCCCGGCGACTGCTCGGCGGGCTTGAGGATCGCCGCGTTTCCGGTCGCCAGCGCTGCCGCGGTCATTCCACAGGGGATCGCGAGCGGGAAGTTCCACGGCGCGATGACGGCCACCACGCCGCGCGGCACGTAGCGCAGCTCGTTGCGCTCGCCGGTGACCTGCAACAGCTCGCGTCCGGCCTCCAGCGCGACGGCGCCGCGCGCGTAGTACTCGAGGAAATCGATCGCCTCGCACACGTCGGCGTCGGCCTCGGGCCACGGCTTGGCGCACTCGAGCACCTCGAGCGCGGCCAGCTCGAGCCGGCGCTCGCGCATCCACGCTGCGGCGCGCAGCAGCGCCTGCGCCCGCTCGGCGGCGCTCACCCGGCTCCAGGCCTGAAAGCCCCGCCGGGCGCAAACGACCGCTCCGTTCACGTCGGCCTCGGTCGCCCGCGCCGCCTCGGCGATGACCCGGTCGGGATCGCCGGGGTCGGTGGACAGCAGCTCGCGTCCCGAGCGCGTGTCGCCGCCCACGCTCACCGGGACAGGCAGCGGCAGCCGGCGCTCGAGCGGGGCGAGCGCGTCGGCGAGCTGAGCGCGGACGGCGGAGCGCCGCAGCTCGAGCACGGGTTCGTTGGCGAAGGGGGCGAGCGTCGGCATCGGCAGCGCACGTTACGGGAGGGCGGGGCGGGGTGCGCCTGAGGCTGGGCGAGCGGACCCACCCGCCATGGTTGACAGGCGCCGCTACGATCAAACGAAGGGACCGTTGCTGCCCGACGAGGGGCCGCGCGGTCTCCGCCTCCTGCGCCGTGCGCGCGGGATCGCCATCGAGATCGTGGCCTCTTGCTCGTCACGATCGGCGAGGTGCGCGCCGGCGGCGCCGTGACGATCGGCACGAAGGCGCACTGAGAGGGGCGGACGGCGGCGCCGGCGATCTCTGTCACGTTCTGCACGGTCGGCGGACCAAAGCGCTGCAACTGAGTTCCGGCCCCCGGAACTCAGTTGCAGCGCTTCTCCGCGCGTTCGCACCTGCGCCCGCCGGCAGCGCAACTCCCGTGGCGGGCCCGCGGTCGGTTACGATCGATCCCGATGGCGGCCTTCCCGACTGTGCGCGTCGCCGCCGTCCAGGCGACGCCGGTCATCCTCGACGCCGCGGCGACGACCGCCAAGGCCGCGCGGCTGCTCGCCGACGCAGCGGCGGATGGAGTCCAGCTCGCGGTCTTCCCTGAGACGCTGATCCCGCTCTACCCGTCAAACGCATGGGCCAAGGACGCTTCCGGCTTCGGCGGCTGGGACGAGCTGTGGGAACGGCTGTGGGACAACGCTGTGGATGTCCCCGGTCCGGCGCTCGATCCCCTGCAGGCGGTCTGCCGCGAGCGCAACATCCATTGCGCGATCGGCGTCAACGAGCGTGAGTCGCGGCGGCCGGGGACGCTCTACAACACGCTCGTCTACATTGGCCCGCAGGGGATCCTGGGCCGCCACCGCAAGCTGATGCCGACCCACCACGAGCGCCTCTTCCACGGTGTCGGGGCGGGTGACGATCTCGACGTCGTCGAGCTCGCCGGCGCCCGCGTGGGGGGGCTGATCTGCTGGGAGAACCGGATGCCGCTCGCGCGCTATGCGGTCTATCGCGGCGGCCCGCAGATCTGGGTCGCGCCGACGGCGGACGACAGCGACGGCTGGCTGGCGTCGATGCGCCATATCGCGATCGAGTCCGGCGCATTCGTCGTCTCGGTGCCGCAGTACATCCCGGCGGCGGCGTTCCCCGCGGACTTCCCCGTCCCGCTGCCGGAGGGGAAGGAGATCTTCGGTCGCGGGGGCGCGGCGATCGTGGACCCGGACGGCGAGGTGATCGCGGGCCCGCTCTACGGCGAGGAGGGGATGCTCGTGGCCGACTGCGATCTGCGCCGCGGCCTGCACGCCAAGCGCCTGTTCGACGCCGTGGGCCACTACAGCCGCGAGGACGTACTGGCGCCGTCGCGGCCCGGCCGTCCGGGGCGACCCGGCGGCCGCCGGCACCGCCCCGGGCCGCCGTCTGAGCCCAGCCCCCCGCCACCCGGGCCCCCGCCGCCACCGGGCGCGCTGCCGTGAGCTCGGCCTTCCACGAGGGCTCGCGGCACTTGCAGGATCGCTTCGACACCCGCCGCCTGGCCGATCGGCTCGAGGAGCGGTTTCTCGGCGAGCCGCTGATCGATGACGCCGACCGCACCTTCATCGAGCGGATGGACATGTTCTTCCTCGCCACGGCCGACGCGACCGGCGCGCCGCAGTGCTCCTACAAGGGCGGCGCGCCCGGATTCGTCCGCGTGCTCGACGAGCGGACGGTGGCCTTCCCGAACTACGACGGCAACGGGATGTATCTCTCGGCCGGCAACCTGGCCGTCAACCCGCAGGTGGGGATGCTGTTCATCGACTTCGTCGCCGCGCGGCCCGCGCGGCTGCGGCTGAACGGCGTGGCCGCCGTCGATGAGGACGACGAGCTGATCGGGGCATATCCGGGGGCCCAGTTCGTCGTCAGGGTCCGCGCGACGCAGGTGTTCCCGAACTGCCCCCGCTACATCCACCGGATGGAGCTCGTCGAGCGCTCGCGGTTCGTGCCGGCGGCGGACCACACGGCCCCGGTGCCGGACTGGAAGCGCGCCGACTGGGCCTGCGACGTGCTGCCCGCCGGCGATCCCGCACGCCGCGCCTGAGCGCCCGGCCACCGACGCGCCCCGCCCTGAGCAATCCATACGATGCCGCCATGCTCGCGAAGGCCGACTGCCCGGCCTGCGGCGCCCGTGGGCTGGCGCCGGAGAGAAACCTCTGTTCGACGGTGCCATGGGGCCTACGGCGCCATCAGCAACTGCGCGAGCGGCGTCCCCGAGGCCTGCTCGTGGAGAAACGACTCGTTGGAGGTGTTCTCGAGCAGGCGCCGGACGAGGTAGGCCATGCCGGCCACGAGATCGCCGACCGGGCAGTACGTCCGCACCCGGAAGCCCCGCGCGGCCAGTGCGTCCTGGAGGTCGTCGCCGAGCCCGCGCAGCACCTGCAGCTCGAGGTCGCGATCCTGGTCGCCGGCACGCCGGTTGACGGCGATCGCGTGGGCGACCGAGCGCAGGTTGTGGGAGGCGATCGCCACCCGGACCGCGGGCCGGGCGCTGAGCAGCGCCCTGGTGAGCGCCTCGAAGTTGCGATCGCAATCCGCCTTGACCTCGTAGACCGGCGCCGCCCAGCCATGCTGGCGGGCCTCGACGATCTCGTGATCCCAGTAGGCGCCCTTGACGAGTCGGATCAGGAGCGGCGGTGTCCGCGCGCAGGCGCGGGTCCACTCGAGGACCTGCTCGAGCTGCTCGGGCGAGTCACGCAGATAGGCCTGAAGCACGATCCCGGCCGACGGACCGCTCCGGAACTCGTCCTCGGAGAGCACCTCGAGCACGAGGTCGAGCACCGCCTCGCGGGAGTCGAGCGACTCCATGTCGATGTGCAGGTGGGCGCCGAGCGCGTCGGCCTGGCGCAGCAGGGGCCGCAACCGGCCGGCGGCGTCGCGCCGGCCGAGGTCGGGCGCGTCGGGGCGCAGCAGCGGCGTGAGCGCCGAGACCTTGACCGATAGGTGCGCACGCGCCAGCGGCCCGCTCGAGTCGTGCTCGAGCGCCGGCCGGGACGGCCACCCTCGGGCCGCCGTGGCGATCTGCTCGAGCGCGGCTGCGCATCGGGCCGCGTAGACGTCGGCCTCCGCCTCGGTGACCGTCGCCTCTCCGAGCAGATCGACGGAGCTGGCCACGCCGGCCGACCACAGCTGACGCAGGACGCCGAGGGCCGAACCCGGCGTCTCGCC
>DATMGZ010000229.1:0-15871 GCA_035555155.1 Solirubrobacteraceae bacterium | reverse complement strand
ACCCCGGACTCGTCGCTGAGGTCGACGTGTTCGATCGCCTGCCCACTCCCTGGGGGCTGGTGCGCGGAGGCGTGGCCCCCGACCACCCGAACATCAAGGCCGTCTCGCGGGTGTACGAGAAGACGGCGGCCCGTCCGGGGTTCCGCTTCTTCGGCAACGTCGAGTTCGGGCGCGACATCTTGCACGAGGACCTCGTGTCGCACTACCACGCGGTCATCTATGCCGTCGGCGCCGAGGCCGACAAGCGGATGGGCATCCCGGGCGAGGACCTGCCGGGGAGCGTGGCGGCGACGGCGTTCGTGGCATGGTACAACGGTCATCCGGACTATCGGCACCTCGAGTTCGACCTCTCGGTCCGACGAGCCGTGGTGGTCGGGAACGGGAACGTGGCGATGGACGTCGCCCGAATGCTCGCGCTCACCCCGGCCGAGCTCGAGCGCACCGACGTCGCCGATCACGCGCTCCAGGCGCTGCGCGAGTCGGCGATCGAGGAGATCCTGCTGCTCGGGCGACGCGGGCCTGCGCAGGCGGCGTTCACGAACCCGGAGCTGCTCGAGCTCGGCGAGATGGTCGACGCCGATGTGCTCGTGGATCCGCGCGACGTCGTCCTCGACGAGCACAGCGCCGCCTCGATCGAAGGCGAGGGTGAGATCACCTCCCGCCGCAACGTCGAGATCCTGAACCGCTACTCCGCAGCCCAAGCGGCGGGCAAGCGCCGCCGGATCGTGCTCCGCTTCCTCGTCTCCCCGGTGGCGGTGCACGGCGAGGATCGCGTGCGGGGCGTCGAGGTGGTCCACAACCGGCTCCATCCCCACGAGAGCGGCGCCCTGCGGGCGCGAGCGACCGACCGGAGGGAGACGATCGAGGCGGGCATCGTGTTCCGCTCGATCGGCTATCGCGGGGTCCCCCTGCCCGGCGTCCCGTTCGACGAGCAGCGGGCCACGATCCCCAACCGCGAGGGCCGCGTCGTCGGTCCCGACGGTGAGACCGTGCGCGGTGAATACACGGTCGGTTGGATCAAGCGTGGGCCGAGCGGCGTGATCGGCACCAACAAGAAGGACGCCAACGAGACCGTCGACCGGCTGCTCGAGGACGTCGCCGCCGGAGCCGTGATCGAGCCCGCCGATCCCGCCCCACAGTCCGTTGAGGCCCTGCTCAACGAGCGCCGTCCGGACCATGTGACCTACTCGGGCTGGCAGGCGATCGATGCTCTCGAGCGCGCGACGGGCGAGCCGCACGGCCGGCCCCGGGTGAAGCTGGCCAGCTTCGATGAGCTGCTCGCCGCCGCCCGCGAGACCGTCAGGTCCTAGCGTCCTGATGCAGAAAACCAGTTGTGAGCCGGCACTGACTCAGGGCACTGGGTTCAGCGGGGTCACCGGCGCCGGCGGGACACCGGCGAGCCCGTTCAGCTCCTGGACCGCGCCGACGACATCGCCGCGGTTGTAGTAGTCGGTCAAGATGATGTTCGGGACCTTGCCGCGCTGCGCGAGGCACTGCCGGGCGCGGGCGAGGATGAAGTCGCGCTGGACCAGCGGCTTGTTCGGCTTCGGGCGGGGCGGGAAGATGTCGGCCCAGTTGTTCATCATCAGCAGCGGGTTGGTCTTCGCGCCGCGGTTGAGCTTGCACGTGAACTGGGCCGGCTTGACGGCGCCGAGCGGCGTGTCCTGGATCCATGTGAACCCTGGCATATCCCACGCGTAGCCGCCGCTGACCGGGTTCTGGGCGAACACAAGCACGTTGCGGCCGGAGCGGATCAGCTCGCCGAGCGTCGGCAGCGGGCGCCCGGGCTGCAGCGTCTCCAGATGCGAGAGCAGGCCGGCGCGCTTGAACACGTTCTGCAGGTCGCGCTCGCCGACGTAGTCCTCGTCGAACAGGATCACCACCTGGCCCGGGTTCAGCTCCGTGAAAGTCCGGATCACGCCCAGGAAATCGACCATCTTGGTCCCGCCGAGCTCACACAGCGTGTGGCACAGCCAGATGTCGTGCGTGCCGCTGAGCGACCCCAGGCCGACCGCCTGGCCGAGTCGCTGCAGGGCCTCGCGGGCCTGCGGGGTGAGCTTCTCCGCGACGCGGTTGACGCGCGCGCCCTCCGCCTTGATGTCGGTCCTGACGTGCCCGGCGGCGTCCTGGATGCCGTAGTGGGTGGAGATCTTGAACGCCCTGATCCCGTCCTCGAGCTGCTGCCCGATCGCCCGGTCCTGATTGGCGATGTACCACCCCGGTGAATCAGAGGCGGACATCGCGTTGTGGGTGCCCGCGAACACCACCTGGTCCAGCCGGCGCGAGCAGAGCTGGGCGTAGCCGTTGCAGGTCTGGATCGCACTGGCGCGCACGGACGGCGCCCGCCCGCCGAGGGCGAACACGAGCCCCAACCCGATCGTCAGCGCGGCGACCGTCACCACCGCCGCCACGAGCCGCCGGCGGCCGGCGCGCAGGCCCGCGACCCGCGGCGTCGCGGGCTCGATCCCGGTCAGCAGCTCGCCGATCGCGACGTACAGGAGCAGGACGCCGCAGGCGACGACGATCACCCGGAGCACCCACATCGGCTCGAGGATCAGCACGAGTCCGGCCACGATCCCCGCCCCGCCCCGGACGGCACGCTGCGCCGGAGTCGAGGGCGCTCGCGCCAGCCCGCGCAGCCGCGCCAGTCCAGCGGTGCCCGAATAGGGGGCCAGGAGCGACGCCGACGCGGCGGCCACGGTCCAGGCGAGAGCTCCGGCGGCGAGGATCCAGGTCATCAGGTCGCCCAGGTAGGCGCTCCAGAGCCCGCCGACGGCCCCTCGCACGTCCGCGTTGGTCAGCTCCTGCGTCCCGTAGACGTGCGTGCCGACGTACAGCCGCAGCAACTCGAGCACGATCGCGGTGATCACCGCCGCGGTCCCGAACGCGATTCCCAGGCGCGTGACCGCCGTCCGCCGGCGGGGCGCCACCAGGATCGCCGTGGCCACGAGCAGCACGGCGAGCAGCGGCAGGACGATGCCGAGCACGCGGATCCGGTCGGCGAACCTCAGCGTCGCGCTGGCGAAGCTTCGCCGTCGCAACGTGACCAGGACCGTCTGGGTCTGGGGCGGGATGTACTTGACGAGGTTGGGGGCGAGCTTCCGCAGCGCCGAGGTGACGACGGTGCCTGCGTCGGCGACGTCGAACGCCGCGTTCGTAGCCGCGCGTTCGAACAGCAGCCGGTGTCCGTGCTCCGCCGCGAGCCGGATCACACCGGCGAACGGCTCGGACGCCACGATCGAGTCGACCACGGACTGGAGCACCGGTCGCGCGGCGACGAGATCCTGCGAGCTGCGCTCGACCAGCTGGACGACGATCTCGCGCGCGACGACCCGCCGCACGGCGGGCTGTTGCAGCGCATCCACCGCGCGGTCGGCGAACGCGCCCGAATCGACGATCTCATCACGCACGTACAGCGTCACGCCGCCGGCGACGGCGACCACGGTGGCCAGCACGATCAGGATCACGCTGACGGCACCGCGTCCGCTCACCCCGCGGCGCTCACTCATCGTCGCTGGGATGCCCCCGGACGCTCTCTCCCGCCGGCGCCTCGATCCCGACCGGCGCCTCCAGACCCGCGGGCACCGGCACGCCGGGTGCGCCAGCGACGGCGTCAGCCCAGCGCCGGCGCCGTGCGCGGAGCCGGGCGAAGCGGGCCTGGGAGCGTTCGAGCTTGCGGCCACCGGGCTTGTAGAAGCGCCGCGCCCAGGCCGAGTCGGGTGCCGCGAGGCGGATCGCCCCGACGAGCGAGACGGGTGGGATGAAGATGCCGACCAGGCCGAGGAACAGCTTGCCCTTGAAGATCGTGGTCGACGCCAGCAGGATGTCGACGGCGACGGAGAGCACGAGCGTGTCCACCGACGCCGTGCCGTTGTGGAGGTCGAACGGGGCGATGCCGAGGACGAGCAGCCCGCCGATCAACGCCGCGACGACCACCGCATCGAGCGATG
This sequence comes from Solirubrobacteraceae bacterium, assembly GCA_035555155.1. Classification (GTDB taxonomy): domain Bacteria; phylum Actinomycetota; class Thermoleophilia; order Solirubrobacterales; family Solirubrobacteraceae; genus Palsa-465. The sequence continues at coordinate 11,921 of DATMGZ010000229.1, read as the reverse complement.
AGCGCCCCTCCTCCGCCCAGTAGACGTCGCGCAGGTGGATCCACAGCGCGAACTCGTCCAGCGTCAGCCCGGCGCCGACCCCGAACAGGGCGGCCAGGATCTCCGTCCACGGGCTCACCGGCCGGGTGACGAACCCCAGGAAGCCGGCCAGCATCAGCAGCACGATCCCCCACACCAGGTGGTGCAGATGGAGGCCGCCGCTGGTCGTCACGCTGCCCGGCCACCAGGTGACCTTCGGGCTGCGCATCAACCGAGCGCTGGTGCGGATGAACAGGAATGTGACCAGGAACGCGGCCAGCAGCACGAATCCCGCGCGCTGCTCGCGCCCGTCCAGGAAATGGGCCGAGAGCTCGTATCTGAAGGTCACGCTGCGATCCGGTTCCGTTCCGCCCTCGAGCCGAATGGTACGACGCCCGCGCGCGCTCCCCGGCCACGGCCCGGGGAGCGCGGTTCGGGAGCGGTCCTCCTCGTGCCCCTAGTGACTGAAGTAGAAGATGAAGTCGTACTCCGTGCCACCGTTACGCGAGTTGAGCTCCATCCGGCCGCGTGCGGTGCTGTAGGCACCGGTCCCGCCGGTGATCGCCAGCACGCTGTTCTTGGTGTCGTAATACGGCCCTTCGACGGTGACCTGACCCCCGGGGAGGAACGTGGTCCAGGTGCACTCCCAGCTCCCGTCGGCCGGAGCGATCCGGATGCAACTGCCCTGATCGCGGCCGACCGGGGTGGTGTCGGTCGGGTCGAAGACCTGATTGTGGAAGGTGAGCAGGTTGCCGGTCTTGTTCTCCGACCCACCGCCCGTGTAGACCACCGTGTCGGTCACGGCGTGCTCGATCACGTGGACCCGGCTGCCGTTCGTGCCGGATGGCCCGCTGCGCTCGCGCTTGGCGGTCGCGCTGCCGGACACGGCGAGCAGACCGATCACCACCAACGCTGCTGCCGCCAATACACCGACGGTCATCCGGCTGCGGCCACTGACGTGGAAACGCCCTTGCTCTCTCATGCCGAAGCACTCCTCTCGTTGCTGCGGTCGTCTTACCCTGCGCCGCACGCATCGGAGGAACCGAGGCGGCCGACTCGGAAGCGACCGTGCTCCCCCCACACGCGCGGTGCTGTCTTACCACGATCCGGGGGGGCATACAAGAAGAGCGCCGGCGGCCACCGGCGGCCCGACGGGAACTCAGGCGGCGCTGGCCAGCAGCTCGCGGTCGCCTTCGAGCAGCTTGCGCAGGCGGGGCCGCAGCTCGCCGTGGATCTGGCAGACCCGGCTGGCCGAGACACCGAGCACCTCGCCGATCTCGGGCAGCGTGAGGTCGTTGAGGTAGTAGAGCACCGCGACCTGGCGATCGCGGGCGGGCAGGCGGTCGAACGCCTGCTGCATGCGGAACTGAGCGTCACTGCGCAGCGTGCAGTGCTCGGGGTCGGTCTCGGGATCCTGACTGGCGATCCCGGAGATGCGCTCGGCCACGGTGCCGTCTTCGCTTGCGATGACGGCGTTCAGCGAGCCGACCTCGGCGACGGCGATCTCCTGCTGGTGGGTGTCGAGCTCGGCCGCGGTGATCCCGAGCGCGTCGGCGAGCTCAGCGCCGGACGGCCGGCGGCCGTACAGCGTGGCGAAATGATCGCGGGCACCCGAGATGTCGCGCTCCCAGCGGCGCAGTGAGCGCGGGGCCCAGTCCGAGCGGCGAAGCTCATCGAGGATGGCGCCGTTGATCCGCGTCCAGGCGAACTGCTCGAGCGTGGCGCCCTTGGCCGGGTCGTAGCGGTCGACGGCGCGGATCATCGCCTCGAGGCCACAGGAGATGAGATCCTCGACCTCGCAGTGGGCGGGGAGCTCGCGGAGCTTCCGATAGGCGACGAACTTGACGAGCGGCGCCAGCGTCAGCACGAGGCGATCGCGCAGGCGTCGACTGCCCGTGCGCTTGTACTCCTGCCAGAGTTTCAGCGAGGCCTCGGGGGAGATCCGTCCGCTGTCGAGCTGTGGGGTCATGTGGACGTATCGACGCCCTGGGACGCCCGCGCGTCCGCACCGATACCCATCCCCAATCCGTAGTAACTACTGAACGGCAGGACCCCAGGGCTGTGTATGACAATCCGCTGCGCGGTGGTCGGTCTGGCGAGTAGTATTCGGTGCAACGATTTTGGCCTGGGCGCGTGCGCCTGGCCGGTCTGCAAACAGAAGAGGGGCGACCGTGCACGTCCGGTCCGGGACTTTGATGTGGTATCGCGGTGTCTGCGCGCGAAAGGGGGGGACGCGTGACTGACCGGTCACCGCGACCGATACGGGGCGGCGGGATGGAGGACTTCGACCCGGTGGTCGGTGCGCGTCTGCTCGAGTCCGGTGAACACGTCGCCGGGGTGGGCAGCTGGGAATGGATACCCGGCCCCGACCTGTTGCGATGGACGGACAACCTGTACCGACTCTTCGACCTGCGTCCGCAGGAGATCACGCCAACCCGAGCGTTCGTGCAGGAGCAGATCCATCCCGAGGATCGCGAGCGCGTCGCGCGGCACGTCGACATGAGCCGTCATGTGGCGGCCGCACCGCCGATCGAATTCCGCATCACGACGGCCCACCGCGGCGTCCGCTATCTGCGCTCGACGATCACCGCAATCGAGTCCGCCGGGCACGGAACCAAGCGCATCGTCGGCTCGGTGGTGGACGTCACCGATCACCGCCTGGCCGGACGTGAGCTCGCCGGCCACGTCGCCGTCTCCGGTGAGCTGGCCGCGTGGCAGAGCCTGCCGCACAGCGGGCTGCGTCTGCTGCAGCGGCTCGCCGAGGCGATGGAGTGCGCCTTCGCGGCGCTGTGGCTGCCGAGCAGCGATGTGCTCACCGCACGGCTGTGCTGGAGCGATCCGGACGTCGATACGAGCACATTCGAAGCCGCGACGCTCGCCCTGCGACTTCCGCGCGGCGTCGGCGCTCCGGGCATCGCGTGGGAGCACCAAGCTCCGCTGAACATCGCCGACGTGCTCACCGACCCCAGTTTCCGCCGCCCCCGGGCCGCCGCCGTCGACGGCCTGCACGGGGCGATGGTGTTCCCGGCTGTTCACGCGGGCGAGGTGCTCGCGGTCGTCGAGCTCTACTACCGCGACGAGCTGCGCCCAACCGCCCGGCTGAGCCAGACGATGGGCGCGATCGGACACGAGCTGGGGGCCTTCCTGTCCCACCACCGGGGCCAGCTGCGGCCGCCGTGGCTGACGCCACGCGAGATGCAGATCCTGCGCCTGGCCGCCGACGGGTTCTCGGGACCGCAGATCGCTGACCAGCTCGAGATCAGCGTGGCCACGGTCGGGACGCACATGAAGCACATCTATCAGCGCCTCGGCGTCTCGGATCGCGCCGCCGCCGTGGCGGTCGGAATCCGCACGGGCCTGATCGAATAACGCCCTGCGTGACGTCTCGGCGATGACAGCAGGGCCGACATATCCTGCAATCGCGGGATATGCGGGTCCATCCCCGTCACGAATAATGATCTGTACATGGCTCGGGCACCGCGACTGGAAGTCGGCGGTCTGGGGGCGGCGGAGGACGCGGTCCGATTCCTCGCGACGATCCTCGAGGCCTCGACCGAGCATTCGATGATCGTGATCGATCCCGCCGGCCGGATCGTCGGGTTCAACGCCGGCGCCCGCCGGATCTACGGCCACCCGCCCTCGGAGATCATCGGAGCACCCCATTCCGTGCTGCACATCGACCCGGACGTGGAGGCGGGACTCCCGGAGCAGATGATGGAGCGCGCGCTCGAGGGCGGGAGCTGGAAGGGCATCGTCGAGCGGCAGCGCAAGGACGGGAGCCGGTTCATGGGCCGGGTGGTGATCACGCCCCGGCGCAGCGGCGAGGACCTGGAGGGGTTCCTGATCATCTCCAGCGACGTCACCGATGAGCTGCGGCTGTCCCGCGAGCTCGAGCGAACGCGCAGCTTCGCCGAGACGCTGGTGGAGTCGGCCCCCGACGCGATGGTGATGGTGAATCCAGACGGGACCATCCGCCTGGTCAACGCCGAGCTCGAGCGGCTGTTCGGCTACGGCCGCGAGGAGTTGTTGGGGCAGCCGATGGAGGTGCTCATCCCGCAGCGCCAGCGCGCGGCTCACCCGTCCCATCGCCGCGACTTCTTCGCCGCCCCGGCGGCCAGGCCGATGGGCGTTGGGCTGCAGCTCAGCGGGCGGCGCAGCAACGGGGACGAGTTCCCGGTCGAGATCAGCCTCAGCCCGTTCGAGACCGAGGAGGGGGCCCTCGCGACGGCGGCGATCCGCGACGTCACCGAGCGGGTCGAGTTCGAGCGGGAGCTGCGCGACGCGAATCTCCGGCTCGAGAGCGCGAGCCTCGCCAAGGACCGCTTCCTGGCCAGCATGAGCCACGAGCTCCGCACGCCGCTGAACGCGATCATCGGGTTCACCGGAACCCTGCTGATGGGGCTGCCGGGCCCGTTGAACGACGAGCAGACCAAGCAGCTGGGCATGGTGAGATCCAGCGGCCGGCACCTGCTGTCGCTGATCAACGACCTGCTCGACCTGGCCCGGATCGAGTCCGGCAAGGTCGAACTGCACCCCGAGCCGGTCGCCTGCCGGGAGCTGCTCGAGGAGGTCGCCTCCGGGTTGCGGCCGCTGGCCGAGGAGAAGCAGATCGCCCTGGAGGTGCTCGCCTCCGGCGGCGTCGAGGTCGAGTGCGACCGCCGCGCGCTCAGCCAGATCCTGATCAACCTGACCAGCAACGCGATCAAGTTCACCGACCAGGGGCACGTGCGCCTGACGCTGACGTGCCTCTCCGATGGTGCCGGGGGCGTGACACGCTTCAGCGTCCTCGACACCGGCCGCGGCATCAAGAGCTCCGACCAGGAGCGGCTGTTCGCCGCCTTCGAGCAGGTCGGTGAGCCGGGCGCCACCCCCTTCCAGGGCACGGGGCTCGGGCTCTACATCTGCCAGACGCTGGCCAACCTGCTCGGAGCGGGGATCGGCTTCGCGAGCGAGCTCGGCCAGGGCAGCGTGTTCACCCTCGACGTACGTGGACCGCCCTGAGATGAGCGCCGCCCGAATCCTCGTGATCGAGGACAACACGCACAACATCGAGCTCGTCGACTACCTGCTCCGGGCTCACGGGTACGTATCGCTGTTGGCCCGCGACGGGCTCCACGGGATCCGGATCGCCCGCGCCCAGCGACCCGATCTGATCCTGCTCGACATCCGCATGCCCGAGATGGACGGGTTCGCGGTGATCGCGGCGATTCGCGGCGATCCCGCGCTGCGCACAACCCCGACGATCGCCGTCACTGCGTCGGTGATGAACGGCGACCGCCAGCGGATCGCCGCCGCCGGGTTCGACGGCTATCTGCGCAAGCCGATCGAGCCGGAGACGTTCATCGACGAGATCGAGCGGTTCCTCGCCCGGCCGGCGGCCCTCGACCGGGTCGGGCAGCGGCCATGACACAGGTCCTCGTCCTCGACGACCGCGAGCCCGAACGCGAGCTGCTCGCGACTGTGCTCGGCTACGCGGGGTACGACGTGCTCACGGCCGACACAGGCGAGCTGGCGCTCGCACTGGCCCGGACCCACACCCCGGACCTGATCATCGCCGACATCCTGATGCCCGGCACCGACGGCTACGAGTTCGTGCACGAGCTGCGCAGCGATCCGCGCATCGCCAAGATCCCGGTCATCCTCAGCACCGCGACCTACGCCATGGACGAGGTGAGCCGGCTGGCCGCGGCCTCCGGGGTCGAGCACGTCCTCTCCAAGCCGTGCGAGCCCGAGGAGATCATGCGCGTGGTTGGCCTCGCCCTCGCCGAGTCGCACGATCCGCAGCAGCGGCAACCCACCGAGGAGTTCCATCGCGAGCACCTGCGGATGCTCAACCGCAAGCTGGTGCAGAAGGTGGATGAGCTCGATCTCGCCGAGCGCCGGGTGACCGAGGCGCTGACGCTGCTGGAGACGATCCTCTCCACGGCGCCGGTCGGGTTCGGATTCGTCGATCGGGAGCTCCGCCTCCACCGCATCAACGAGACGCTCGCCGAGGCAGGCGGCGCTCCATCCACGGACCACGTCGGCCGCCCTGCCGCCCGCGTGCTTCCGACCCTGTGGCCGCAGATCGAGCCGATGTGCCGGAGTGTGTTCGAGACCGGAGCGGCGGTCGTGAACGTCGAGGTCACGATCCCCGACCTCGACTCACCGGAGGAAACGCGGGCGTGGCTGGCGAGCTGTTATCCGGTCTCGGACCGAACCGAGGTCATCGGCGCCGGCATCGTGGTGACCGACATCAGCGAGCGCCACCAGGCTGAGACGTTTCGCACGGCGGTCATGGAGACGATGGCCGAGGGCCTCTGCGTCGTCGACCGCGACGGACGCCTGACGTTGCTGAACGCGGCCGCATCGCGGCTGCTCGGTTGGAGCGAGGATGAGCTGCGCGGCCGGTCGATGCACGCCGCCGTGCACTTCCAGCGCGCCGACGGCTCACGCCTGCCGGAGGATGAGAGCGAGCTCTCCAAAGTCAGGGAGGACGGCACCACGGTGCAGATCGCCGATGACACGTTCACACGCAAGGACGGCACCATGTTCCCGGTCGCCTACTCCGCCGTGCCGCTGTTCAGCGGGACCAAGGTCAGAGGTCTCGTGGTCGTGTTCCGCGACACGACCGACGAGAAGGCCGAGCAGGCCCGCGCCCAGCGCGAGCTGATCGCCATGACCTGGATCGGCCGGATCCGCGACGCGATCGATGAGGATCGGCTGGTCCTGTACGCGCAGCCGATCATCCCCCTCAACGGGGGCAAGCCGGGCATCGAGCTCCTCCTGCGCATGATCGGCCGCCAGGGCGAGCTGATCGCGCCGGGCAGCTTTCTGCCCGTGGCCGAGAAATACGGGCTGATCGGTGAGATCGATCACTGGGTGGTCGAGCACGCGCTGCCGATGGCCGGGGGCGGCCGGCACGTGCACGTCAACCTGTCCGCGGAGTCGGTCGGCAACCACGAGCTGCTGCTCGTGATCGAGCGCCGGTTGCACGATTGCGGCGTCGATCCCGCGGACATCACCTTCGAGATCACCGAGACCGCGCTGATGCGCGACACCGAGGCCGGCGAGGCGTTCACCCGCGGACTGACCGCGATCGGCTGCGACGTCGCGCTCGACGACTTCGGCACCGGCTACGGCAGCTTCACCTACCTGCAGAGGCTCGCAGTCGGCTACCTCAAGATCGACCGCAGCTTCGTGCTCAATCTCGCGTCCAGCGCCGGCAACCAGCACCTGGTCAAGGCGATCGTCAACCTCGCCCACGGGTTCGGCCAGCGGACGATCGCCGAGGGCGTGGAGGACCCGGGGACGCTGAGCCTGCTGACCGAGTACGGGGTCGACTTCGCGCAGGGGTTCCATCTCGGCCGCCCCGAGCCGCTGGTGGTTCCCCGCTCCAGACTGCCGGCTGAGGCCGGCGCGCGACAGCGCCCTGTCAGGCAGGCGTGAGCGATACGGCAGCGAGCTCGTGCAGGACCGCTTCGCAGTAGTCGAAGCGGCCGAGCGTCCGCGTCTGGTGGCTGTCGGTGCCGAGCAGCAGCGGGACGCCACGCCGTAGGAACGGGCGCAGCGTCCTCGCCGTCGGACAGCGCCAGCGCTCGTTGATCTCGATCCAGGCGCCGTTCGCCTGTGCGGCCGCAGCGAGCGCCTCGATCAACTGCTCAGGCACGCCGTCCTCACGCAGGCCGAGCTTCGGCAGCACGCTGAACAGATGGGCGATCAGCACCTGATGCGGACAACGCAAGGACATCGCCGTGGCGGTGATGAGTGAACACATCAGGACCCGCGGATCGAGCTCCCCCGCCTCGATCAACGCCCGGATCTCACGCGGGGAGCGGGGTCCGCCGGGCATCGGGACCTGGTGATCGGCGATATAGACGCAGTCGATCCCGTCCAGTCCGCCGGGCAGATCGAGCGCCCCGGTCGTATCGAGCAGCTTGGCCTCGACGGCACACCGCAACTCGAGTGAGGTCTCGCCGCGCAGGCTGGACACCGCGTCCGCGAACGACGGCACCCAGTCCGACTCCAGGCGCACGTGATCAACGCACGTGAGCGCGCGCAGGCCGATCCGTTCGGCCTCGGCGATGTTCTCAGCGAGGCTGGCTGCCCCGTCCGAGAAGGTGGAGTGAACGTGGGCATCGCGGTGGACGAGTTCCCCGGCGTCGATCATGCCGCGTCCTGGAGCGTCGACTGCTGCACCTGGTCGGCCCGGCGCTCGAGCCGGCTCATCTGACACGGATCGAAGAACTGCTCCTCGAGCTTGCGGACCATGCCCAGATCGGCGAATGGCAGTGGCCCCTCCGGTCCGATCGCGCCGAGTGCCTCGGCGACGCACAGCAACGGCATGTCGACGCCGCTGGCCACGGTCAGGGACATCGATCCGGGGAAGCGGGGGTTGACCTCCAGTACCGCCGGGGCGCCCCGGCGGTCGGCTTTGACCTGCACGTTCGCGGCACCGGTCAGCCCTATCAGCTCGGCCACTTCGCGCCCGATCAGCTCGAGGCGAAGATCGTGCAGCGTACGCCCCGTGACGGCAATCCCTGAGTCGACCTTGAGCCGCGAGCGCGGGACGACGGCGAGCACCTGTCCGTTGGCGTTCGCGAGCACGTCGAGCGAGTACTCGGGGCCGGGCAGGTATGTCTGCACGATCAGGGTTCCGTCCCGGGGCAGACGCTCGAGCTCCAAGCGATGCTCGATCATCTGGACACCATGGCCGCCGCTGCCGAGACGCGGCTTGACGATCACCGGGAGCTCGCGTGATCCGGGGTCGAAGTCCTCATCCACCAGCACCGTCTCGGGAACGCGCACGACGCCCGCGCAGGCTTGGAACAGCGACCACTTGTCGAGGCACACCCGCAGCGTCGCCTCGGGCGCCAGCACGAGCTTCACGCCGGCGCGCTCGAAGCGCTCACGCGCTCGGGCGAGCGGCAGCAGCTCTGAGTCGACCGTCGGGACCACCGCGTCGATTCGCTCCCGCCGACAGAGCCCGAACACGAACTCGACGAATCCGGGGTCGTCGCCGCGCGGCAGCAGCGCCCGCGCGCGCTCGGGAACGTCATAGAGGCCGGCGGCATAGGGGTCGATGTCGGCTGCGTACACCATCAGGGGAGAGTCGCGCAGCGACTTCATCACGGCGAGCCCGGCAGGTCCGCCGACGCCGGTCACGAGCACGCGCGGAGGCACGGCGTTGCGATCAATGGACATGGGTGAGCTCCTCGCGGTGTAGGTCGGGTGGTGACGGGGGGATCCTCGGCGGGAGAGCGGCGGTGGAGCCGGGGACAGGCGGCGGCATACGCATCTCACACTGTTGTTCGGAACGCCACGCGCCGAGCAGCGCGTGGGACCCCGCACCTCTGGTGCGGAGAAGTACGCATGGACCCGTGCGCGCGAGGGCCGACTTAAGGGACATGCTCGAAACCCTCCGCCGCGGCCTGGCCGGCCCCGCCGGCCGGATCGCCCTCGTCGGCACGGTGATCGTGATGTGTGGCACCACCGCGCTCGGCGTGTCGCTGTGGCGCTTGGGGTCGACCACCGACCGGTACGACCAGGCTGTCGGCACCGTCGACACGATCGCCACCAGCGGAGCGGCGAGGGCGGCGCTGCTCGACATCGCCACAGCGGTGCAGGCCGACAGCAACCAGGGCACCGCGGCCGCCTTCGCCAACGTGCAGGCGGCCCGCAACGAGCTCGCCACCGACATGTTCGGGCTGCACCCCTCGAATCTCGACACCGCCGCGGCGAACCAGTTGCTGCAGTCCATCGACGCCGGGACAACTCGGCTCGACGCGCACATCGCCGCGCTCGGTCAAGCCGTCGCAACTGCCCCCCGGTCCGCCGCCGCGACACGGGCGGAGACGGCTCTGGCCACACTGAACGCGCAATTCGGCGCCCTGTCGAGCACCGAGCGTCAGCAGGCCGCGGCGGCAGTGAGCGCAGCCCGCCAGAGCGCGGCGACAGCCCGTCTGGTGGGCGTCCTCATCGGCTCGGTCGCGATCCTGCTGACCATCGTGCTCACGGCCTACGCGGTGCGCCTGATCCGGCGACTGCTGGCCCGGATCAAGGCGACCTCGCGCGATCTCGGCGCCGCCGCCGAAGAGATGCGCGGCGCCACGCGGGCGGCCGCGGCGGCCACCACGCAGCAGTCCGCGGCGATCTCGCAGGTCGCCGCGACGCTCGAGGAGCTGAGCGCCAGCTCAGCCGCGATCGCCGAGAACGCCCACGCGACCGCGAGCGAGGCCCTCGAGACGGGAGTCCGCAGCCAGCAGATCGGCGAGGTGCTGGAGATGATCAACAGCGTCGCCGAGCAGACCAATCTCCTCTCGCTCAACGCCGCCATCGAGGCGGCCCGGGCCGGCGACGCCGGTCGCGGCTTCGCGGTCGTGGCCGGCGAGGTGCGCAAGCTCGCCGAGCGCACCGTGCGCTCGACCGAGTCGATCCGCGAGATCGCCGGCTCGATCCGGGAGAAGAGCGACGCGACGATCCACGCCACCGAGCAGAGCATGGCGGCCACCGACCAGCAGAAGGACGCCGCCGCCCAGGCCGCGGCGTCGATGACCGAGATCCGACGCGCGGTCGAACAGCTCGCAGCCGAGCAGGACCAGCGCGCTGAGATCGCCAACGACGTCGAGAACCTCGTGCGCGGGCTCGAGCAGATGCTCGAGCGCTACGGCACCTCGAGAAACGGCGCCGCGCTCGGCACCGCGGCCTAGTGGGAGGCCCACCAGTGGGCACCGTCCAGGTCCGCGTCCGTGTGGCGGGCGAGCAGTATGCGCTGCCCGTCGAACAGGTCGTCGAGGTGGTCCGGTACGCCGGCGTGACACCGGTGCCCGGCGCTCCCGACGCCGTGCTCGGGCTGCACAACCTGCGCGGGGAGATCCTGACCGTCATCGACCCGGCCCCAGCCCTCAGGCTGCGCAACCGGGGACGCCCGTCGCGCCTGATCGTGGCCGGCGACGAGGACCGAGGGGTGTGCCTGGCCGTTGACGAGGTGCTTGGCATCGACGCCCTCTCCGAGGGCACGCCCGAGCCCGGACTCGGCTGCATCCGCGCGACCACGATCGTCGACGGGGCGCTGGTCGGACTGCTCGACGTCGGAGCCCTGCTGGACTCCGTGGCCAAGGACGCGAGATGAGCGTCGGCGCGCATTGGCAGGCGGAGCTGCTGCCCGTGTTCCGCGACGAGGCGGCCGAGCGACTCGACGAGATCGTCGCCTGCCTGCTCGCCCTCGAGGCTGGACGGGCGACCGACGACGTGACCGACGAGCTGTTCCGGCACGCGCATTCGATCAAGGGAAGCGCCGGCATGGTCGGCCTGGTCGTGGCCCGGGACGTCGCCGCCGCCCTCGAGAACGTCCTCGAGGGCGCCCGGGGCGGCGGGCCGCCGACGGGTGAGCAGGTGGAGGAGCTGTTGCGCCTGACCGATGAGCTGCGGCGGGCGATCGCCACCGAGCCGACGCCCGCCACCGAGCCGGCGCCCGCCACCGAGCCGGCCGCCGAGCCCGCGCCCACATCCGAGCCGGTGATGGCGCCGGCCGCGAGCAGCGAGCCGGTCCGAGCTTCCCGGTCGCTCAAGATCCCCGCCGAGAAGATCGACCGGATGCTCAACGCGGTCGGCGAGACGGTGCTGCACCACCGCCGCCTGGAGCACATGATGGGACGATCCGCCCGCGTCGCCGAGGACGAGCTCGAGCGCGAGGTGGATCTCGGCGAGCGGCTGCTGTCGGAGCTGCAGGATGCGGTGCTCGGCATGCGAAGCCTCCCGCTGCGCTCGATCACGGCGCCATACGCGCGGGCAGTGCGAGACGCGGCGAAGGCCCACTGCGTCGAGGCGGACCTGGTCGTCACCGGAGGCGACACACAACTCGACCGCGCCGTGCTCGAGGGCCTCTCGGATGCGATCGGCCACCTGCTCCGCAACGCCGTCGC